>CAXTFT010000021.1:0-32698 GCA_964243585.1 uncultured Terriglobus sp.
ACCACGGAACCGTGCTGCCAGATTTCTGCAATCTGCGCGTTGTTCAGGTTCAGTTCTTTTTTGGCCTCAAAGATCGCGAATCCCTCGGCATAGGCCTGCATCATGCCGTACTCAATACCGTTGTGCACCATCTTCACGAAGTGGCCCGCACCTGCCGGGCCCGTGCGGCCCCAACCCTTGTCCTTGGCGGGTGCGAGACACTCAAGGATTGGACGGATTTTCTCGACAACATCCTCGTCGCCGCCCACCATCATGCTGTAGCCCTCTTTCAGGCCCCACACGCCACCGGACGTGCCCACATCCACAAATGCAAAGCCTTCCTTGGCCAGCTCATCGTGGCGGCGCATAGAGTCTTTGTAGTTTGAGTTACCGCCATCGATAAAGATGTCTCCGGCCTGCATCAGGGGCTTGAGCTTGGCGATTGTTTCGTCCACCGGAGCGCCCGCGGGCACCATGATCCAGATGGCTCGCGGTGACTGCATGTTCTTGACGAGGTCTTCGAGCGAGTTCACACCCACCGAACCGGCAGTGGTCAGCTTTGCCGTTGCTTCTTTGCTGAAATCAAAACCAACTACCTTGTGGCCGCCCTGGCGGAGACGCTCCGCCATGTTACCGCCCATTTTGCCAAGACCGATGAGACCGATTTCCATAAGGATCCTCTTCCGCTGTTGATGACTGTAAACGTCAGCAGACAACCGGTCGCGGTTTAAATCCACGCGACCGGCTCCTGCTTAGCGTGCGATAGCTTTCTGGGCAGACGCAACGATAGCTGCGGGCGTGAAGTCGAACTTCTCCAGCACTTCCGGCCCAGGCGCGGAGCCGCCGAAGTGATCCAGACCGACGATGCCGCCGTCGCGACCGACATACCTCCACCAACCCATGGTAGCGCCGGCTTCGACGGCAACTTTTGGCGTACCGTGTGGAAAGATGCTGAGCTTGTACTCTTCATCCTGCTCTTCAAAGACGGCGAAGGACGGCATAGAAATGACGCGCGCCTTCAGGCCTGCCTTTTCAAACTCTGGCAGTGTCTTGATAACCAGTGATACCTCTGAACCCGTAGCCACAACAATAACGTCAGGCTGCTCAGCCTCAACGAGAACATACGCGCCCTTCTTCGGACCCTCCAGCACGTTGTACTTTGTGTGATCCAACACCGGCAGGTCCTGCCGCGACAGCGCCATGAACGACGCGTTCTTACGCTCAATCATCAACTGGTAACAGGCTGCGGTTTCGTTCGCGTCCGCCGGGCGGAAGTCGGTTAGCTGAGGGATGGCGCGAAGGCTCATCAGGTGCTCGACAGGCTGGTGGGTCGGGCCGTCAGCACCCAGGCCGATGGAATCATGCGTGAAGACGAACAGCGAGTGCGTGCTCATCAGCGCAGCCATGCGGATAGCCGGGCGGCAATAATCCGTAAACACAAAGAAGGTGGAGCCGAACGGGATGAAGCCGCCGTGTGCCGCCATGCCGTTTACCGCCGCGCACATGCCGAACTCGCGTACGCCGAAGAAGATGTTTTTGCCTTTGGGGTCGTCGTGGAACTTTGCGGAATCCTTGAAAATCGTCTTCGTCGACGAAGTCAGATCGGCCGCGCCGCCCATCATTTCCGGCAGAACCTTGCCGATGGCCTGCAGCACTACCTCACCCGCGGTACGTGTCGCAATTGGCTTTTCCGTTGGGAAAGGCTTGATGTCTTTGGCCCAGTTTTCCGGCAGTTCCTGCTTGATCACGCGATCAAACTGCGCGGCCATTTCCGGGTGCGCCGTCTTATATTTTGCGAATAATTCGCTCCATGCTTCGTGCGCTTCGGCGCCACGGGTCTTTGCCTGTGCCCAGTTGTCCAGCGCTTCCTGGGGCTCGGCAAAGTCGACATCCGGATCAAAGCCGAAAAACTCCTTGGTTTTGCGAGCGGCTTCCTTGCCCAGCGCCTCGCCATGCACCTTGCTGGTGCCGGCCTTGGGCGTGCCATAGCCAATCACGGTACGGATACGGATCAGCGACGGCTTCTTTGTTTCTGCCTTGGCGATGGTGATGGCCTGCTGCAGCTTCTGAAGGTCGTTACCATCGTCGACAAACTGCACGTGCCAGTTATAAGCGGCGAAGCGCTTGTCCACATCTTCCGTAAAGCTCAGTTCCGTGGGGCCGTCCAGCGAGATCAGGTTGTCGTCGTAAAAGACGATCAGCTTGCCCAGGCCAAGTGTGCCGGCCAGCGAACAAGCCTCGTGCGAGATGCCTTCCATCAGGCAGCCGTCACCCACAATGCAGTAGGTGTGGTGGTCCACAATCTCCATATCCGGCTGGTTGTAGATGGCGCCGAGATGCTTTTCCGCAATCGCGAGGCCGACCGACATGCCGAGACCCTGTCCTAGGGGACCCGTGGTGACTTCAACACCGGGCGTGAAGCCGTACTCGGGGTGTCCCGGGGCCTTCGAATGCCACTGGCGAAAATTGCGCAAATCATCAAGTGAAATGTCATAGCCGGACAGGTGCAGCGCGCCGTACTGCAACATGGAGGCGTGCCCGTTTGAAAGAACAAAGCGGTCACGGTCTGACCACTTGAAGTCTGACGGGTCATGCTTCATGTTCTTGGCAAACAGCAGATACGCCAGTGGCGAAAGGGCGATGGGAGCGCCCGGGTGGCCGTTTGCAGCTTTTTCGATGGCATCGACTGCGAGCAGACGAAGGGTATCAATGGAAATCTTGTCGAGATCGGTCATTCGTTCCTCTGCGGTAAGGGCGCCGGAGCGCTGGGTCTAGGATCGCCAGACGGTTCAAACGCCTGGGTTCCCGTCAAAAGAAAAGTCGCGTCCCATGCACGGTACGCAAAACGCGTTCCGCCAAGTGTACAAGCCCATGGCGGCTACCAAGTAAAAGTTCTCTCTAACTGCCGTTCACCGGCAGCTTGTAGTTTGTGCCAAGCCAGCGATCCTCCGCGGGCCAGTGCAACGTAAACTCCAATGGTCCCGGCGTCTCCGGTCCAACAGGCAACTCCGCCGCAAAGCCTGGATATCCGATGAGTTTGGCCTCTGTGCTGTTGGTTGTCTTCCACTCATCGACCGTCCACACCACGCGAAAACGCGCGCCATCCAGAACCTGCAAGCGCTTGCCTTTCGGCAGCTCTGCAACTGGGCGGGTTATCTGGAAGAACTCCACCTCGCTTTGGAAGGTGCGGTCTTCACGTTGCACGCCGTAGCGCTCCTCAACGCATGAAATGCGATCAAAGACTCTGCCGTCTACCGCGGAGCGCAGTAACTTGACATATTCCGCGTGAGCCCAGACCAGCGGCTGAGCCGAACCGGCGGAACGCCCGAAGTACAGACCCTTGTCGGGCATATCGGCGTAATCCCAAACCTGCTCCGGCAGCATGCCACCGAACGATGAAAAGCGCTCCATGGCCTTTATGTGCCGCGCAAAATCTCCACCAGCAGCCACTTCGTAGTGAGCGCGCTCACCGGTAAGAATGGGCCATGCACGCCCTTGCCCATGGTGGATAAACGGGCCGCCATCCTTCTGCTGACCGTACCCATCATGGTTGTACCGCCGCCAGCATGAGCCATAAGGCGTGTCGATCTTTAGGATGTGATCGATAACCTTCAGTGAATCGACGATCAGCGGGTCATCAGCGCGGCGAATGCCGTAACGGACAAGCTCCAGAAAGCCGCCATCCACAATCTCGTTTGCCGCGAAATTGAACCGTTCACCCGGGGTCCGATTTGCAATGTTGTACCGCCCGTCGCCAAATGCTGGGTTGTAAAACAACTCGCCGGGTGCCGACGGCTGGATACGCACATAGTGCCGCTTTACGTCGGGGTGCAGCACGCCGTTGCTGGTGGTGGTCCACTCATCCAGGTGTGATTCGATCCAGTCGGCGTAGCTCTCCAGAAATGTACCCAGCTCCGGCGAATGATGCGCGCGAGCGATGTCCGCGGCGCAAACCAGGGCGGCAATTACCGTTGCCAGTGTTGACGGCGAGTAGCCTGCTGCCTCTTCCCAGCGCTCCTGCTGGGTAATGGGAGCGTAACGCACCAGGAAAGCCGCAGCGTGCTCCACAAAGGGGAAAACATCGAAGTTACCCAGTCCGTCCTGCTTCCACAACCGCCATGCCAGCATGATGGGAAACGCAACTTCGTCCAGCTGGATACCGGTCCAGTATGGTGTTCCATCAATCCAGAAGTTCTGCGCGAACGATCCGTCGGGCCGCTGGGTGCAGGCCAGGTAGACCAGCGCGCGCCGAGCTGTATCGATGCGTCCGCAGGCCAGCAGCGCGGTCGCGGACTGGATCATGTCACGCGTCCACACCAGGTGATAACCACCAAGGTCGTCGTCGCCCTTGGCGTTACCCCAGGGAATGGAAGCCGAGGCGATAAAGGCGCCGGAGTAGGTCTTATCTTCGTGCGCCAGGATGATGTTGTGGCTGATGCGCATCAGGCGGCCATCATCATGCGAAGCCGCAGCCAGACGCTCCGGCGAGGCAGCACGATGCCATTGCTCGATAAAACGCTTCACGTGCAACGCATACGGCACGGAAAGGGACTGCATCATGCCTGCCAGTGCTGCGTGGTAGCCATCGCCAAAAGCAATGGCAATGGTGAACTCCCGCTGGCGCGCGACGTCGATTTCGCCTGTGACGGCAATGTTTCCATCCAGCGCCTGGCCGAACTCCCAGCTCATGCGCATATTTCTGGACAAGTCCTGAAATCCGTCTGACGAGCCGACATAGCCGCAGGAAGTGCGGGTAAAACCGCAATCCACCCCCATGGCAAGGGCGGTGTTCTCTTTCCAGGCAAGGATGGATCGCTTGCCAGCCACTTCTATGGACCGTGCGGAGTTGCCGGCACCGCCACCATTCAGATGCGGGGCAAGCAGCGCATAACACTTCAGGCGCGACAGCACGGCCTCCTCACCCTCCACCTTGACGTGCATCAATACAACAGGGTGGTGTGGGTCGCAGACAAACTCCTTTGTGACTGTGTAGCGACCGTCAAGATCGCTGGCAACAACACGCACGGCGAGCGAATCCGGGTCGATATAGTGAAAGTCGTACTCGAAGTCGCGTTTCTCCTCGTGAACGAAGGTCTCCCCATCGGTGAAGATCAGTTCCATATCGCGCGTCTGCGGACGGTCAATGGTGGGGTAGTACATCTCGTTCAGGGTGCCGTGCGACACAGTAAACCAGACTCGGCTGCTGGCTGCGTAAGCAGTACACACGGCGTCTTTTTTGCTGGAGGTCCAGCGTGCCTCGAGGCCGGGCGCGCCAAAAGCCGGTCCCTGGTCATCCAGCCATCGGTAAGCAGCAGTGAGTGCGTTCATGCTTGCTCCATTAGAACCTACGATGCAGTTGGCGCGGCAGGGTCATACTCTCAAACGTTCCGCAGGCTGGCAGAAGCCTCAAACCACGACGGGCGGCCCAGCCTGCAATCGTGATCGAAGCGCATCCGTCTGTTCCGGCATCGCATCCAACCACCCGACATGCGCAAACACCGCGCACTCTTTTCAGGAACCGGACCGACCAGAACGAAGCAAGAGGAGATTGACCGTGCCCTTTGAACTGCCCGTACTGCCCTATGACTACAACGCGCTTGAACCGCACATTGATGAAGCAACCATGAAATTGCACCATGACAAGCATCACGCCACCTACGTGACCAACCTGAATGGTGCTGTCGAGAAGCACGCCGAACTGGGCGCGAAATCGCCGGAAGACCTGCTGAAGAACCTGGATGCTGTGCCGGAAGATGTGCGTGCCGTAGTTCGGAACAATGGCGGCGGTCACGTCAACCACACCATGTTCTGGCAAATTATGAAGCCGGGTGGCGGTGGCGAGCCGGCAGGTGCTATCAGCGAACAAATCAAGGCGGATTTCGGCGACTTCGAGACCTTCAAGAAGCAGTTCAACGAGACCACCGCCAAGCAGTTTGGCAGCGGCTGGGGCTGGCTTATTTTCAAGGGTGGCAAGCTGACCATTGTGACAACGCCAAATCAGGACAATCCGATTTCAACCGGCAGCTTTCCTATTCTGGGTAACGATGTCTGGGAACACGCTTACTACTTGAAATACCAGAACAAGCGGCCCGAGTACCTGGCAAATTGGTGGAACACTGTGAACTGGGAAGAAGTGAATAAGCGGTTTGAAACAGCAAAAAGCTCTTCTTAGAACTTGCAGCATGAAACAAGGGCCGCGCAAAGCGCGGCCCTTGTGCATTAAGGTCAGCCCTGCTGAAGCTCCGCGAAGGTTTCCTTTGCTGCTATAACTGTGGCCTCGATCTCCGGGTCGCCGTGCACGCAGGAGATGAAGGCTGCTTCAAACTGCGATGGAGGCAACCACACACCGCGTTCCAGCATGCCGCGATGAAAGCGGCCAAACCTTGCAGTGTCGCTCCTTGTGGCATCCTCGAAGTTTCTTACAGGGCCATCCTGAAAAAACCATGTAAACATGGAGCCTTCGCACGCCGTACACAACGCGATGCCTGCCTGTTTGGCGGCATGCTCAACGCCTTCGGCGATGCGGCGGGTGGTCTCGCCGAGCGCCTGGTAGAAAGCATCTCCGCCATCGATCAAGGTGGTCAGAGCCGCGATGCCGGCGGCCATGGCAAGTGGGTTGCCGCTAAGTGTTCCCGCCTGGTAGACCGGGCCAAGCGGCGCCAGCATGTTCATGATCTCGGCGCGCCCTCCGAATGCGCCCACAGGCAGGCCGCCGCCGATGATTTTACCCAGCGTGGTCAAGTCCGGCGTGATGCCGTACAGGGCCTGCGCGCCACCCAGGGCAACGCGGAAGCCCGTCATGACCTCGTCGAAAATCAGCAGCGCACCCTCGTGCGTGCAGATGTCACGCAGCGCCTGCAGGTAGCCGGGTTGCGGCAGAATAGTACCGGCATTGCCGACCACGGCCTCAAGGATGATGCAGGCAACTTCGCCGGGATGCCGCGCAAATACCTGCTCTACTTCGCTGATGTCGTTGTAGCGGATGGCTGTAGTGAACTGGGTCGTCTCCACCGGAATGCCCGCGGAGCCCGGAATGCCCAACGTAGCCACGCCGCTGCCTGCTTTGACCAGCAGGGCGTCGGAGTGGCCGTGATAGCAGCCCTCAAACTTCAGGATGCGATTACGGCCGGTGAACGCGCGCGCCACGCGGATGGCACTCATGACGGCCTCGGTACCGGACGACACAAAGCGCAGCTTCTGCATGGATGGCAGGGCCTGCACAATCAGCGAGGCAAGCTCCGCCTCTGCCGCGGTGGACGCGCCGAAACTGGTCCCCTTCCCCACGAGCCAAAGAAGTCGATATAGCGGTTGCCGTCCACGTCGTACAGGTAGGCACCCTCTGCGCGGTCTACAAAGGGAGGATCGCCGCCCACCGAGCGGAATGCGCGCACGGGCGAATCGACGCCGCCCGGTATCAATGCCTCAGCACGGCGCTGCAGCTCACGCGAACGATCTAACAACAAGGTCATAGCCCAAGTATAAGTTTGCCGCGCGATCTTCATTTCCACGCGGAATGGCCCTGCTATCCTCAATGCTTGCGGAACAGCCATGCAATGGAAGGAACGCACGTGAACGTACGCGCCGCAGACCCTGCCTCGTCCCTCAGCAAACCTGGTGCAAAAGCCGCCACCTACGCCGATGCAGGCGTCGACATTACCGAAGGGGATCGCACAAAACAGCGCATCAAGATGCTGGCTAGAAAAACCTTCAACAAGAGCGTCCTGAGCGAGATCGGCGGCTTTGGCGGTCTGTTCGGCCTCGATCTGCAGAAGTATCCCGACCCGGTCCTGGTGTCGTCGGCAGATGGCGTCGGCACCAAGTTAAAGGTCGCCTTTGAGCTTGGCATCCATCACACAGTGGGTGGAGACCTGGTCAACCACTGCGTGAACGACATTGCGGTGCAGGGCGCGACTCCCCTGTTTTTTTTGGACTACCTGGCCACCGGAAAGCTGGAAGGCAGCGTGATGGAGAAGGTAGTGGAAGGCCTTTCTGAAGCGTGCAAAGCCAACGGCTGCGCTTTGATTGGCGGTGAAACCGCGCAGATGCCAGGCTTCTACGCCGAGGGCGAGTATGACCTGGCCGGCTTCATCGTGGGCGTTGTCAATCGCGACGCGATCGTTACCGGTGAAAAGATTGAGGCGGGTGACGTACTATTTGGCCTGCCATCGAACGGCCTGCACACCAATGGCTACTCTTTGGCGCGCAAGCTGCTGTTTGAGGTGGCGAAGTACGGCGCGGAGCAGTACGTAAACGAACTCAAAGACAAAACCGGTGTCGCGTTGATGCGGCAACACCGCAGCTACCTCTCCATATTGAGGAAGTTATGCAACGCGGGTGTGGTCAGCGGCATGGCGCACATCACCGGCGGCGGCATTACCGAGAATTTACCCCGCATCCTTCAGAAAGGACTGTGCGCGCAAGTGGAACTGAGCGCATGGGAGCCGCCGCCACTGTTCCGGCATCTACAGGAACTTGGCTCGATCCATCGCGACGAAATGCTGCGCACCTTCAACATGGGCATCGGCATGATCGTGGTGGTTCCGGCGGAACTTGCGAAGAAAGCCAAAGCCGTTCTCAATCGAGCCAATGAGCGGCATTGTGTGATCGGGCGCATCGCAAGGGGCGAGCGTCGCGTTCAATACGTCTGATGATGATCACGAAACGTCTAGGAGTGCTGCTGTCCGGGCGCGGTTCCAACTTCCTTGCTGTTGAGCGTGCCATTCGCAGTGGAACGATCAGCGGTTGCGAGATCGTCGTAGTCATTTCAAACGCGCCAGACGCGCCAGGCCTGCAGGCTGCTAAAGAGCTCGGCCTTGCCACGTTGGCTTTTCCAAGTAAGGGTACGCCGCGGACTGAGCATGACAGCACAATGGTTGACGCGCTGCGGGAACATGCGGTCGATTACGTCATCCTGGCCGGTTACATGCGCGTGCTGACACCGGAGTTTCTACGGGCGTTCCCAGATCGCGTTCTGAACATCCATCCGTCGCTGCTGCCCGCGTTTTCAGGGCTGCATGCACAGCAGCAGGCGTTGGAACATGGCGCAAAAATCAGTGGGTGCACTGTGCATTTTGTTGACGAGGCTGTCGATCACGGCGTGATTGTGCTGCAGAAAGCTGTTGCTGTTGAAGACGGTGACACTGTTTCGTCGCTGTCGGAGCGCATCCTGGCGCAGGAACATGTTGCCTATGCGGAGGGCATTGCTCGCGTGCTGAGCGGTCGCTACCGTGTTGAGGGTCGGCGGTACGTACTGCGAAGCCCCGGAGCATAGGCTGAGCTTGGTGCTCGTAGGTAGCAGATCCCTACGCTTCGCTGCGGAATGACAAACAAGGCGGACGTCACGAGGTTCTAAATCTGCTGTTCGCTGCTTGCTTCGCCCAGCGTCACCTTCACCTCTGAACGGCGGCGGCCGCGGAAGATGGTCACGGTCACCACGTCGCCGGTCTTGTGAGAGTTCATCACTGTGCTGATGTCCTGCGCGCTGGTGATCTCCTGCCCTTCGATGGCCACAATAAAGTCGCCACCCAGCATAACCGGAGTATTGCCCAGCGCAGCACGCTGCGTGCCACCCTTCAGGCCGGCGCGTTCCGCTGCGCCGCCGGGCAGTACCCGCTGGATCAGTACGCCGTAGTCACTTGGCAATCCGATGTCACCGGCAAGGTCGGGACCGATCTCCAGCGGCAGAATTGCCAGCGTGGGACGCCGCACATGACCGTACTTTGAGAAATCGTCAAGAACCGCACGCGCGGTAGCAATGGGAATGGCAAAGCCGATGCCGGCGCTCTGGTCCGCGCCGTTGTTAGAGGCAATCATGGTGTTGATACCGATGACCTGGCCGCGCGAGTTCATCAACGGGCCACCGCTGTTGCCGGGGTTGATTGCTGCATCGGTCTGGATCGCGTTGTCAATCGCGTTGCCGTTTGGGCCGCGCACGCTGCGGATAGCCGAGATAATGCCGCGCGTCATCGTGCCGGAAAGCCCGAACGGATTTCCAATTGCAAAGACCTTCTGACCGACCATCAGCGACTTGGAGTCGGCAAGCTCAACCGGCTGCAGGCCTGGTGCATTGATCTGCAGCAGGGCAAGGTCGTGCATCTTGTCCACGCCAATGACCTGCGCCTTGTACTTGTGTTTGTCGAAAAGCTGCACCTCGACCCGCTGCGCATTTTCACCAATGACATGATTATTCGTCAGGATGTGACCCTGCTTGTCGAGGATGAACCCAGACCCCTGCCCCTGCTGCGGAACCGCGCCGTAAAAAAAATCAAAGGCGACTGTGGTCGTGGTGATGTTCACAACGCTCGGTGTCAGCCGCTTGTAGACAGCAATGTTGTTCTGTTCTTCTGCGTCGTACTCAGGCTGGGCATTTGCAACCTTAAGGTCAAAAAGGCCCATGGGTCCGCTGGTGTGAACCAGCGTGAAGCGGTCTGCCGTTGCAGGTGCATATCGCTGGACTAACGCTGCAACGGAGCCGGCGGGCCACAGGTGCTGCGTCAGGTAATAAAAGCTGCTCACCAGCAAAACCACCAGCAGAACCCTTCGGAACTTCATGCCATATACTCCTGCTGCACCTGCGTCAAATTACCTTGCTGTCGATTTTAGACGCCGGTACCGTTCACATCGCTTCCTGGATTGAATCCGCCGCTTCTTGCCGCAGGTTCAGGTAAAGCACCTCAACGCGATCTCGAAGCTCATCCAGGCTGCCCCCATTTGGGACTACAAAGTCTGCCAGGGCGGCTTTCTGCGTGTCGCTCCACTGTGCCGCTGCGCGATGTTCAAAATCGGCTGCGGCAACGGCGACAGATTGCCAAGAGGCACGCCGCAGGTAGCGGTCGCGGCGGAGCTCAGCAGGTGTCGTAACCACGACGATACGGTCGAAGCGCGTTCGCCAGGGTGCTGCCGTGTCAGTCAAAAGCGTTTCCACCTTAGGCGAAGGGCTATACCTTGTCTCAAGCACCAAAGCTGACTCAACGATTGCCACAGCACCAGGGTTCTTGGCACCAACGGAGTTCATCCATCTTTCCTGTGCGTAGATGACCGCCGGGTGCACGATGGCATTCAGTTCTTCCACCCGGCCCTGCCGAAAGGCGATGTCTGCAAGCGCAGCGCGATCGAGTTCGCCATTCGCCGCCATTACCACCGTGCCGAAGTGCTCCCGTATCGCATGGAAGACCGGCTCTCCCGGCTGCATCATGGCGCGGCCAACTTCGTCCGACTGCGAGACATGCGCGCCCAACTCACGCAGCATGGCGGCAGCAGCGGACTTGCCGCTACCCACTCCACCTGTCAGAGCTACGCGCAGCAATGTCGCCTACTGCATCCCGCGGCGCAGCCGGGCTGCCTTCACGGTGTTGTGCATCAGCATGGCAATCGTCAGGGCCCCCACGCCTCCGGGTACTGGTGTGTATGCACTGCATACGGCGTAGGCCGCTGGGTCAATATCACCCATTACGACCGATCCGCGTTTCGCGAAGGTTGCCGACCGGGACGTGTCACCCGGAAAGAATCGCGCTACGTCCGCTGCCTCGGTAATCCGGTTGATGCCCACATCGATCAGCACCGCGCCGGGCTTGACCATCTCCCTCGTAATCAGCCCCGGCCTGCCGACGGCGACGACCAGAATGTCCGCCTCAAGTGTGTGCTTGGCCAGATTCACAGTGTGGATGTGGCATGTCGTTACCGTGGCATTCGCCTTCAGCAACATGCCTGCCGTAGGCTTTCCGACAATGTCGCTGCGACCCACCACCACGGCCTCCACGCCGTCTGTCGGAATGCCGCTTCGCTGCAATATCTCCAGCACGCCGGTCGGCGTGCAGGGCGTAAGGCAGTCCTGGCCCGTGTACAGGCGACCTACATTTACCGGGTGGAAGCCGTCCACATCCTTCCAGGGCGAGATGGCTTCCAGCACCTGCTTGGAGTCCACCTGCGCGGGTAAGGGTAGTTGCACCAGGATGCCATCGACATCATCACGTTCATTAAGGTCCCGAACGATGTATAGAAGGTCCTGCGTGCTCAGGCCCGCATCCGGTTGCAACATCGTACTGCGGATACCCAGTTCCTCGCAGGTTTTTACCTTGTTGCGGACGTAAATAGCCGAGGCAGGATTGTCGCCGATCAACACCACTGCCAGGCCTGGTTGCACGCCTGCTTCTCGCAACCGGTCCAGCTGCTCTTTCACCTCTGCCTTGATCCCAGCCGCAATGGCCGGCCCATCGAGTACGCGTGCGCTCATGTGCCTTCAGAATACAGGCTGTACCCGCTGCGTAGCCGCGCCTGGTAACACCGCGGGCGTCGGGAATGGCGCGATAAACGCGCACAATGCAGCCATGTACAGCAACCCGCTTTCGGTCGCCACGTCTAATCAGCAACCGTGAGTAGAGAGGTAGTGCCATGGAAGCGACGCCAATCGACACAAAGTTTACCGCAGAAGATGTTGCCGCCCTCCGCACAGAGTTGCTGCAGTCGGGCCTGGACAGCTGGCAGGCTGCGGAACTGGTCTCTAGCTTTATGAGCGCACGCGGCTACGGCGTCTCCAGCGAGGGTGCTCGCAACGTTGTCACACGGATCGACGCGGTTCACTGCAACCTGGCATGCATGCAGGCAGAACTGGAACAGATCGCACTGGTCATGTAATTTGCGCGGTCTTTGATCCGTATCTACTCGTATTTCAATGTCTCAACCGGATCAAGCGACGCAGCCCTGTTCGCTGGTAACGTTCCGAAAATAACGCCGACAAGAACACTCGTCAGCAGCGCGATGACCGCGGAAAGCCACGACATGGGAATGTGAATATCCGTAAGGATGTTTACGCTGATTGGTATAGCAAGGCCCAGCAGCGTACCGACGACACCTCCGCATAGCGACAGAAAGACCGCTTCTGTGAGAAATTGAAGCCTAATTTCGCGCTTTGTGGCACCAAGAGCTTTCCGAATACCAATTTCGCGAATGCGTGCGGTGACATTGGCCAGCATGCTGTTCATAATCCCTACGCCAGACACCACCAGGGTAATAAAGGCAGCACTTGTCAGCACATACGTCAGAGCCACCGCAACTTTGTCCATGGTGTCAAGAATGGCGACCATGGTGAAGGCGTTGTAGTTACTGGTCTTGCGGTGGCGCGAGCGGATCAGGTCAAGAATCCTGACGCCTGCGCGCGGCACGTCACCGGGATTACGCATGGTGAAAAAGATTTCTTTCACGGTATCTGTCCCGGTAAAGTAGCGCGCAACCGGATAAGGCAGCAGGATGGTCTGATCGCTGATTTCCGACTGGCCGAAAAGGTCCACCCGCAGCTTAAAGGTGCCGATAAGTTCCACAGGGATGCCATTCAGGCTAATCACCTTGCCGACCGCGGCCTGCGCCGAACCAAATAGTTCCTTTGCAAGCGCCTCGACGATCATCCCCACTTTCTCGTGCGCCAGGGTGTCCTGATCATCGAAGAACCGGCCGCTTACGACGGCCAGGTTGCGCACATCCTTGTACCTTGGCGAGACGCCCAGCAACTGCACATCTTTGGTGCGTCCGCTGCCGATACTGACCGGCGCATGGAACTCCAGCATGGGCGAACTGTACGCAATGCCCGGCACCTGCGAGGCGACCGCGACTTCGTCTTCCTTGGTCATGTAATCGGGCGTGGACGTATTATCCGGTCCACTGGTGGCACCGCCGCTGTATTGCATTTCCACCATGTTGGGTCCAATGCTGCTCAGCGTGTTCAGCGCGTACTGACGACCTGTCAGACCCACCGTAACCACTAGCACAATCGATGCGGAACCGATAATCATGCCCAGCATCGTGAGCAGAAAACGGACCTTGCTGGCACGGAAACTGTCCATAGCAAGGTGCATGGTCTCGGAAAAGACCATGGTCGTCTTCGCGGAGCGCAGAGTGCTCTCAAAACTGCCCCGGTTCGATGTAGCAACCGCCATGGATCTATGCTACTCCGCCAAGCCACAGGCTTGCCTTGCATCGTAAGAAGACGATGCCCTGCTACGATGAATGGAGCCCCACGGCCCCTGCGGAGGGATGTGTGAGTGGTTGAAACAGGCAGTCTTGAAAACTGCTTTGGGCGAAAGTCCAACGGGGGTTCGAATCCCTCTCCCTCCGCCACCTACGCTGCTGTAAGCCGTCCCATAAGCCAAACAGCACCGGATTGCGTAAGCGTTGAAGGTTAAATCTCCCACACCAGCTTAGGCAGATTCCGTTCTACCCCGAAAGTCTTTCTTCGGGATGGCATCCGCGGTTTGAACTCAAAGCAATATCCCATACAGGATCATCCGCACGCCGGGCGCTTGCCGCTGATCTGTTTCCCGAATGAGATCAGATGACATCACGACCCGGCTCACAAGGTGTACGTTTCTACTTCCAAGGTGGTACGCTTCGCTAGCTTGAAAGCTGTACCTGAGTCCTACAACTCAAGGGCGCACCTTTCCAGCCGATAGAGTTTCTGAATTGTTTGCCTTTGTTGCCCGAACAGGGTTGCAGGGTCTGGAGGCGATATGACTGATTCGGCCGTTTGGATGACCTGTCGAGACTGCGGCCACACCACGCGGGCTCTTGCGTTGATGGCCAGCAGGGTGCTCAAAACCCGTACGCACTGCCCTGAGTGTTCCTCTACGTGCGAACCGTGCCTGAACAGAACTCCTGCAGGCCGTGGGATCACATTGTCAAAAGAACAGGCTCTTGCGCTGCGCGAAATGGATGATAAAGACGTTCGCGGGTGGCTGGAACAGGAGGCTCGCAGCGCATCCACGGAGATAGCACCCCTGCAATGGATGCAGGCTGCCGGCTGCCGCCTGGCAGACCGGTTTGCCAGGGGCGTAACGGCCCGCCGCGCTCTTCACAGTGGCGACCGAGCAGCCGGCAGTTCACAGGCACAGACCTGCCGCAAGCAAAGCGAGGGAGCCTTCCATGACCCCGGTACAATCGTTGAAACGGGGTCAGCAGCAATCCGGCTCTGATCGGGAAGCCGCCTTTGAACATACTGAGTTATGTACACCTCAGAAACATCTACCGGTCGACAGGAGTCGGCCGGGTCTCCCGTGAACTCACGGAGCATCTGCACAGATCTCCTGGCGTCTCTCTGCATGTCTTGGCGGATCGTGAAGATCACCGGAAAATCGTGGATGCGGTCGGTGAACCCTGGACTTCCTTCGACTACCACCTGTTTGACCGCGACACGTCCAAACAACAGCTTCGTTGGATCCTGCTGAACCGCCCTTTTGCAGAGGACTACTGGCCGGCAACAAATATCGTCCATTGCACCGCGGAATCCTACGTTCCAACGCGCAAAGCACGGCTGGCCGTCACATGCCACGATGCGCAGCATTTTGAGCAGGGAGCCCACAAAACCAGCTGGTGGCTTCAAAAGCAGCGATTCAAGTGGCGGTTATTATTTGCCAGGCTGAACCGCGAGGCGGACATGCTGCAGATGATCTCCAACTTTGCAGCGGAGCGAACCGCGCACTTCTTCCCGGACCTGCGCGACCGGCTGCGGGTGGTACCCAATGCCGCGTCAAACAGCTTTTTTCTTCCCTCGACCTCACAAGGCCTAGAAGTGCTGGATACGCTCGGCATTCGCGACCGGCAGTTTGTGCTGGTGCCCGGCGGTCTGCAGTTTCGCAAGAATGCTGACCTGATCCTGGACGCTTGGCCCGCCATCCAGCAGATCCACCCGGACCTGCTGCTGGTCGTCATCAACCATGCGGATGAGGTGTATCTCGCTCGCGCCAGAGCACTGGGACCTTCCTGCATTCTGGGAGGCTTTCAGGAGGAGCAGCAGCTTGTCGCCCTCTACCAGGCGGCTATGGTGGTCTGGTTTCCCACACTTTACGACGGCTTCGGCATGCCGGTAATCGAGGCAATGGCCAGCGGCACGCCCGTTGTCAGCAGCAACACAACGGGTATTCCTGAAGTTGCGGGCGACGCAGCTATCCTGCTGTCGCCGCAGGATCTTGCCGGACACGTAGAGGCTATTGCCAACCTTGCAGTAGATTCAGCGGATCGCCCCGCACTGATCGAACGCGGCAGGACCAGAGCAGCCGGTTACACCTGGCAGGCCTCTGCTGACAAGCTCCTGCTCGAGTTCAGGGCTTTGTTGTAGACCCGCCCTCGCGGCGCGACCGGATCGTTCTCGCCGGCACCCCCGCCACAATGCTGTAGGGTTCAACGGATTTCGTCACGACCGATCCGGCCGCCACGATCGCGCCGTCCCCTATGGTGACTCCCTTCAGCACAACGCAGTTGGTGCCGATCCAGACGTCGGAGCCAACCTCAATTGGCGCAGAGATCTCCGGCTGCGACTTCATTGGTGCGTCCAGCGAGACGCCATGATTATGATCCACAAATCGGCAACCGCTGGCGATCAGGCAGGTCTCACCAATCCGGATGGACTCGATCGCATTGAATTCGCAACCATTCCCGATAAACGTGCCTGTCCCGACGCGGATTACGATGCCGGTAGTGTGGCCACCGGCGGCATTGAAGTAGATATTCTGCTCCAGACTGCAGGCATCTCCGAGCGCCACCTTGTGAGGCCAGGTGACAACCAATGTCGAAAGCCGGGTGCCGCGCCCGACCTGCATGCCGAGCAGCCGCCAGTAGATCCGGCGAAAGCTGCTGAGGCTCAACGGCAGGTAGTGACGCCTGATGCGAAACAGCCCCTTTTGAAACCATGTCGACAATCTGGCCCCCTTTCCGGGTAGGCAGCCTCAAGCCTCAGAAGTTGAACAAATTTCTGAACACCTGAGTTTGAGAACACTACATGACTCGGTTGCCCGGTGAAAAACCAGCCAGGACCGAAAAAAAGTTATAGGCCGATGTGACATCAGCACGAAGGTTCGGCATCTGCTTAATGTATATAGATACCCTGCTCTACACGATCTTGAAAGGACTACGATGCGCCTTGCTTCTCTTCTTCTGTGTGCAACCCTCTCTTCCACCGGCAGCTACGCGGTAGCGTCAATCGCACCCACGTCAGACGCCTCGACTCTTGACACGCCATTTACGTTGCAGCGGGACACACAGGTTCCCGGCAAAGTTCTCAAGGCTGGGGGTTACACCCTTGTCATTAAAGACCACTTGTCCGATCGTGCGATCATCCAGGTGAAAACAGATAGCGGAAAGGTGGAATCCACGTTCCTGGGTGTGTTTCACTCTGGCATGCAGACCACTGGCGCTTTGGGGCCAATTGCGCTGCCAACGGAAAAAGGACCGCAGGCTCTACGCGGCTTCAAATTTCCAGGTGGCGGCACCGTAGAATTTGTTTACCCAAAAGATGAGGCGGCAAAGCTTGCCACCAAGAGCCCCGAGCAGGTTCTCGCGATTGATCCTGCGTCTGACAATCTGCACACAACCGGCAAAAACCTTTCCACTGAAGATGCGAAAATTGTGACCCTGTGGAGCCTTCAGGCTTCGAAGGTGAGCACCGGCCAGGCAGGCATTTCTGCGAAGAAGTTTGTGGCTCCTGAGCCCTCTACAGAAAGTACCCTTGTTGCATCAGCGTCATCTCCCGCTCCTGCACCCACTCCTCGCCCGGTGCCCGCGGCAACACCTGCGCCTTCTGTGGCCAAGCCTGTAGCAACTGTTCAACGACCTGCTCCGGCACCCGCAGCCCAGGTGGCAACAGCACGCAGGCCAAAGCTCGCTGCGCTGCCGCACACAGCCAGCAATCTGCCTCTTCTGCTACTGGTGGCGCTTGCCAGCTTCTCCGCTGCTCTGGTCACGCGCTTTACACGCTTGATGCCAATTGGACGGGATGCAAGGTAAAGGAAGAAGGCAGTGGCTTGAGCTTGCGTTTTTCACAGCAGGCCTAGCTGCTGCCGCTACCTTTATTGGGCTCAGTACTCCCGCTCTGATGGCTCGTCTGCAAAAGCCTGCAGCGAGCCTCTCAGAGGGGTCACAGCAGGCCAGCATGGATGGAGACATCATCCCGTCTTCAGCCCTTGGCGGATCTTACGGATCGGGCCCGGTGTTTGCCTCCGGAACCCGTATCGGCACCCTGAGTATCCCCGCGCTGCACCTGGTTGCACCCGTGATTGAGGGTGTCAGCGATACCGATTTGCGGCGTGGAATAGGCCATGTACCTGGGTCCGCGCAAAGTGGCGGCCTTGGAAATGTAGTGCTTGCGGCGCATCGGGACACGATCTTTCGGCCACTGCGCCAGGTTCAGAAAGGAATGGAACTGCGGCTTGTCTCCGGTGACGGCACCTACAGGTACCTTGTTGACACAATGCAGGTCGTTGCGCCTGACCGCCTGGAGGTTATGGATATCGCTTCTGAGCCACAGGTTACCCTTATTACCTGTTACCCATTTAATTTTGTGGGAAGTGCCCCTATGCGCTTCATAGTAAAGGCCCATTTGGTTTCTGTGCTGCCTTCTGACGGCGCAAATTAGAAGGTTTTGGGACAGAAGTCTTAGTGGAATGTAAACATTGCCTGGCTGAACTGCGGCTTTTTTGCGTTTAGCATGACGGCATGTCTTCCACTAGCTGCCGCCTGCCACGACGTCTCCTGCTACTGCCTTGCGCCCTGTTTGCCATTTGCTCCAGCTTTGGTCAGCTTTCTGTGTCATACAACGCTGGCGGCATCCAGCAGGTTTCGTATGGTGGAGTGGTTCTCGAGAACACACAGACCTGGCCTGCGGACTCGTTCCACATCTGGCACATGAAGGTGACAGACCTGCAGGGTAACTCACTGCCTGCGAACGGCTGGGGCGAATCGAACCTGGGTAGAAGCTGGGATGCCGCGACCCATGCCTGGACTTACCAGTACCAGTGGGGTTCCATCCGTACACAATATGTGCAAAACGGGAACAATCTGGATATTGCGGTGACGGAAACGAACCGGGCCAACTCCGGCGTGATCCTTTCGGGCGCCAGTATCTATCCACTTGCCCTGCACTTCCCTGCTCTGCCTGCGGGTTTCATGAACGCCGACTATCCGCAGGTGCAGTTCAACACGACCGGCCCCAGCGCCATGGTCGCCGATTTCGGCGCGGGCGAAGTCGCCGCCGTCGTCTCCGATGCGTCCAAGCCGCTCTATAGCGGGTTCTGGCCGATGGGTGGCGGTTCGCCCACATACTCCGCACTGTTGAGCAGCACGACCCCGGACAATCTTGCCACCTTTCAGCCGCACAATGATCGCCCCGTGGCACCGGGACAAAGCGACACGTTTACCCTGTCGCTGCGATTTGCGGCTTCGGGTACGCCGCTACGCACGCTTGCGGCGGATGCCTACGCCAACTGGAGTGCCACGTGGCCTGCGCAGTTGCAATGGACTGACAAGCGGATCATCGGTACGTCATACCTCGCCAGTTCGCCGAATGGTGGGGATGTCACCGTATCGGGCGGTTACCCAAACAATCCGCGCCGCTACTTCAATAACAACAACGCGAACGACTTCGATGTGCGCAATCCCCTGGGTCTCGCCCGATTTCAAAGCGTGGTCCTGCAACGGGCGCGCGACATCGTCACGAACCTGCAACGGCTGAACGCTCAGGGCACGATCACCTGGGATCTGGAAGGCGAGGAGTATCCACAGGCCACCAGTTACGTGTGCTCGCCCGATCAGATTGCCGCCGTGGCACCGGAGATGGATTCCATCATCACGGACGCGAATTCCCCATACCAAGGCAGGAAACTTGATGATGCTTATTTCAAGATCATCACGAGCGCGGGCTTTCGTGCAGGTGTTTGCATCCGTCCACAACAGTTCACAAAAGCTGCAAACGGGACCGCTCAGCAGTTATACCTTTCCAGCAGCGCCGCTGAAGCGATCATGCTGCAGAAAATCCGCTATGCGCATGATCGCTGGGGAGCCACATTGTTCTACATCGACAGCACCGTCGATCCCACCGGCATGCCTTTGGATGCGGGCATCTTTCAACGGCTTGCGGCAGCCTTTCCAGACAGCCTGCTGATACCCGAGGAAAGTACCCCCAAGCACTACGCTTACACAGCACCTTTTCAGACCTTCCTGTTCCATGGCGACCTGGGCACAGACGCAAACATCTACAACTACTACCCCAAAGCGTTCAGCGTGAATCTGATTAACGATGTCAATCCCGCCACACTGGCTGCGGCTGCGGCGAAACTAACCGCATCAGTTGCCGCGGGCGATATCCTGATGGCTCACGCGGATTACTGGGATAACAACAATCCTGCGATTGTCGCCATCTACCAGAACGCCGGGGTGAAGACTCCGATTGTGACTACGCCGGTGACAACAACACCTGTGGAGACATCACCAGTGGTAACGACGCCGGTCGTGACTACGCCCGTTGTGACTACGCCTGTGAATCCCACGCCGACATGGAAGATAACGATCCAGTCGCCTTCCCCCGGAGACACCCTTACTAGAAGCGTACAGGTGGTTGCAAGTGTCGCGACCTCGCTGGACGCAGCAGGATCGTACCTGATGGTGGATGGCCAGCAGATTGGCACGGCTCGACTGACCGCGCCTCCATTCAGTTACTTCCTGGATGCGAACACCTTGGCTACTGGACCCCATACACTTCAGATCTGGGGTCACAGCACAAGCAATGAAACTCTGCTGTCCAACACGGTTTCCGTGACAACGAACGCAACACCTGCTAGCAGCCCGATCGTGACCGCTCCAGTGACGCCGGTCGTTGCGCCATCCACCCCAGTTGCCACGGCACCTGCCTCGAACAAACCTGTAACCATAACCTATCCTGTCTCAGGTCAGGCGATCTCCAGTCCGCTGAGCGTCTCCGCAACGATATCCGCTGGACTGGATGCTGCCGGTTCTTTCCTGATGGTAGATGGACAGCAATACGGTTTCCAGCGGGTAGGCTCGGCGCCCTACCTGTACACGTTGAACCCGGCTCTACTTTCAACCGGGTCTCACACACTCCAGATCTGGGCACATAGCACAAACAACGAAACGCTTCTGTCTGATCCGGTCTCCATTTCAGTCGTTCCCTAGAGCGACTGAAATGAAGGCTGGGTTAGCACCTTGTGCGCACTACGCAGCCATAAAGCGGCCTGCCTCGCGTACAAGTGTCAAGTGCTGTTCCCACTTGTCGAGACTGCGCCGCAACTGGTCCAGACTGGGCATAATGCGGCTGTCCGTGTGCAACAGGTTGGATCGGCTGATGCGAAGATAACCACGCTCACCAACCGGGACTGTCATCCACCAGTCCCGGTCATCAGCGTTTTCGTCCAGGACTGCGTCGAAGTAGATGCCGTCGAGGTACATTTCGACGGTAGCAAAGCGCAGGTCTTCACATGTCTGCTGCACCAGTTCCCAGCAACCCTCAGCGTCTTCTACCTTGCCAAAGGCAATCTCAAGCTCGCGAAGGTAGATTTCGTCGCGCACCTGGCCACGCATGCGGCCCGACGAGAAGACGCGGCGGAGCGCGCGGAACTCAACGTAATCAAGGTAGCGTATAGCACTGAGTAAAAGCATTGCCAGCAGTACATACCCACTGATACGAAAAGCGCGTGGAAAGAAACTGCCGGCTACCGAGAAG
The DNA here is from genome assembly GCA_964243585.1 of uncultured Terriglobus sp. Taxonomy (GTDB): domain Bacteria; phylum Acidobacteriota; class Terriglobia; order Terriglobales; family Acidobacteriaceae; genus Terriglobus. The sequence continues at coordinate 21,473 of CAXTFT010000021.1, forward strand.
ATCGCCGCAACACTGCACGCACCATAAAGAATCAGCGCGGCGGTCTTGGTTTGAAACCCCCGTGCCTGGATTACATGGTGGATGTGACCGCGATCGGGGGAAAATAGCGGTACGCTCCTGAGGAACCTGCGGCCCAGGGCGAGCGCAACATCGAGCAACGGAAGTGCGAGCACCGTGATGGGTGCAAGCATGCCAAGCGTTAGCCCTCCGCCATGATGCTGCCAGGTAAGCGAAATTGCTCCCAGCATGAAACCGATCGTCAAGCTACCGCAATCACCCAGAAAGATGGAGGCTGGATTGAAGTTATAGAAAAGGAATGCAAGCAGCGCGCCAGCCAGCGGAACAGTGGCAATGACCAGTCCGGGATTGTGCGTATACAAACCGATCATCAGCGTTGCAATGGTCCCTACCAGACCGATGCCGGACGCGAGTCCATCCATACCGTCAATCAGATTGATGGCGTTCGTACACAACACCAGCCACATGGTCCCGATCGCAATGCTCACAAGGGGATACGCCAGAAAAGAATGTGGCGAGCCAAAAACGAAACTTTCCGGCGCGTACAGGTGCCCAAGCACCGCCGCGGTTACGCAGGCGAACACTTGGCCCGCAAGTTTCTGCAGCGCTGACAAGGTAACCAGGTCATCTAGCAGGCCGAGCAGGAAAATCAATGCAGCCGGCGGCAGCAGAACCCGCAGCAAGGCATGGTGCTGGATATGCAACTGCGTATTGCTGGGCGGAATCAGCAGCATCAAGCCGAGCGCAGTGGCGTAGGCGAGAACAATGGCGAGGCCGCCGACACGAGGCGTAGGTGTGGCGTGGAATTTTCGAGCCTCATCTGGCTTGTCCACCAAGTTATACCGAAGGGCGATAGCACGGCACATGGGAGTAAAAATGAAGCAAAGGACAAAGCTCAGCAGGCCGAGTAGCAGTGTGAGAAACATTGCTCTCTCCTTTTTATTTGATTTAGTTGAACTTACTACTGTTAGCCGGTAATTTCTGCCGGATGATGAGATATGGACGCACTTACTGCCCTGTGTCCAGTAAGTAAAGCGATCATTCGGCCGGTTCCAATCGGGCGATCAAAATGCTCTTCCAAAGCCTTTCTCGCATTGCTTCCAGCAATATCGATCTCGTCCGGGTGCGTCACCAGGTGCCTTAGAAGATTAACGAGTGCATCAGCATCGCCGCAGGCAACGTTCCAGCCGCATTGATAGGTTTCGACGATATGTGCGGGCTCCGCAGCTGCGGGACCTATAAAGAGTATGGCCCGGCCAGCAGCCATAAGACCATAAATTTTGCTGGGAACGACTGATCCACAGCAATCATCCCGCTGTGTTACTAGGCCAATGTCGCCAAATCCAAGTATCTGGCTAAGGTCCGTTCTGGGAACGTAGGGTCTGATTGTTACTGCGTGAAAACTTGTTTCACTTATAAAGTGATCGAGTTCTGAATGTCTCGCTCCACCACCACCAAACGTAAAGTGAAAACGATCATCGTTCCGCAGGCGATCCATTGCGGCAAAGATGGTATCAACGTCATGCGCCAGACCCAGGTTGCCTGAGTACACAATCTGCAGAGCTGCAGCGTCCCGCATCCTGGGTAACACCCGAATCTGCTTGCTGTCAGCCCAGTTGTCAATGGTCGTAATCCTGCCTGTGTCCACCCCGCGTGCGACCAGACGCGCTCGCATGCATTCGCCCAGGGCAACGATACCGTCAGCCCGACGCCGGGACCAGTCCGCAAGCAGACCGATTGCTTTGGCTGCGGCGCTGCCTCTACGCAGATAACCCAGGTCAACTGCAACGTCCGGATAGACGTCCATCTCCCAAATAAAGAATTGCGCCGACCGCAAAATGCGTACAAGCGCGCCGATAACGGACAGCAGGGGTGGCGTGGTAAGTGTCAGCACCACATCAGGCTTTGCAACTGTCAATGCGCGGTATGCCGCCCCTAGATAGAAAGTGGCATAAGAGAGGATGCGTCCGGCGGTACCGCGAGAGAAGCGCACACCCTTCACCCGATGGATGGTAACGGGCGGCATGTCCTCTGCCTTGGTAGCCGCGTATGTACCCCCGCAGATGACATGCACCTGGTGCCCTGCCGCAGCGAGGTCACGGGCGAGGTCTGTCAGCAGCTGACTGGTCGCGGCACTGTCTGGCCAGAAAAACTGATTCAACAACAGAACACGCATTCAACCACCGTCCCTGGTTGTACGTGCGGTTTGCAGGTCCTGGATTGCACGCATCCGCACAAAAGTGGCCGGATTACCCGCGTAAACCTCGAAAGGCGGGATTGCCTGTGTCACGACGCTGCCCGCGCCCGCAATTGCGCCCTCACCCAGCACAACGCCGGGCAACAAAACGCTGCGGGCCGCAGCCCACGATCCGTTCCCCAGCTCGACCGTGCGAACGATCAGACCAAATGCTGGATCGGACCAGTTATGATTCCCCGTGCAGATGTAACAGTCCTGTGAAATGCACACGTCGTTCCCCAGGCGGACGGTCGTCAGGTTATCTATCCAGGCACGTTCACCAATCCAGCAGTCATTGCCTGCCTGCAGGTGCCAGGGGTACTTAACCCTGACTTCCGAATGAATAACCACCCCGGTTCCGACCTGAGCGCCGAACGCTCGAAGCAGGGCAACACGCAGACGTGAGAAAGGCAGCCAGCGGCTGCTGAAAAGCGGCAGACCGACAAAGAGCCAGGCCGCCTGCCACAAAAACGACCTTCCAGGCCAGTACCAGCTGTTGTCGTAGCGGCGAAGCTGAACCGGAGAACTCATGCTCCTGCCTGCAGGATCTCTACCTTGGCAGGCACCGATCCTCCATTGATCCAGCGGTATACCTCGGCCATGCGACTGGCAACACTGCTCCAGCTGAACTCACGTTCCGCAAGGTCTCTGGCTCTTTGGCCGATCTGGCCGCGCTCCTCGGCACTGGATGCCAGCGCAATTTCCAGAGCCTGCGCTACAGACTCCGTGGTGGTCTGCACCAGCCATCCTGCCCCATGTTCTGCAACCTGCGGCAGGTGGCATTCGGCAGAAAGGATGACCGGAACGCCCATGGACAATGCTTCCAGCACCGCCACGCTTAGACCTTCAGAGTAGGAGGGCAGCACAAAGCAGGTAGCGGCTGCCAGCGCACTCCACTTCATGGGAGCGTCCAGCATGCCGGTAAACAGCACCCGGTCCTGCAGATTTGCGCGACCGACGGTCTCCTGGATTTTCGACAGGGTTTCCTCCGAATCCGGGCCCGCCAGTACAAGCAGGGCTGCCGGATGCTGATCTGCAATTTCTGACCAGGCTTTGACCAGCAGGTCGACACCTTTTTTGAAGTGGATTCGCCCCAGAAAGAGCACCACTTTTCTGCCCTGAGCTTGCGGATAGGTATCCAGGAAGTAAGTGGGATCGGCGTTCTTGTCGGCTTCAACCCCATTCGGGATTACGGCGATGGGTCCCTTGCAGCCGAAGCGCCGGTAGTCCGAGGCTTCAGCCTTGGTGAGGGCGTGTAAACATGCGGCGCCGCGAACGTTTTTCCACTCAAACAGGGCTGAGTACGCGAGCTTCTTCCAGCGTTTATTTGCCAATGCCCAGGGGTCCAGCATGCCATGCGCGGAAACGATGTAGGGAATGCCCGCTTTGCGTGCCGCCGCCGCTGCCAACTGGGTGCTGCCCTCCCACAGACCATGAATGTGGACGCCGCTGCTGTGCGCTACGTCAGCCTCAAACGCTGGCTTCAACTTCGGGTTCGAAGCCCACACAGAGCGGGAGAGTGGCCATAGCGACAGACCCTGCCGACCCTCGGCAAAGCGCTCCTCTTCGGGCGCACAGAAGGCGGCGACATGGACCTGCATGTGCTCCTGCGTAAGCAGTTGACTCGCAAGCCTCGGCACCACCGCACTCAGCCCACCGTACTTGGGGTCGAGGTGTGGCAGTACCTGCAACCACTGCCCTGACGCGCCGCCCTGAGCGGGTGCGACCAAGGCTTGCTGGTTCGCCACAGAAAAGCTTGCCTGCTCAAGCGTTGCCACGGGAAACCTCGGCCAGCTTCACCTGACTGCGACGCTTTCCGCCAGAGGATGCAGCATCGGCAATGGCGGCAATCTCCTGCCCAAAGTTCTGGGGTGAAAAGATGGCAATGCGCGCCAGCGAACGTTCGCCCATCTGCAGGCGTTCCTCTTCTGACAGGCTCGACAACAGACCGAGGCACTGGGCCAGATTCGCATCCTGCGACGGATCAAAGATGAAACCGTTCTCGCCATGGCGCACCAGGTCTTCCGCGCAACCGCAGCGGCTCGAGACAATGACCGGGAGCGATGCAGCCATGGCCTCATTCACCACCAGGCCCCATGGCTCGCGCGTACTGGGCAGGACGAAACCTTTGGCAAAGGCGTACACGGGCACCAGCTCGCGTGCGCTTCGGTGCCCCAGAAAACGAACATCGTCGGCAAAGGCGCTGCCTTTGGCAAGCTGCTTCAGCGCGTCGCCTTCCGGCCCATCACCCGCCAGCAGCAGGGACCATGTACCGCCTGCCGCACGGTACGTCAGCCATGCGCGCAGCAATCCCATCACATTTTTTTCCGGTGACAGACGGCCCACAAACAACAGGTAATCCGCCGGCAGCGCGGCATTGCCCTGCCTGCCGTCCATGCGAAGCTCGGCCACGTCATCCTGAATTTTCGCGTTACCCACCACGTCGTAGAAGTGGGCGATGCGATTCTGTCGAAAGCCAAGCTGCAACAGGTAGCGATCATGCGCCGTTCCGCCCGTTACCGCCCAGTCAAACAGCCCCCGGATCAACCTGGATTTCAACCTCTCGCGCCAACCAACGCGCAGGTGATCCGTGGCCGTGGTCTCCGTCATCAGGACGCTGGTGCGGTGCTTGAACTTGCACCACAGGGCTGCGGCAAGGGCCGGCAGTGTGTAGTAACCGGGGACAAGGACGACTGCGGGGTTCAGTTGGTTCAGTCGCCGCACCAGCACGATGGCGAGGCTCAATTTACCGGTCTCATGCCAGCTGTCATGCGGACGCATGGTTTCCACCGGCATGCCCTCTGGCAGACCTGCGCGAAAGTTGTAGCCCTTGTGAACACCGACACCGCCCACAAGCTCGATGCCATGGACCTGGCCGTCACTGCCAAGCGCCGACTGCAGGCCCTTGAAGCGCGCAAGATGGTACGCATACCAGTCGATCCATATGACCGCGACGCGGCACTGCGTGCGTTCTTCCCCTGCCTGTGTGGCACTCTGTGTCATCGTTTCCCCAGTAAAAGTTTAGGCGTGAGCCATCACAGGAATGTTGCAAATTCCTCTTTGCGTGTACGCAGCTCTAGAGGCTGTCGGTTTTCACGTGTCCTATATCGACGTGCGTAGTTCCACATAAGCCAGCTCGGAATCGAGAGCAAAAGAGACCGGAAGATCACCGCCTCCATCGTCTGCATCACCAGGTAGATTGAGATGGCGTTCAGAACGATAAGCTGGCTGACCCATGGGCCGCCAATCGTTACACTCTTCTTCCAAACCCAGCCATAGGTCCAGCCCAGTACGCCCATGAGCGGCACGGCGAACCACCAGACCTCTACCCACAGGTCCGCGACAATGCCCGGAGCCGAGCCATCCGCACCCTTCCAGCCCAGCGTGTCGCCGAAGCCCTCGCCGGTACCCGCGTTGTGCAGCAGCTCCGGCACGCCGAAGTCTTCATACTTGTTCGGCCAGATGGATCTGGGCACGGGACGCACCAGGATTTGCGCAAGGTAACGGCGCATCCAGAAATAGTGGTCGCGACGCTCCGAGCTGAGGACGGTACCCGCCCCGTAGATCCACTCATTGCCCGTATCGGACGATTCAACAATGTTACTTACGTCCGTCTTCATGTTAAAGCTGGAACCGATGTAGATGGACCCGCGGTTAGTCACAAGGAAGAGCACCAGCCAGCCCAGGCATACACCGGCCAGACCCAGCGCCACCACCGGCGGCCGCTTCCTGCGGTTCACGTACCAACTCATAAAGGCGAACATGGCCAGTTCAAAAGTCGGTCCGCGTCGTGCCATGAGCAGGGCCGCGGCCAACCAGGGCAGGCCGAAGATGAGCATCATGCTGTAAGCGGGCCAGCGTGGCCCGCCCGCGCTGCGTGACAGCATGGCGGAACTGACACCCACCAGCAGCAGGATGCTGCCGTCGCGTATGTAGCCGCTATCGTCCCAGCCACCGGAGTAGGAGGCGCTGTAGGCATTGACAAACCCGCCGACGTTCACGATGGTAACGGCCCAGCACAGAAAGCCCAGTGATCCGGCGATCGCCCCGCCTACCAGGAGGCGGCGGCACACTTCAGGGGAGAGCTTTCTTTTGATGTTCCTGCGGGGTACGGAACGGACTCCAACCGCAAGGCAGCAACCTACAAACGCCAGCACGCCCAGCAAGTTCAGGATCGCAATGTAAATCATCTGCTGCGAGTCGAAGAAGCGGTTCAGGCCGCCATTCATGTACAGCTTCCACGGCATCCAGGTGTAGAGAAAAATCATCATCGGCCCGATGAAGACCAGCGGATGAAAAATGTCGCCGCTGCCGTCAAGCACACAGACGATACCCACGGCGGCGATGGCAGCCGTGATGAGCAGCAGCACAGGAAATATCACGCAGCCTCCTGCGCATTGGCAGCGGCCAGCGCGAGGTGCTGACGAACGGTGTCATTGACGCCTGCATGGAAGCGCGCCCATGGAAACTGCTCCGCGCAGGCATGCGCTGCCTGCCGCATCCTGAGCAGGTCTTCGCGATGGGTAAGAGCCCACCGGATGCGATCGGCAAGCTGGTCTGGCCGGCGCGGCTCCACAAGGAAGCCTTCACGGCCATCCTGGATCAGGTCCGGCGCGGCAGTGTGCGTAGTGGCCAGGACAGGCAGGCCGGACGCCAGTGCTTCCAGCAGGACCTGGCCGAAACCCTCGGCGATGGAAGGCAGCACAAACAGGTCGGCGGCATGGTAGGCCTTGACAAGTTCCTCCGCGCTGACCGACGGCCTGACCCGAACGCGTGAGCCGGCCTGCTGAAATAAATCAAGTCCGTCCAGCACTCTGCCGCACACCGTCAGTTCAAGATCTGCTGCGGGCAGCAGTGCCAGCGCCTGCAGAAGGTACTTGATACCTTTGCGCTGATTGATGCGGCCCACAAACAACAGCTTGAGTGGACCGGATGTGGATCGTGTGCGTTGCATGTCCGGATGGAACTTCTGGAGGTCGATGCCGTACGGCACTACTCGTACACGGTTCTCGGCGGTGCCGTGGTCTACCAGACTCCTGCGGGTAAACGAGGATGCTGCAAGCACCACGGCGGGCATGGTGGTTTCCGCAACCAGCCGCTGGAAGTCTTCCTGCGGCAGGTTCAGCTCCCACTCCTGCTGCAACGACGCGGCACAGTCGGGGTGGAGGGCGATTTCTTCCTGCAGCAGGTCTCGCATGGTTTCTGGATGCGGGTGCATCTGAAACAACATGTCTGCACAGCCGGCTGCACGGAAGGCGTCATAGCCGTAGTAGCTGTAACTGAGCAGTTGCGCACCCGCGCGCTTTGCCTCTCTTCCTGCGACACGGCCAAGCGTGCTATCGGCCCAACGGGTAAACCATCGCCGGAATTGGTAGGGGACAAAAGCTGCCTTGTCGAGCAGGAAGCCGGCAAGGCTGGCACGCAGGCACATCTTAACCTGTGACGGAGGAAGCCCGGGCGCGCTTCGCTGCCGCAAAATCGAGAGCAGGCGCTGTGGCATGTAGCCTGCCAGCCGCCTTCTAAAAGGCGTCTCCTCTGACCAGAAGAAATCAGTAACCAGGCACTGGAGCAAACCTGCCTGGGAAAGGCCCAGTGCCACCTGGTAGCGATCGCGGGCACCGCTGTGTACCACAACAACGCCGCCAGTGTTTTTCCGCGGTCCGCGCAGAACCCCTGGTACCAGCTTGGAGCTGTCCGCGGCAAACGCCGCAGATTGTGTGTCGGGACCCATCAGGCCGCGCCTCCTGATTTGCGGGAGAACAAGCCGCCGAGCAGGACACGGCCGCGTCTCCGCAGGGAGATCAGCATCTCGCGCGATGGCAGCCAGCCCCGACGCCTGCCCAGAAGAAATAGCCACGCAGCCGACGCGACGGTAATTGCAAGCATCAGTCCGGTGATCTGTACCTGGAGATCGCTCCGGTTCGATCTCCAGACTGCGAGTATCGCGAGCAAAACGGTTGCAACGGTACTGACCACAAAAAGCTGCACCATACCCCTGGGCAGGCGATCGCGGCGCTCCAGCATGACCAGCACCATGGCAGCGATGACAATATGTGCGGCCATAAACACCGCCATCGCCTCTGCGGCGCTGCCGCCTCGAAACATCAGAAACGTACCAACAGCAGCCGTAAAGAGGGCCCAGACGGTGTTGATGACGGCCGTGAAGCGGATGGAAACCACACTCAGACGCGCCGATGGTGGGGCGTTGCCCATCTGCACCACAGCGACTCCTACAGCGACACTGACGCACAACGCGGCTGCTTCATACGTGCGTCCGTACAGCAGGCGGAGCAGCAACGGCGCAACGATTGCGGTGACCGCCGCAATCAGCAGGGAGACGGAAGTGGCAGCAAAGGTACACAGGGACATCACCCGCCGCGAAACGCTGTCGCCGTCTTCCCCCGGAGACGCCATCACGGCAAAGCTGCCTTCGGTGAGAAGCGAAGGAATCAGGCCGATCAGGTTGCGCAGCTGGCTGGCAATGGCGAAAAAGCCGATCTGAACCAGGCTGGGGTCGCCCCGTGCGACCAGAGCGGTGATCCACCAGCCTGCCAGGTTTGCGCTTACCAGACCTGATAGCTGGATGAGCCCATAGCTCCAAACCTCGCGCAACAACATGGGAAAGGAAACGGCGGATGAGGTGCCTGCGGGTGGCAGCAGGTGCAGGCGCGCCGCCAAAGCGCAGCAGAGCGCAACCGATGTCAGCGTCACAACCCCATGAGAAATAACCATGGCCGCAGGCCGGTGGGTCATTGCAATCAGCGGCAAGGCACCCAGCATGCCGGCACCGACCAGAACGGACAGGGCCGCAAGTGCTACCAGCCTGCGCTGCCCGACAAAAAACCCGCGGGCACACTCCAGCAGGACCATACCGGCCGCGGTAATGCCGGCCCACTGCAGCAAGCCGGCAAGGTCAGGCTTGTGCAGGAGCCGAGCGATCGGTCCTGCTCCAAGCGTGAGGGCAAGCGCGGCAAGTGCAGCCGAGAGCAGCGAAATAGTCGCCATGACCTGCGCAAAAACCCGGTAACTACCGCCGCCGTAAGGGTATTTGCCGGAAAAGCGGGTGGCTGTTGTGCCAATTCCACCGGCGGCGTACGTTGAGATGTTATTTGCGGTGGTGATGCCAAGCGAGTAGGCGCCGAAAATCGACGCGCCTGCTAGACGGGCAGACAGCACGTTCGCCAGGAAACTTGCGCCACGCTCTACAAAGATTGCAGCGCCCAGCGTGGATGTGCCCTGAACCACATGCTTTGCCACTTCCGGAGGCAGCGCCGCAACGGCCGGCGCGTGTTCCTGCACACTGTCAGCCAGTTGTGGCTCATCCATGGCTACGGGCGACATCACGATGCTTTCACTTCCAGGTCAGAGTCTGTGCCGTAGTAATCGTAGTAGCCGCTGTAGTACTTGCCATGCCCCTCGCGGCCCGGATGGAAATCATTAAGAATGCTGCCTGTAATTGCAACCCGGTCGCGTTCCAGCATATTTCTAACGGTAATCGCGTTGGACCGCTTGGTCACACCCGAGCGAAATACAAGGATGGCGTGGCTTGTCTGCGCCGCAAGGATGCGCGCGTCGGCAATGTGCAGCATGGGCGGCGAGTCAATCAGCACCACATCAAAGCGCTCGGCAAGATCGTCAAGCAGTACCCGCAGTTCCGAGGAATGGAGCAGTTCGGCGACCGATCCCCTGCCGGACCCGGCCGGGATGACAAAGAGGTTGTCGTACACCGTTGGCTTGCACACATCCTGCATCGATCCTGCATAGGCAGACACGCCGTCGCGCAGCAGATCGCGCAATCCACGGCTGTTGTCCACCGACAGCACATCATGCAGGCGCGGCTTGCGCAGATCGCCATCCACCAGCACCACCTTTAGCTTGGATTTGCTGAGGGCGATGCCCAGGTTCGAGGTCACAGTGGTCTTGCCCTCGCCCGCATTCGGCGATGAGACCACAAATGTACGGCCATGCTTGTCCGGCTCGGCCAGCAGCAGAGACAATGTGGCGTTCCGGTACGACTCCGCTACCAGTGCATCATCCGACCAGGTGCCCCGTGTCCGGCTAGCAGCGTCAGCTGTAGCTTTCCCGTTGAAACGGACCATCGCATTCTGAACAGGAGCCGCCAGTTTCGCGGCTGTACTCCCCTGTGGAATCTTCAAGCTGGCGGCCGGGATAACGCCGAGCTCCTCGATGCGTATAAAGCGTGACACATCGCCAGGCAGGCGAAGGCGAGGTATCTGCCGCTCCAGCAGGAAGGCAATAACGATGCCAAGTACCATGCCGACCACCGCAAATGCGACTGCCGTGATGACGCGTCTGGGATAAACCGCGAAAACTGGTGGCTTCGCCTCATCGACGATACGGATGGTTGAAGCAGGCATGGCCGACGCAAAACCGGCCTCCTTGGCGCGCTGCAGCAGCGTCTGGTATAGCTGCTGCTCTGCCTGTACTTCCCGTCGCAAAAGATCGATCTCGGAACTTTTCTGCAGATCGGTAGAAACCGTACCCTGAATCGTTTGATAGCTGAGGTTCAACAGGTCTTCGCGGTGCTTGGCGGCCTGGTATGCCGCCTGCAACTTGCTGGTGCCGACCGCTTTTTCGCGGAGCATGTTTCCCTGCACCTCCGTGATCTGCGACCGCAGCCGGATTACCTTGGGATTTGCCTCTGTCAACGGCGGCACCAGGGCTGCTACCTGCGCTTGAAGATCGGCAAGGCGCAGCTTTGATGCGGAGTAAGCAGCCGTGTCGGGAGAGCTGTCGCTGCCGCCACTCTGCGCCTCTGACAGCTCAGCCTGCTTCTCCATGCGGTCCGCCTGTGCACGGACAAGTTCGGTCTGCATCTGCTTGAGGCGTTCTTCGCCGATGTTATCGCTCTGCGGATTCAGCATCATGCCATTACCGCCCGCTGCCGCTTCCAGGCGGCGTTGCGATTCTTCGGCCTTTTGGCGGACGTCCGCTGCTTGGCGTACAAGCCA
>CAXTFT010000022.1:0-32149 GCA_964243585.1 uncultured Terriglobus sp.
TCCTCCTTGTCGGTGAGTGGGCGGAATGCGCTGCCGTTCGCAATGGTTTCGGGCTTTGCCGTCTGACCCGCCTGCGCTTTGGCTGAGGCGGGTGAACCGAGCCATGCCGTGGCGGCAACCGCGCCTCCGGTGCTGCGCAGGAAGCTGCGACGATCAAGAAGATTGCGCTTTGTGGATTCTGAACTCATCGTGCGAGGTTCTCCCTGGATGCGGTATGTGGCAGTCGCCTACCTGCCTGAGTGAACTGGTGTGAACCTCTACTTTAGAACAAAGGCCGGAAGCGTGTCGCAGCTGCTGCAACGCCGTCGTCCTGTAAAAGGGTGCCTGTGACTCGCTTTACATCGGTGCATCAATGCTGCCACCCGATTCTTCCATCACGCGTGTCACCGTCTCGTGCGTCATTTTGTGGGCCGATGCCGTGCCCGCCACAGCGCACCCATGACGGGGTCGATGACGCCAGGGTACTCGTAAAGCTGTGGCACCTCTTCGCGCAGATTTTGCAGCAGGGCGTCGCGCAGCGGCTGCACATGCTGCAGGATGCTGCCGGCGAATGCGACTTTTGGTTTCCATTGATCGCCATCCGCAACGAGCATGCGGCGGTGGAGCAGCAGGGCCAGGTGGGCCAGTTCACGGCCCTCATGCGCCAGCACTTCACCCGCGAGCGCATCTCCTTGCTGGGCGCAGCGGAGAACGACCGGCGTGAGCGCAGAAATCTCACTGAGCGGGCAGGTGTTGGCGTAGCCCACGAGATCGTCAGGCCGGTCTAGCTTCCAGTGCGCAAGAATGGCCTGCATCAGGTTGGTGGGCCGGCCTTCATCCTGCGCCAGAAAGCAGGCGCGTAGGGCACGGGTGCCGATGTGATGGCCAGAGCCCTGGTCGGACAGCACCGGACCGTAGCCGCCCGCGGTGGTCACAGCGCCGCTGTTTGACCGCGCGGCTGCGTTTGATCCCGTGCCGGCCATGACCAGCATGCCGGGTTCACCGGGGAATGCTGCATCCAGCGCGATCTCGACATCGCCCAGGATCAGCAGTGTTCCGGCCACGTTGCCTGCGTGTTCCGCGCGCATCCAGTCCGTAACCAGCGGTACGGTGACACCTGCGGCGCCGATACAGGTGGAGACGACCTGCTGTATGGATGTACCGGCAAGTGCTTCCAGTTCACGCAGAGCGCCGCGAAAATTTGCGGTGGCAGTCTCCGCGGTGGTCCGCATGCGCTTGATCGTGCCGCTTTCCACGCGTGCAAGAACGCGTTCTCCATCAGCAAGGATGTAGGTGGTGCGAGTTCCGCCGGCATCCAGCGCGAGGTAATAAGGGATCGCCATCCTGATCCCAAAGAGTGTACAGGCGAGGCGATCCGGTGCGCATCAGGGCAGTTGGCACACCTGCGCCCAGCCGTTGCGGTAGGGACAAAGAAAGAGGGTGTAGCTTGACGCGGGCAGAACCATCCAGGTAGCTCCCAGCGGGCGAACCCGCGCGAGCCGTTCGGCATCGGTCACTCTCGCAAGTCCCTGCTGCGCGCGCGATGCAGCGGCCCAGTGTTCCGCCAACGCCGGCACTACCGAACTTATGCCGCCATCCTTGGCTGCATCCGGCAGGGAACTGCGCAGCGCAATCGCGCGAAACAGTTGCGCGTCTTCACCGGGACTGGTGGTGTAGTCGGCGTCGAGTGCGAACAACACATCCTGCGGGGTGTTTTCGCGAATCCACGCGAACGCCTGCACGTAGCCGTTAATTGGTTTTGTGCCGGGCAGTTCCAAGTGGCCGGAATGGCTGTAAAGCTGCCGCTGCATGCAGAAGAGGCTGGTGCCGGCAACCACCGCAACCGCCCATTGAGAGTGCCGCGACCAGCGGCCGTGCAGGGAAGCAATGGAACCGGCCAGCACCAGCAAAAAGATGCAGTACACCATATGCATCAGTCGCAGTGGCTGCAGGCGAGCAAGCAACAGGCTGGCGGCCGCTGGATCGATCAGCAAGCATGCGAGACCTGCTGTAAGCAGGGTCGCCGCTGCAGTGGCTGTTGCGAGCAGCCGGGTATGCTCAAGGCGTTTGCTCGCATCGTGCCGAGCCAGCCAGAACAGCAGGGCAGGCGGTGCCACAAGGCCCAGAATCTCGTACCATGCCCAGCGCGCCGGGAACCAGTACTCGCGGCTGAGTGAAGCCGCAACGAGTGCCTGGCTATCCTGCGGACCTAGCCACCTGGTCATGCACATCAACAGGCAGAGTGCCGCCGCAAGCAGGCTAAGATCGCGAAGCGGTTTTCCGCCGCGGCATGCAAAGACGGCTCCGAACAGGGGCAGCGACCAGGCGGCCATCATCGGGTGCAGCGCCGCTGCGGTGAGAAGACAGCATGCGAATAGCCGGGTTCGTCTTTGCAACAGGTGCGCCGTTGCCAGGATCAGCAGGGGTGTTGAGAACGATCGCGCCGTGAGGTAAGGATCAACCAGGTAGAGTGACGTGCCCGCAACGGGCAAGCCCAGCGAAACGGCGAACAGCAGCAAGGCGACGTGCTGCTCCACTTTTCGCGGGAACAGGCAGGCAAGCAGGTGCTGCGCGGCGGCAACGGTAAGGCCGACGGATGCCGCGTATGCAAGAAATAAAACCACAGGGAGCGATAGGTGCAGCAGCTGTACGGTGAACGCCACCAATGGCACAAACAGACTGTGTGCCGTATGCGCTGTAGCAAAGCCCCGCTCTGCCGGGAACAGGCCTGGATTCAGCTTAAGCGCTATGGCAGCCGCGTAGATTCCGCCGTCTTCCGCAGCCGGATGGTAGCCCAGCAAGAGCAGCGCAATCGTGGCACAGCAGGCGGCAACAGCCGTCCTGGCTTTTTCGGAGAGTAAAGCGAAGCTCTGCCGCCGCGCAAGGGGCAGTGTTGAAACGGTTGCCATGGGTGCCTGTATTAGAACGTAAGACGCGGTCAACGCCACTTCGTATAATCGCTGCAGATGACGACCATTGCCACCCATGGCGGTACCGCGCCTGCCAAGCCGCTTCTGTTCTGGGTTCCCGCTTGACGGATCAGGCCCCACAGCGCGCGCGTAAGTTTTGGAAGCTGCTGCCTGGCTTCGCGATCTCCGGCTTCTTCCTTTGGCACACCATCCGCAGCATCCGCCTTCGTGATCTGCGCGAAATGCACCTGCAGCACCCGGTCTGGATTCCAGCGCTGCTCCTGTTCCTTCTGTTTGATTACGGCTTACGCGGTTACCGCTGGTGGTACATGTTGCGTGGCTCCAACGCCCGCTTGACGGCATGCGTGCGCGTGCTGCTGACCAGCCTGGCGGCTAATAACATCCTGCCGTTCCGTGTTGGCGACTTCATGCGCATCTTCGCGTACGCGCCGGATGTGAATGCGCCATCGTCCACGGTATTAAGCACGGTCATCCTGGAGCGATTGCTCGATATCTTCATGCTGTTTGCCTTTCTGGTGGTGGGGCTGCTGGGTGTCGACAAACAGTTTGCGCCAGTGTCAGTGCACGGCCACAGCGTTGGAGTGCTGCACCTTGCCGGCCTGATCCTGATTCTTGCGACCATTGGCCTTGGGCTGTTGCTGTTTGGTACACGCCTGCTGCATCGCGTGACCGGGCGTCTGGTGGCGCGGTTCGGGCAGCACCCGCGTACCCGAAAGCTGGGCGAATGGGCGGTGCTGCTGTTCGACGCGGTGCTGCACCTTAGCTTTCTTGGACGGGTCTGGCTGCTGGTTCTTACCGGTATCATATGGGCGTGCGAGAGCATGGTGTTTGTCTCGTGCGCCCGTCTGATCGGGCTGGTCAGCGGGCCTCGCGGACCTTGGCTTGCGGCGTCACTCAGCAATCTTTCCTTTCTATTGCCAAGCGCGCCCGGCGGCATCGGTCCCTTTGAAGCTTCCGCCAAGCTGGCCATGCGGACACAGGGTGTCGCCGATGGAGAGGCCGGCCTGTATGCCTTGCTGGTCCACGTCCTGATCTTGTTTGCCGTGACCAGTGTTGGCGGCATTGGCTTTCTGGTGCATCGCGCGCACCGGGGCAGTTTGAAGAAGCCGCTAAGCCAGGATTTGGCTGCGCTGCCGAGTGATTACAAAGTACCCGAAACACATTAAGAGAACACGCTGCCCGCAGCACAGGATTACTATGTACCGCACGATGAAGCAGGCACTGCTCGACAGAATCGACCAGGTGCTCAGAAAGAAGTATGACGTTGACGGCGTTTCCGTCGTGACAGAGCAGCCGCCGAATCTTGCACTTGGTGAGATCGCCTCGCCAGTCGCCTTTGAGCTGGCAAAGCGTCTGCGCAAAGCGCCCCGCGCTATTGCAATGGAACTGGCTGCGGAACTCGGCAGCATGGACGGCGTAGCCTCCATTGAAGTGGCCGGTGCAGGATACCTCAACATCAAGCTGGATCGCTCACGCCTCTTATTGCGTATCGCGGCGGAAAATCACTTCAACGTGGGCGGCGAAGGTCTTCGACTGGTGGAACATACCAGCATCAATCCAAATAAGGCTGCCCACGTAGGCCACCTGCGCAATGCCATTCTGGGTGACAGCTTTGCACGGCTGCTACGGGCTGATGATTACAAGTCGGGCTACCCCGTGGTGGTGCAGAACTACATCGATAACACGGGTGTTCAGGTGGCCGACGTGGTGGTTGGCCTGCTGCACATGGAAGGCTTGTCACCAATAGAGGCCGACACGCTCATCGCCGGTCTGCTGGCACGGGGTGAACGCGTGGATTACTTCCTGTGGGACCTCTATGCGCAGGTTTCGCAGTGGTACGAAGCCGATTCCGCGCAAAAAGACGAGCGCAAAGCTCTGCGCCTGCGCACCCTGCATGAATTGGAAGCAGGCGGCAACGACGTTGCCCGCATTGCAGACCGGGTGGCAACAGCCGTGCTGGAGCGACACCTGGAGACAATGGAGCGGCTCGGTATCGAGTACGACTTCCTGCCGCGTGAAAGTGAGATCCTCCACGGCGATTTCTGGCAGGCAGCCCGCGCCCTGATGATTGATCGAGGCGTGCTGTACGAGGAGACCGCGGGCAAGAACAAGGGCTGCTGGGTCATGCGAAGACCAGGCGCGGAAGCCGCCATGGACGCGCCCGACGAGGACGCAAAGGTTCTTGTGCGTTCCAACGGCACGGTGACCTATGTGGGCAAGGACATTGCTTACCACCTGTGGAAGTTTGGCCTGTTGCCCGGGCGCGACTTCGGCTACCGTGTCTTTCACCAGTACCCGAGCCATCCCTGCTGGATTTCGACGATGGACGGCGATGCCGATGCTCCTCAATTAAGGCAGGCGACCGCGATCTACAACGTGATCGATTCGCGGCAGAACGATCCGCAGGCAAATGTCATCGAGGCACTCCGAGCGATGGGATATATCGCCGCGGCTGACAGTTACACCCACATCAACTACGCCATGGTTGCATTGACGCCGCGTTGCGCAGTTGATCTCGGTTACACGATCAGCCCGGAAGACATGCAGCGCCCTTTTCTTGAGGTGAGCGGCCGAAAGGGATTCGGCGTGAAGGCGGACGATCTGCTGGACCGTTTGATAGCCGCCGCAAAAGTCCAGGTGGACGCTCGCCACCCCGAGGACGCAGAAGCACAGCGGCTGCTTACTGCCGAGCAGATTGCCGTTGGTGCACTGCGCTACTTCATGCTGAAGTTCACGCGGAACACGGTGATCGCATTCGACTTTCGTGAGGCGCTGTCATTTGAGGGCGAGACCGGACCTTACGTGCAGTACTCTGCCGTGCGCGCTGCAAATATTCTCCGCAAGTCGGGCGTCTCGCATGGGGACGCGATCCGGAACCTGAAGGGTGTCGCCACGGAAATTTATCTGGAAGGTGCAGAGGGCGATGGCATCTGGTCCATGTGGCTTGCCGCCTCACGCGTAACAACGGTTTTGGAGCAGGCGATTGCGGCAGCTGAGCCCGCCCTGATGGCACGCTATGCTTTTCAACTGGCGCAGGAGTTCAACAACTTCTACCATCGCAACCATGTCCTGAACGAAACCGACGAGAGCCGCCGCAGCCTGCTGCTGGCGACAGCCGCGGTTGCGTTGCGAGAGTTGGAACGGGTGCTGGGCTGGCTTGGCATCGCGGTTCCGCAATCCATGTAGTCCGCTCCGGAGCCGAATCATGCGTGTCTCGGCGGCTTTGCCATCGTTGGCATCCATGCTAACGGGGCAGGCTGGAAGCCAGTACTCGTTCCAGCAGTGCAACCAATGCTTCGGGATGCAGGGGTTTGGTGACGGTCTCGACCACTGAGAGCTGACGCAACTCCTCTTGGTCTTCCGGCTCGACGGCGTTGACAAACAAGATGCTTGGCACGCGCATGCGGTTTTTGTACATGGTCCGCAGCAGCGTTTTGCCGTCCATCACGGGCATCTGCTGATCGGTCAGCATGACGTCGACGGGCTCGCGTTCCAGTTGCTGCAATGCCTCTTTGCCGTTGCTTGCAATGTGAACGGTTGCCCCGTGCTGCTGCAGAAGAACGCTGAAGGTAAGGCGCAGGACTGGCTCGTCATCAACGATGAGAATCTTTGCTTGGGCCAGAGTCATGCGGCGGCCAGCACCTGAACCCATTCCACAATGGACCTCACCGCAACGCCCGATGGGCCTTTTGCGATGTAGCTGCGGGCGTCGTCAATCCACGCCTGCCCGGCAATGTCCAGATGTATCCAAGGAGTATCACCGGCGAACTCTTTCAAGAACATTGCCGCGGTACTTGCCCCACCGCCACGGTCCATGCCGGTGTTCATGATGTCGGCGATACTGCTTTTGATCAGGTCGCGGTAGTCGGCCGTGCAGGGCAGTCGCCAGAAGTGTTCGCCCGCCCGGCGCGACGCCTTCAGGAAGTGGTCGCAGGCCTCTTCGTCATTTGAAAACAGGCCCGAGTTCAGCTTGCCCAGCGCGACAATGCACGCGCCGGTAAGCGTGGCTGCGTCGATTAGGTGGGTCGCTCCAAGCGTCTTCGCATAGTGCAGGCCGTCAGCCAGCACAAGGCGTCCCTCAGCGTCAGTGTTCATTACTTCGATGGTCTTGCCAGACATCGCGGTCAGTACGTCACCGGGCTTGTACGCTGTGCCGCTGGGCATGTTCTCGGCGGAGCAGACAATACTTATGACTCGCACGGGTGGCTTCAACGCGGCAATGGCTTGCATGGCGCCAATCATTGCGCCTGCACCTGCCATGTCGTATTTCATCTTTTCCATGCCGTCGGCACCCTTGATGGAGATCCCCCCGGTATCAAAGGTGATGCCTTTGCCCACCAGCGCGATCACAGGTGCGCCAGCTGGAGGTGGTGTTGAAGGCTCGTACCGCATGACGATTAGAGCGGGTGGCTCCGCCGAACCCTGCGCGACAGCAAGGAACGCACCCATGCCCAGCTCACGCAATTTTTCGGTGCTATGAATTTCGCATTGCAGACCGGCGGCGTCGCACATGGCTGATGTGCGGCGAGCCAGTTCCGTCGGCGTCAAGATGTTGCCGGGTTCGTTCACGAGCGTTCGCGTGAAGTTTTGTGCGGTGGCAACAGTTTCGCCTTCGGCAAAGCCCTTGCGTATCTCGTCCTGTGTGATTCTCTGCTGTGCAGGCGCAAGGATGGATATTCGATCCATGTTGAGGTCTTTGCGGTCGCTGCGATAGGTGTCAGGCTCGTAATCTGCAAGGATGACGCCCTCAATCACCGCGCGGGCTGAGGGAAGACAGTCGAGTGTCTCCAGATGCTCGTCGGAGAGAGCGCGATCCTCGGGAAAATGGATGGCCATCGAACGGATTGCATGCGCGCGGGCAAAGCGGACGGCGGCTCCGGCCCCCTTGCGCAGTTCTGAGGGGGCCAGCTTCTTGACTTTGCCCAGGCCGATCACCAGCAGACGCTCTGCCCTGACGCCGGCCGGACGATGCAACTGCAATGTCCCGCCCAGATCGGCTTTGAATTCACCTGAAGTAAGAAAATCTCCCAGTGCATCGCTCAACGCGTCAGAGGTTGTCAGCAGGGTGGGCAGTGGGTCCGCGTCTGCGCCGTTAGCGATATCAACGGCAAAAACCGCAAGCAGGGGTGTTGCAAATGTTACAGTGTCGGCAAAAAGCAGTTCCGTGTTCATACAGATTCAGTGTAGCGTCAGCACTGGCGTGCGGTTTAGGACGGACTTCGCGTAATCAGGCGCGCTGGCTGCGTGCAATGGCGGCACGGGTTTCCTTGTCGGCCTCACGTTTACGCTCAGTCTCGCGCTTGTCCCAGTCCTGCTTGCCCTTGGCCAGGGCAAGTTCACATTTGACGCGACCGTTGCGAAAGTACAGCCGCGTGGGGATGAGTGTGAAACCTTTTTCGCGGGTCTTGGCGGTCAGCCTGCGCAACTCTTCCTTGTGCAGTAGCAGCTTGCGTGTACGCGTTTCCTCGTGATTCATCAGGTTGCCATGCGAAAAGGCACCGATGTGCGCGTTCAGCAGGAAGGCCTCGCCGTCTTTCACCAAGCCGTAGGCGTCTTTCAGGTTTGCCTTGCCCTCGCGGATGCTTTTGACCTCGGTGCCACGCAGTGCCACGCCCGCTTCAAAGCGATCTGTGAGGAAGTAGTTGTGCGATGCAGAACGGTTAACTGCCGCATCCCGGCCGCCCATGGCCACAGGGTCGCGCTCTACGGGCTTGC
Source organism: uncultured Terriglobus sp. (assembly GCA_964243585.1). Classification (GTDB taxonomy): domain Bacteria; phylum Acidobacteriota; class Terriglobia; order Terriglobales; family Acidobacteriaceae; genus Terriglobus. Next base: position 8,625 of record CAXTFT010000022.1, read on the forward strand.
GCGAGGGGTTTTGCTGGGTCGGGGTGTATGCCTGTGCCATATCGGTTCTGATGCAAAGACGTACCGGCTGGACGCAGCATGGAACGTGCCTAAGCCGATGGTAAACTCAGACGACAAAATCAGGCATCCTGAGTTTTCCTGAACCGGATCCGGTGTGAGCGTCCTGCGCGCACGCCCGTCCAATGGGAGAGAAGGCAGTCTGAGAGGCGGATGCAGAAGTTGAAGAGGCAAAAGTTGACAGGGAAGCCGGAACGACCCCTTCTTCGCAAGGTACTGCGGAGCACCCCGGCCTCGCTGGTGCTGGTCTGCCTAACCGTAGGCGTGGTGACCCCAGGTGCCCACCCCCAATCGGCTGCTACATGGAGCAAGCGCGGCGCTGACGCCGAGGTTCGTGAAGATTACGACGCGGCCTTTGAGGCGTACCGCCAGGCGCACCTGCTGAAGCCAAACGACCTTCGCTACAAGACCCACTTTGAGCGCGCACGCTTTTCCGCGGCTGCCGCCCATGTGGACCGCGGCCGCGTGCTGCGCCAGAGTGGAGACACCAACGGTGCCCTGGTCGAGTTTGAGCGGGCGCTTGCCATAGACGGCAGCAACCAGGCCGCCCAGCAGGAGATTACCGTTACCGAGCGTTTGTTGAACGCCACGCCCGGTAACAGCCTTGACCTGCCGGTGCCCGTAGGGCCTTCGCCGGAGATTGCATCCATTGCCGAGCCGCTGAAGCTGAAGCCGGTATCTACCGACCCCATCACGCTGCACCTGGTTGAAGATACCAAGGTCATTTACCAGGCGATTGGCAAGGCTGCCGGCCTCAATGTCATCTTCGATCCGGATTACACGTCTCGCCGCATAGCCGTAGAGTTTACAAACGTTTCGCTGGATGCGGCGCTGCGCATTCTTGGAACGCAGGCTGGAACGTTCTATAAGCCCGTCACAGACAACACCATTTTTGTCGCGCAAAACAATCAGCAGAAGCGCCAGCAACTAGACAACGTTGCAGTGCAGACGTTCTACCTGTCCAACGCCGCTACCCAGGCCGACCAGAATGAACTGCTGACCGCCCTGCGTAACGTGTTGAGCCAGGACACTAAAATCTTTCTGGTGCCAAGTCAGAACGCGATCGTCATGCGTTCCACGCCGGACCAGCTGCTGCTGACACAGGAATTGCTGAACAACCTCGACCGTCCGCACAGTGAAGTGGTGGTGGACGTAGCCGTACTTGAAGTGAATCGTGAGCGGACGCGCAACCTCGGTATCACGCTGCCACAGACTTTTAGCATTACCCCTCAAATTGCGAACGGCACCACTACGGCGACCAACACGGCCGCAGGCACAACAACCGGCAATACGGTGGGTACATCCACCAACACCGGCACCAGCGGTACCACATCACTTACTTTGAATTCGCTGCGTAACCTGACCGGCGCAAACTTTGCCGTATCGCTGGGCCAGGCAAGTGTTACAGCCCTGCTCAACGACAGCGATACACGCATCCTGCAGAACCCACGCATTCGCGCGACAGACGGCCAGCGGGCTCAATTGAAGATCGGTCAGCGTATTCCGATCGCAACTGGGTCCTTTTCCTCGGGCGCGTCCACCGGTATTGTCAGCGCGCTGGTTAACACGCAATTCACTTACCTTGATGTGGGCGTCAATATTGACATCACGCCTACCGTCCACGCAGACCGCGAGATCACGCTGAAGATGACGATTGACATCTCGAATCAGGCGAACGTCGTCAACATTTCCGGCGTCAATCAGCCGATCATCGGCCAGCGCAAGATCGAGCAGGTCATCCAGCTTAAAGAAGGCGAGCCGAGCATCCTGGCCGGTATCCTGACCCGGCAGGAGAGCAACCAGCTTGCCGGTACGCCAGGTCTTTCAGATATTCCGATCCTCAAACGGCTGTTCAGTACCGTCAGCCGCGACAAGACACAGGACGAAGTCGTTTTTCTGCTGATCCCGCACATTGTCCGTGAACCGCTGGTCACGCGCATGAACACGCGTGCCATAGACACAGGGACAGGTCAGTCCATCGAACTGCGCCGCGAGGCCTTACCCGATCCGTTGCCAGCTGCCGATACGTCTGCCAGCATGACTACGGGAGCCTTTCAGCAGCAGCGAGCGCCAGCTGGTTCTCCCCTCACGGCTGCTCAGGCGGCTTCGGCCATGATCGGTCAGGTTGGTAATGAGAACACCCCCGCGGCACAGCGCGCACAGGCTGCTCTAAACAATCCTGTAGCGGCCATGCTGCCGCAGCAGGCAGCACCCACAGCCGGTGGAACGCCGGTCAGCTTCACCATGACGCCCACGGCTGCGTCACAGACGGTTGGCAGCACCTTCCAGATGGCCGTAGTCGCAGCCGGCGCAAAGGACCTCTACGCTGTGCCGGTACAGGTGCAGTTCAATCCGGCGTTGCTGTCGCTGGTCAACGTCGATTCGGGCGAGTTCCTGGGGCGTGACGGCCAGGCGGTGGCAGTCGTCCACCGCGACGAAGGCAATGGGTTGGTCACCATCTCCGTCTCCAGACCGCCAGCGGTGCGCGGCGTCGATGGGCAGGGTTCCATCTGCGTGCTGACCTTCAAGGCAAACGCCGCGGGTGACGCTACTGTGTCCCTGTCGAAGGTGGGCGCAAAAGACAGTGCGCAAACCAGCCTGCCTGCCGTCGGCTCGTCTGCCACCGTTCACATCAAGTAGAGACCTACTATGCCGGTACTCACGGGGACAAAACCGCAGGCAACAGCGCCGCTCCGTCGGCAAGGGACACGGCTGCCCTGCGATGCGGGCGTGACGCTGGTCGAACTGATTGTGGTGGTAAGCATCATCGCCATACTGGCAACAGCCGCCGTGCCGGTGACGCGCTGGCAGATAAAGCGGGGTAAGGAGCGCGAACTGCGCACTGCCCTTTGGGAGATGCGGGGAGCCATTGACAAGTACAAGGACGCCGCCGACCGCGGAGCCTTTCAGACCAAGATCGACAGCTTCAACTACCCGCCCGACCTCGAGACGCTGGTGAACGGTGTGGATGTGCAGACCAAGAAGGTGAAGTTCTTGCGAAAGATTCCCAAAGACCCAATGACCGGGCAGACCGAATGGCAGCTTCGCGCCATGCAGGACGATGCGGACTCCACCAGCTTCGGTGGTCAGAACGTCTTTGATGTGCACAGCAAGAGCCAGGGAACTGCGCTGGACGGGACAAAGTACTCCGAATGGTAGGACAGAGTCACAACCCGTCTCAAGACTCCGGCTTCACCCTGCTGGAGCTGATTGTAGTCATGCTCATCATTGGTGTCTTGGCCGCAATGGCTGTCCCAGCCTTTACGCATCACTTGAAGGTTGCGCGCGAAGCTGTGTTGAAGGAGGACCTTCACACTTTGCGGCAGGCTATCGATTCGTTCACCGTCGACAAGCAAAAGGCTCCCCAGGCGCTCGATGAACTGGTCACTTCGGGTTATCTGAAAACCATGCCGCTCGACCCTATGACGCACCGCACAGATACGTGGATCGGTGATCGTACCGATGCGTACCAGAACGTCGATGAGACCGCGACCGGCATCAACGACGTGCACAGCGGGTCGCAGGCGTTGTCGACTGAGGGCACTATCTATGGCTCCTGGTAAAACCCCAGTCCTTGCAGGAAATTAAGGTGCCATCGCGGCAGGACGCTGCGCTGCAATTATTTGTTGCGCTGGACGTGGTACGCCCCTCGTGGGCCGGTGCTCTGCTGCTTGGGGTTGGGCTGAACGAGACAGGTCGCGCACTGGCCCTGGCGTCACTGGCCTCGGGAGCCGCCGGGCTCTTCCTTGAAGCTGACCCGGTCCATCTTCGCCAGGCACAGCGTGAGGGTTGCTGCACCTTCAGCGTGACGACGCTTGAGGAGGCTATCCGTGTGCTCAAGAACGAGATACGTCAGGGACGTGGTGTGACAGTCGCACTCAGCGGAGATTCATCCACGGGGCTGGCTGAGGTTGCCGCACGCGGCTTGCAGCCACAGGCTATTGTCTCTGCACGCGTGCTGCTGGCAGGCGAAGCCTATAACTGCAACATGCTTTGGAGCCGTGGTGCACAGATGCTGCACGGTTTTGATTTCCCGGAACCTATTGCCGGTGCTAAAGGATTCGATCTCAACGCGGGCCTTGCTCACGCTCTGGGTGAGGTATGGCAACTGAGAGTGGACACTGCCAAGACCATGGCAGACCGTCGCGATCGTGATCAGGAATTGATGGCAGCTCTCGCTGATGCTGCCGCTGATCAGGACGGCATGGCACAGGTCGCCGCGCGATGGCTTCGTGCCGTGCCATCGCTTATCCCCCGTGCACTCGACCGTGCTTTCATCGCAAAGAAGACAGCCGCCTAACGGATTACAGGCAGGCCAGCCTCACGCACCGCATCCAGCCGTGACCACAGCTCCTTCATGCCGCGCCCGGTTTTGCCGTCCTTTGCGGCGCAGGCGATGATGTCGCTTATGCCGTGTTCGCTCTTCAGTGCAGCCAGCGATTTCGCCAGCGTGTTGTTTGAAAGGCGGTCGCTCTTGGTCCCGATGACGACGTATGGTTGGCGGTGAAGTTGCATGTACCGGATGAGCTGATGATCGCTTTCCTGAGGCGGGATGTTGGTGTCCACCAGGCAGCAGGACAGGGCCAACTGCGCCCGTTCCGACAGATATGGATCAACGAAGCCGGACCACTCTGCGGAGATCGATTTGGAGATCTTGGCGTAGCCATACCCGGGCAGATCAGCGAAGACGAGCGCGGGCAATTGGCGTGCCTGTCCCGATCCCAACACTTCATGAAGACCGAAAAAGTTGATGGAGCGGGTGCGGCCCGGCGTCGATGAGACTCTGGCTTGTCCTTCGCCCAGCAGGGCATTGATCAGGCTGGATTTACCCACATTCGACCGGCCCAGAAAAGCGACTTCCGGGGCGTCACCGGTGCGGTCCGCCGTGGGAAAGTGCTCAGGCGCAAAGGCAGACAGCAGGAATTGCGCACGGAGCCGCATGGCTAAGTGTACTGTGCGGGCAGTCTGCGAAGGAGTGAGGAGTAGGATCACGGTACACTGCAGCGCATGATTCCCTTGCTTCGCGCGGACTTTAACCGGCGCTTCACAGACGAGAAGTACGCGCTGGTTCGACGCAATCTTGATGCACGGACGCGTGCCACTATCAATTTCAGGGTGGCGGAGACGCCGGTTTTCCTGCTGGCGGCTGCCGTTCAGGAGATGGCAGACGCCGGCGCAGAGATGACGCACCAGCTAGTAGATGACGCGGACTACCTGCGCCGCGCAGCCGGGACTATTCCAAAGGCGTACCACGTGGCGGGCCAGGACACGCACCCAAACTTTATGACGGCGGATTTCGCGTTTGTTCGTGAGGAGGATGGTTCGCTTGCGCCTCGCCTGGTGGAACTGCAGGCCTTTCCGTCGGTCTACGGCTACCAGGCTGTGCTGGCAGACGAGTACCGGCGGTGCTTCAATCTTGACCCTGCGCTGCAGCCGTTCATCGGCATGGATGAGGGGCAGTACTGGGAAGCCATGCGCAGGGTTGTTGTTGGGGACCATGAGCCGCAGAACGTCATCCTGCTGGAAGTGACGCCGGACCGGCAAAAGACACTGCCTGACTTTCACGTGCACGAAGACCGGCTTGGAATTCGCACGGTGGATATCACCACGGTGCGGCAGCAGGGGCGGAAACTGCTATACCAGCGCGACGGAGTATGGACACCTATCGAGCGCATCTACAATCGCGCCATAGCAGATGAAATGATACAAAAGTCCATTCAGCCGAGCTTTAATCTGACGGGCGACCTGGACGTGGAATGGGCCGGGCATCCGAACTGGTATTTCAGGATCAGCAAGTTTTCCATCCCATTCCTGAAGCACCCCTTCGTACCGCCAGCCGTGTTCCTGGACAGGTGGATGCAGGGCGAAGGTCGAGACACCCTGCCAGAAAATCGCGCAGACCTGATCCTAAAGCCGCTATTTTCCTTTGCGGGCAAGGGTATCGAGTTTGCTCCCAGCGACGAGTTGCTGCAGTCGATACCGAAAGGGGAGCGCTGCGGCTATCTTTTACAACAGCGATTGAACTTCGCCTCGACCGTAGAGACACCATTCGGGCTTACGCAGGCAGAGATCCGGATACTCTATCTGTGGCCGTCAGGTGGCAGCTTAACCGCTGTGAATACGTTGGTGCGCCTGGGTCGAGGCAAGATGATGGGAGTGGATCACAATCGTGACCAGTTATGGGTCGGCGGGTCAGCAGGCCTCATTGCTTTGTAGCTGTCTCAAAAGGAAACATATCGCGTTGACACCTCTCGCTTAAGTTCGTGGTAGAACCGTTACGAGAGTAACTTACGATTAACGTGTCCATGTTTCAGATCAGCAGCCCGCAAGACCACCATGACGCTTCCACCGACCCCATGCGGAACTCGGTACGGTTTCCCCTGCACCTGCTTGCGCGGGTGGACACGGCGAATGGCCCGGTCGACGCAGTGACAGAGGATATTTCATCTACCGGCGTGCTTTTCACCATGCCTTTTGCACCTGAAGTGAATACCCGTCTAACATGGACGCTTCAGTTTCCCGCGGGTGATATGGGTTCACCGCACGATGTCGTAGTGGCGTGCGTTGGACGCGTCGTTTGGCATGGACCGGCTCGGGACGGCCGACAGGTGGGCGCCGTAATTGACGATTACCGCATGGGAGACACTGGTCATGTCTGAGTTAGGTTTCCATGAGGGCCCGGAAGAAGACCTTTCGCAGCAGGAGGGTATTCGTGTCATCCTTGCGGATTCGCAGGCCATTTACCGCGTGGGTATGCGAAAAATCTTTGCTTTGGAAGATGACATCCGCGTGGTGGCGCAGGCAGAGACACTGCTGAATCTGTACGCTGCCCTGCAGCGCTTCCCGGCGGATGTCGTGGTTCTGGAAGGTCAACTGATCTCCGGTATTGTTGACGCCATTCCTGAACTGGTGCGGCGCGCTCCGCAGGCCAAGTTAATCGTTCAGGTACTTGAGACCGACGAGGTCAATACGGTCGAGTTGTACCGGCGCGGCGTGCGCGGGGTGGTACCCCGTTCCATTTCACCGGACCTGCTGATCAAATGTGTTCGCAAAATTTCCGCAGGCGAAACATGGATCGATAACCAGTCCATAAGCTGGGTCATCGAGGCATATCGCTCACAGGCCACGGCCCTGGTCAGCCCCCGCATCCGCCCGCACCTTACAAGCAAGGAAATTTCGATCATTACCTGCATTACACGCGGCATGCGTAATAAAGAGATCGCCTACCAGGTGGGCACTACAGAGCAGGTGATCAAGAATTACCTGCGTAAAATCTATGACAAGCTGGGTGTGTCGGACCGCCTGGAATTAGCACTTTATTGCCTTCACCACCAGTTGCTGAAGCACTACCCGCAGGAAGGGGCAAAGGAACTGGTCCCCTGAGCAGTGGAGCCCCTGCTTTGGCGAGGCTTCACTAGCGGAACACTTCTACTGCTTCGCAACTTCAAGATCGATGGTGAACTTTACCTCATCACCCAGTACCGGTGGCTTGTACTTTACGTCCTGGCCGAAGTTGAAGTTCTCGCGGCTGATGACACCCGTCGCGGAGAAGCCGCTGAGTGTCTTGCCACTGGGTCCCGGCTGCGGCGCTGCGGGGCCATCCACGTCTAGGATCACTGGCTTGGTCTGTCCGCCCAAAGTCAGGTTGCCCGTGATCTGCAGCTTGCCCTCGCCATTGCGCTTGACGGCAGTCGACTTGAAGGTAATGTTGGGATACTTGGCGACATCGAAAAACGTTTCAGATTTCAGGTGAGCGTCGCGGCGAGCTTCGCCCGTGTCAACGGTGTTTGCATCCATGGTCGCTTCCACGTGGGACTTTGTGGGGTCAGTTGCGTCCCAGACGACTGTACCCTTCAGGCCGCCGATCTTACCGTGCACATTGCTTACGCCCAGGTGCCGGATCGAAAACTCAGCGCCGGAATGTGGTGGCTCGATATTCCAGGTCGAAGTTTGTGCATATGCGGCACTGGTGACTAGCAGGGCCGTAGCCGCAAGCAGTGTTTTGACAGGTAGCATCTTTTCTCCAAACTTTTAGAATAGACGCGACCTGACGTCCAGCGTCACAGCGATACCTCGATGTGAAATAAAAGAAGACTATCGCTACGGCCAAGTTCCTGTGTAGCATCGCTGAACATGTCCACCGGGATTCGTTCGCACTGGCGCGATCTGTCGTCGAAGCAGAGGAACGCCTTTGTGGCGTGTTTCCTGGGCTGGACGTTGGATGCGTTCGACTTTTTCGTCCTTACATATTGCATCAGTGCTATTGCGGCTGATTTCCGCGTCGGTGTGGAAGAAGTGACAGAAGCGCTCTTCTGGACGCTGGTGATGCGGCCCGTGGGCGCGCTACTGTTTGGCGTGCTCGCCGAAAAGATAGGCCGCAGGCCGACGCTGATGATCAACATCGTGAGCTTTTGCGTCTTCGAAGTTGCGTCCGGTTTTGCACCCACGCTGGGCTGGCTGCTCGTCTCCCGCGCCTTGTTCGGCATTGCCATGGGCGGCGAGTGGGGCGTGGGAGCCGCGCTCGCATTTGAAACGCTGCCAGAAAAGGGCCGCGGCTTCTTCTCAGGTCTGCTGCAGGAAGGCTATGTGGTCGGCAACCTGTTGGCAGCGCTGGTCTACGGTGTTGTCTTTCCGCACCTGCATGGCACCGGCATGCTGACCAACTGGCGCGTGATGTTCTTTATCGGCGCATTGCCTTCGCTGCTGGTCTTCTATATTCGCTCGGGAGTGGATGAGTCGCCGGTCTGGCAGGCGGGGCAGGCACAGACAATCAGGCCTCGACTCGGCAGGGCTGATATTGCAAAATACCTGGGTTCGTTTTTGCTGCTCGTTGTGATGATGTTTGCTTTCACCTCGTTCAGCCACGGTTCGCAGGACCTCTACCCTACCTTCCTGCAGAAGGGGAAGCATTTTGCCCCAGGAAAGGTGGGCACCATTGCGGTGATTGCGAACATCGGCGGCCTGTTGGGCGGCATCACGTTCGGCACATGGTCTGAAAGGATCGGGAGGCGGAAGGGCATTATCATCGCTGCTCTGCTGTCCATCCCGATGATCCCGCTCTGGGCGTTTACACATTGGTTGCCCTTGGTGGCGGTGGGCGGCTTCCTGATGCAGTTTATGGTGCAGGGCGCATGGGGGATCATCCCGGCGCACCTCAACGAACTGTCACCGGCTGCCATGCGTGCGACCTTTCCTGGGTTTGCGTATCAACTGGGCAATCTGCTCTCTTCTCGGAATGCTAAGTTCCAGACTGTCATTGCACGCCGGAACTTTGGTGGTTCCCTGCAGATGGTGATGGCTGGAACTATTGCGGCAGTGGCGTTGCTGGTGGCATTGCTGGCCTACCTTGGGAAAGATGCCAAAGGTAGACAGATGACAACGGTGGACTAGCTCAACGTCTTTGTTCGACATCCCTAGCGTGGTCTTCGCTTCTCGTCACTTCGAGCGAAGCGCAGGGCCAGCAAAATACTGCTTGCGCTTTGCGGAGTGGGCACGCAGGTACAAAGGGGAGCAGGCCCTTAGCTCTGCTCCGTATGGTGAAGAGTGTGCAGAAGCTCGGTTTGAGCGGTACGTCTCGTGCAGTTGGCTATATGGCTCGTTTTCTAAGAGAATAGAGACAGGATCTGACCCGTGCCCCGCATCAACTTCCAGCAACAACTCGCGGCATTGAAGGACAAATTACTCGCTATGGCGTCGCTCTCACAGCAGGCGCTTGAGCTTGCGGTGGAGGCTTACTTGCAGCGCGACATGGGCCTTTGCCACCATGTTGTCGATATCGAAGCAGCAATTAACACGGCGGACCGTGCCGTGGACGAGATGGCGTACGAGCTGCTCGCGAAAGAGCAGCCCATGGCGATCGACCTGCGCTTTCTGCTTGCCGTCATCAAAATCAACGGCGATCTTGAGCGTGTAGGCGATCAGGCAGCAGCCATTGTGAAGCGGTGCGGCGAACTGCGGGCTGTAGGCGGCTTTGACGGCCCTGAGACCCTGCCCGGCGACATTGCAGGTATGGGTGAGATTGCCGTGAAGATGATTCAGCTTGCTATCCGCTCCCTGCTGGACGGCGATGCGGATCTTGCGGAGCGCGTCCTGGAAATGGACGACGAGATTGACCGCATGAACCACCAGGCACAGAACGCGTTACGCGAAGAGATGACTCTGCACCCTGAGGTGACTGAGAACGCTCTAAACTCCATCATCGTGGCGCGCAACCTGGAACGCAGCGCCGACCACGCGACCAACATCGCAGAAGATGTCATTTTCTGGGTGCGTGGCGCGGACGTTCGGCACACCTTTGTGCAGGCTGCGACCGATCAGCCCCAACTGGCAGCAGAGTAGAGCCGCGGAGTACACAAGAGCATGGCAGACGTAGACAACACCAGCGCAGAGAAAAACTCAGCCCACATGGTGACACCCATTCCACAGGCAGCTGCTGTGCCTGCAAAGAAAGAAACCAAGGCGCAAAAAGTCGAGCGCTTAAAGCTGGAAAAGAACCCCTGGGCGGCATGGGAAGAGGTGCGGCAGTTTGCGCGCGAAGGCCGCGAGGCCGTGCTGCCGGACTGGGCCGGTGTGTACTTCAAGTGGTGGGGCATCTACACGCAAGGCGACGGCGTGGGGGCGGTTGGCGGTGTAGGTGGTGAGGGCAAGGCCACTGACTATTTTATGATGCGCGTAGGCGTCCCGAACGGCATCCTGACCAGCGAACAGACCCGTGTGATTGCAGAGATCGCACGTGATCATGGGCGTGATCTGGCCGATGTAACCACGCGCCAGAACATCCAGTTCCATTGGTTGACTATTCAGTCGCTGCCGCTGGTGGGAGAAGCGCTGGAGCGTGTCGGACTTTCACCGAAGGGTGCCTGTGGCGACGTGGTGCGTAACGTCACCGGCTGCCCGCTTGCCGGTCGGCTGAAGTATGAACTGCTGGATGCATCGCCACTGGCGGCACGTGTCGCCGCGCATTTAACGGCGAATCCTGACTTCGTCAACCTGCCGCGCAAATTCAAGATCATGATCAGCGGCTGCCCGGACTGGTGTTCGTACCCGGAGATCAACGACATCGGTCTGACTGCCATCGAACGCAACATCGACGGCCAGCGCGAGGTCGGCTACAGCATCCGCGTAGGTGGTGGTCTGTCGAAGGATCCACATCTGGCCATTCGGCTGAACGCCTTCGTGAAGCAGGAGCAGGCGGAGGAGGCCTGCTACGAGATCGCACGTATCTTCCGCGACCAGACCGGGTCTCTGCGCGAAAGCCGTACGCATGCCCGCATGAAGTTCATGTTCATGAAAGATGGCTGGACGGCAGAAAGTTTCCTTGCCGACCTGGAACGCCGTCTTGGTTACAACTTTGACCCTGCGCCGGACGAGGTTATGCCGGACGATCTCTACCGCGACCACATGGGCGTGCAGCCGCAGCAGCAGGAAGGCCTCTCATCCATCGGCATCTCGGTGACGCGCGGGCGCATGAATGCCACGCAGCTTTCCACGCTGGCGGCGTTGGCCGACGAGTTTGGCTCCGGCTCCATCCGCTGCACGATTCAGCAAAACATCATGCTGATCGACATACCTAACGCGCAGGTGCAGGAGGTGGTTTCACGTATCAACGCGCTGGGCCTGCATGTGGAGGCGACCAACTTTTGGCGTGGTACTGTGGCCTGCACCGGCACCGAGTTCTGCAAGCTGGCCATCTCTGAGACCAAGGGCTTCGCCCGCTGGCTAGTTGATGAAATGGAGGAGCGCGTGCCAAACTTCGACCAGCAACTGCGTATCAACGTGACCGGCTGCCCGAACAACTGCGGGCAGGCGTGGATCGCGGACATCGGGCTTGAGGGGAAGAAGATCAAGCACGAAGGCCAGATGGTGGATGCATACTATTTCTGCCTGGGCGGTGCTCTGGGTAAGCACGCCGGTTTCGCACGAGCTGTTGGCTACCGTGTACCCGCGACAGAAGTTCCCGTCGCCATGGAACGCCTGCTGGGCACGTATCTGAAGCAGCGTTCGCCAGAAGAAAATCTGCGGCAGTACTTTGCGCGCCATAGCGACGAGGAACTGCGCGGCCAACTCGCCGGCGCTACTGTTGCACCCGTTGAGCGCGATTTGCCATCCGGCCGTCCACCGGCAGACATGTAATTGAGGACGCCACAATGAGCCTGTTTCCCATCTTCCTGAAACTTACGGGCCGGCGCTGCCTGGTGGTGGGCGCGGGCAATATAGCGGAGTCGAAAATCGAAAGCCTGCACGCCGCTGATGCGGAGGTAACCGTGGTTGCCACGCGCGTCTCTGCACGCGTACAGGAGATGGCAACAAATGGGGAGATCCGCCTACACATTCGCGAGTTCGTGGATGCAGACCTCGACGGCAACTTTTTGGTGGTAGCTGGCACCGACATCCCGGAGGTGAACCGGGCCGTTTTCGCGGGGTCAGAGCGCCGCAACATCATGGTCAACGCAGTGGACGATCCGCCTTACTGCGATTACTACTTTCCCTCGATCGTCAAGCGCGGTGACTTGCAAATCGCTATCTCCACCGCAGGCGAAAGTCCCGCACTTGCACAACAGTTGCGTAGGGAACTCAACGAGCAGCTGCCGCGTGAGCTTGGCCCCTGGCTGATGGAGTTGGGTCGTTTGCGTCGCGAAGTGCTAGCAATGGAGCCGTTAGGCGAGCAGCGTAAGGTACTGCTGCACCAGCTTGCGCAGCGCGACGTTTGTGGAGCAGAGGCATGTCCCTCACGCGAGATGGCGCGCGCACACGCGCGGCAGCATTACCCGGAGCGCAATCCCGTGCTGCCGACGGAGAAGCCCACGCCGGAGCCGGTGGTGTGACGACGCGAGTCCAGGGTGCGCAGAAGGGAACGGTGTACCTGGTCGGTGCGGGACCGGGCGATCCGGACCTGCTGACCGTTCGCGCTGCGCGTCTGCTGGCGACGGCGGAGGTCGTTCTGCACGACGACCTTGTGCCCGAAGCGATTGTCAGCCTGTGCAGCCCGCATGCCCTGGTCACCAGCGTCGGCAAGCGCTGCGGAAGACCGCGCATTACGCAGGCCGGAATCCACGAGTTGATGATTGATTCGGCGCGGCGAGACCTGAGCGTTGTGCGCCTGAAGTCGGGCGATCCTATGGTATTTGGCCGCGCAGCAGAGGAACTAAGCGCGTTGCGCGAGGCAGGCATTGCAGCGGAAGTTGTGCCCGGCGTGTCTGCCGTATTTGCAGCAGGAGCCGCGTTGCAATTGCCCCTGACTGACCGGCGCTCCGCGTCGAAGCTGATCCTGATTACCGGCAAACACGCCGAAGATAGGACCAGCGGAGAAATCCTGCCAGTCTGGCAGGGAACTCTGCCGGAGGATGCGACGCTAGCAATTTATATGCCGGGTCGTGACCTGGCAGCCATTGTGCATGACCTGCGGGCGGCGGGTGTGGCAGAAGACATGCCCTGCGTTGCCATTTCCTGCGCAGCTACGCCAAGGCAGCAGGCGAGTGCGGCTATGCTCGGAGGCTTTGCCGAGATCGCGGCGGGTGCAGCGCCGTTGCTGGTGCTCGTTGGACGCGCCATGCAGCCGATGCTCCACTTAGAAGCTGCTGCGATCGGAGCTGGCGCACGGCAGATCATCGAAGACGTCATGCGTTCTAACGCCTCTGCCTAGTAACCCGCCGCTGAAGCAAACAGTAAAACCATACCCCCCTGCTTGTCATCCCGTAGCGAAGCGCAGGAATTTACTTTCCTGTGCACGCGATTAACGCTCCCGTTTGGCAGGGACGACCGATTCCAACACTTCAGTCGACGGCAGGTAACCGTAGAGCAGGTACTTCTCCCTTCGTGCGCGAAAGTCGCTGAGCGATGACTCCCAGGCCGCAACGATTCTGTGTGGGTCCACTCCGTCCGCGAGTGACTTCACAGTGGCCGCGTTCTTCACCAGCGTCATCGTACGCGCCATCTGAAACTCAGTTGGGTACTGCGCGTGCACGGCAGCCAGCAACTCCGCACCCATGGCGGGTGGGTCCAGCCGCTGCCGGTCGGTCACTGTCATGCGGATGCCATGGATCGTCTGCCCGGCGTAGGGGTACGGCTTGGCTGGGCTGAGCGTAGTCGGAGCGAAGGTGATGCCGGGCAACTTGCGCGCGGTCAGCGTGTCAGCCAGCTTTTGCGCCTCTGCATCCGATGCGATGAAGGGTGCGCCCACCTGCTCAAAAGCATGGTCTGTGCCGCGACCGACCGAAAGGTTTGTGAACTCCGCGAAGGCGGTGCCGGTGTACAGCGTGGCCGCGGACAGGCTCTGCAGATTGGGTGATGGATTGATCCACGGTAAACCTGTTTGGTCATACCACAGACCGCGCTGCCAGTTCTGCATGGGCACTACCGTGAGACGTGCGCCAAGGTGTTTTTCGCCATTGAAGAAGCCTGCCAGTTCTCCCATGGTGAGGCCCAGCGTAAAAGGCTCCTGCATGTAGCTGATGTAGGCATCGGTCCCCACATCGCTGACGGGACCAGCAACGCTAACGCCGCTGTCCATCGCAGGCCGGTCGAGCACCACGATGGGTGTGCCGGTCTTCGCGGCTGCCTCGAGAAAATAGCCCATGGCTGATTCATACGTGTAGAAACGCGCGCCGACACTCTGCAGATCGATCAGCACGGCGTCCAGCTCTTGCAGGTCTTCCGCCTTTGGCCTACGGTCTTCGAGTTTGCTGCCGTAAAGCGAGATGACGGGCAGACCGCTGCGGCTATCCACTGAATTGCCGATGCCGGATTTGTCCTCGGCGCCAAGGATGCCATGTTCCGGTGAGAAGAGGGTTCTCAACTCAAGGGGGGACTTACCCTTTTGCGCAGCAAGCACATCGATGGTGCGCTCCCCCTTGCTATCCATGCCGGTCTGGTTGGTTAGCAAGCCTAACTGTATGTGCTTTGGGTCTTTTGCAGGCAAGGCCAGCAGCGCGCGAAAGTTAGTGGCTTCGAGCACGTCGATGCCGGTGAGCGTGGCAAGCCCTCTGGGGGCACTCTCCAACCCAAGCGCACGCGCTGCGGCGGTGGCAATCTTTCCCCGCAGCGGGGTGATTGCCTTTCCTCCACGCGGATGGACGGCATTCGCCAGCAGAATGACGTAGCTGTCGCTGCGCGGGTCCATCCACAACGACGTGCCTGTAAAGCCCGTATGCCCGAAGCTTCCTACAGGGTAGATCTCGCCGCGTGGGCGTGAGTAGGGCGAATCGATATCCCATCCAAAGCCGCGCAGCGACTTCGCGCCGACGGGCTGTTCCGGGCGGCACATCAGTTCCAGCGTTGCCTGCTTCAGGGGAAAGCTGCTGGGCCTCCCCGCCAACCGGTCAAGCAAGGCCTGCGCGAACAGCGCCGTGTCCTGAGCTGTGGAGAAGACGCCCGCGTGGCCTGCGACACCGCCCATGCGGCGCGTTGTGGGGTCGTGTACTTCGCCGCGCAGCATGCGGTCGTCGGCCATCGGCTTGTCGTCATTGTGAGCGGTCGGCGCGATGTTTGAGCGAAGCGATGCGGCTGGCAGGTAGCTGGTGTGTGACATGCCAAGTGGGGTGAAGATGTTCTGTGCGGCATACTTGTCCAGCGATTCGCCGGACAACTTTTCGACGATGGCACCGAGCGTAATGAAGTTGATGTCGGAGTAGACGAACTTCACTCCCGGCGGGCCCGCGGGTACCGACTGCATGGCACGTCGAACTCCTTCCGCTTTCCCACTCCAGGCATCGGCAAGTGATACATCCGGAGCAAGGCCGGAATAGTGCGTCAGCAATTGCCGGACTGTGATGTTGGTCTTGCCTGCAGCTGCAAACTCCGGGAGATACTTCACCACGGGATCGTCAAACTGCAACTTGCCTGCTTCGTACATCTGCAGGATCGCTACCGAAGTAGAGATGCATTTCGAGAGGGATGCCATGTCGAAGATTGTGTCTTCGGTCATGGACTCGATCGCCGGATCGATGGCGCGATTACCGAAGGCCTTGTGGTAGACCACGTGTCCACCGCTGCCTAGTACGACCACCCCGCCTGGCAGCTGTTTCTCTGCGAGCGCACCCTGCATGATGCTGTCGATCTGACTAAAATTAAACGTCTGCGCACCCGCGCTGCTCGTGACGAAGAGGCACAACACAAAGCAGGCGGCAACAGCTTTCTGCCGTGAGGATGGGTTGAGCAAACTCACGAGCGATCCGACGGCAAAGGTGACCGCAGAGCCAATCAGCACGTACCAGGTAAACGCGATGTTTGAAAGTGAGAAGCCGCCGATGTGCAGCGTAGGCACAGGCAGAATCTTCGGCAGGTACATGGCAAGGTTCAGCGCAAATCCCACGACCATGCCGACGATCGCACCGGTTTGCGTGGCATAGCGTGTCAGCGTGCCGAGCAGAAAGACGCCTAGCAGCGCACCGTAGGCGACGGATGCAATCGATAGTCCCATTTCCACTACGTGCCCTTTGCCGCCCACCCTTACGGCATAGATCGCGATCGCAACCAGCACCACCGCCCAGAGCACCGTCGCCACGCGCGACAGCGTGTTGCGCTGCCTGTTCGTGGCGGCAGGCCGCAGTCGCAGGTAAAAGTCAACAATGGTGGTAGACGAAAGTGAGTTGAGTGCGGCGGACAGGTTCGACATGGCTGCCGCCAGAATAGCTGCGATCAGCAGGCCTGCAATGCCGATAGGCATTTGCTGCACGATAAAAGCCGGAAAGAGCCGGTCAGACCCTTTCACGGTGAGCGCCGCAGGGTGTTGTCCATAGAACACGAACAAGCCTGCGCCGATGACCAGGAAGAGCGTGAACTGCAGCAAGACAACACCACCGCTCGCCAGCAGGGCAACGCGTGCATCCCGCAGGTTCTTTGCTGCAAGCAATCGCTGCACCATCAACTGGTCGGTGCCGTGCGATGCCATGGTGAGAAATGCGCCACCCAGCAGGCCGGCCCAGAAGGTGTACGCAGAAGAGAGGTTCAGGCCAAAATTGAAGACCTGCAGCTTGCCTGCGGCAGAAGTGATGGCGTGGGCTGTGGTCCATCCGCCATGGATTTTTGTACCCAGCGTGAACAGCGCCACCACCGTGCCTGCGACGTACAGACCCATCTGCACCACGTCGGTCCAGATGACCGCGGCCATGCCTCCCTCAAAGGTGTAGAGCAGGGTCAAAAGGCTGATAATGATGATGCTGAGAATGTCGTTGGTGCCGATAGCGATACCCACCACGATCGAGACGGCGTAGATGCGCACGCCCTCGGCAGCCGCGCGCGTCAGCAGGAACAGCCCTGCGGTTACCTTGTGCAACGTGGGGCCGAAGCGCCGATCGATAAGTTGGTACGCGGTGAAGAGCTCACCATCGAAGTAGCGGGGCAGAAACAGGATGCAGATGAGCAGCCGTCCTACCATGTAGCCGAAGACGAGTTGAAGAAAGGTGAAGTCGCCGCCGAACGCGATACCGGGCACGCTGATGATGGTCAACGTGCTGGTCTCCGCCGACACAATGGAAAGTGCAATGGCCCACCACGGTACGCTTCGCGCCGCCAGAAAGTACGACGAAAGCGAAGAATCGCCGCTTTTGCGGAAGCGGAGACCAAACAGCGTTATGCCTACCAGGTAGACGGCAATAAGGGCTAAGTCGAATGCATGAAGCCGGGTCGGCATACCAGCGAGTGTATCGAAGCCTCCGGATCGCTGACTTGTGATCTCCGGATAGCCGCACTGCAGGTCGCTGTGGCTACAGGTTGAGCGCGCTCAGAATGCGGTACGGACCATATTGAATGGTCAGGCGAGCCCGCATGCCAAGCGGCAAATGGCTGGTTGAGACTGTCTGCTGAGGAAAGTAAAAGTTGCCGACCTTCTGAAAATCCGTAGCAAACTCACCGTCGGAAGTCCATTGCGAAGGATTTATAGAAGGCCTGCCCTGGATGCGCACCACGGCAAAGTCGATAGCCTGCACCCACACCCTCCCCACGTAGGTGAAGTCACCCGGCACATTTGGCACTACATCCAGGACGTAGCACCTGCCAGCAGGCTGCTGTTCCACGCCCATCAGCTTCAACGTGTAATTTTTGGTGTTCAGTGCGGATGCCCGCTGTGCCGGCTCGGTGGAGGCGGTCTGCTCCGCATCCAGTGCGCGCTGAAAGACGTTGTCGCGAATCAGCTTCAAGCCTGTCGAAGAAAGAACGGAGAACTGTTTCGTTGCTGGCGCAGTAAAGTTCATCAGCACAGTCTCCGTGGCCTCGCCCTGGCTAAGTGGTCCTTCATAGGTCACGGTCATGGTCCGTTGGCTCTCATACTGCTTTAGTGCAGCCTGACGCCGCATGTTCATTTCGTTGAGCCGCTGTGAAATTTCGCTGACGCTCAGCGTCTGGCTTACCCAAGGCACTTGTGTACGAAGAGGGTTAGCTACAAGGAGAATGCCTGCAAGCAACAAAGACCAACGCGTAGCCGGTAAGATGCTTGTTTTGCTCGTTGCTCCAGACTTGTGACGCTGACGCTCCATGTCTACTAAGACGCTCTCATTGCAAGACACGGAGTTGGCTTGGCAACTCCATTCACAGTCCGGCGAAGCAAGCCACACACCATCTGCAAAATACACCACCAGTAAGGCTGCGCTGCGGATCAGGCATCGAGCAGGCAGCCTCGCAGGATGCTGCCAGTACGCTGTCCTGCATTGTTGAAGATGTTGAAATCGGCGTAACCGCTGCTTTGCGCTAGGTTGCTCATTAGCATCACCGGATTCCGCGATGCCATGCGCACTGCATCGGCGAGCGTACAGCCTGTGAACGATTGCACATTGGCAACCGCGCGATCCATCGTAAGCACACTGCCAGCCAGTGCTCCCTCGTGCATGGCAACTCCGTCCTTGACCACTGCCATCATGTCGCCTAGTAGGTACTCGCCGTCTGGCATGCCGGTCGCAGCCATGCCGTCGGTAATCAGCAACGCGTGCTCCATGCCCTTCATCTTCAGCCAAAGGCGCACAGCTTCCGGTGTCGTGTGGATCCCGTCGCATATTAACTCGGCATACAGCTCGGTCGCATCCAGCACAACGCCCAGCATCCCGGGTTCCCGTTGTGTCAGGCCTCGCATGGCATTGAACGTGTGCGTCGCACTTACAGCACCTGCAGCGATCCCGGCGCGCGCCTCGGATGCAACCGCATCGCTGTGACCAAGGCTGACGCGCACACCCTGCGCCGATGCATGCGCAATGAGCTCTAGCGCACCGGGCAGTTCGGGTGCAATTGTCATCAGGCGAATGTTGCCGCACGCTGCCTGGTTGAAGCGCTCGAACAGTTCGATGGAAGGTTTCTGCAACTGCTGTGGAGAGTGAACACCGCGCTTCGCATGCGACAGAAACGGACCCTCGAGGTGAATGCCGATGACTTCTGCGCAGTCGTCCGGCGATGGTGCACCCATGACCTCGACGATGCCCTCAAGTGCATGCAACGTGTGTTCGACAGAGGATGTGACCGTAGTTGCGAGGAAGCGTGCTGTGCCATGCTTCGCCAGCATTCGTGCGACGGTATAAAGGGCTTCAGGCGAGCCCTCCATCACGTCGCGACCGCCCGCGCCATGTACGTGCACATCAAAGAATCCAGCCGAGAGTGTGCTGTCTGGTAGATCCAGGGCACCTTCCGGCATGCTTTGCTGTTGAAGCGACGACACTCGCAGCACCTGCTCGCCTTCAATCAGGACAAGCGGCCGCTCGACGATGCTGTTGCCGGTGATAAGCGCCTTTGCGGCAATGGCATGGATTTCGCGACTCATTGCGCGGCCCCTGCGGCAGAGGGAATGGGCGGAATGCCAAGATCGCTTGCAGAAGGGATCGTCTGCGAGCGGTCCCACTGACGCTGCGCCGACCGTACCTTGTCAATGCGGCTGAGCCATAGTTGAATGGTCAGATCGTAGCGCTGCAGGTTGTTCTGCAGCCAGTAGGGCCGGTAGCTCTTCAGCCAAGCCTGCTCGTATAGATCCCGCAGAAACGAGTAGTTGTTGCGCAGGTCTTGCAACCTGCCGTTCACGGCGTTGATGTCGATCAGGTCGCGTGAGACTTCCGCACGACTTTCTTTGTCCTTGCTGCTCTGCAATGCATAGGCTCTGGCGTAGCCCGTTGCAATCTCATCAGTCAACTGAAACTTGAGGCCGATCAGGTCCATGCGGCGCGCGCCTAATTCCATGGAATCGAGCGCGTCGGATTCCCGCAGGGTGCCGCTTGCGCGCGCCTCTCCGATCAGGATGATGGCTCGCTCCGCATGCAGTCGCAGTTCGCGCGTGTACGGCCGAATACGGGCGGCGGAAATCTGCCCGTCTGGGCTCCATGGATCGACCCAGAACAAAAGGTCTGATGCGTCGGAACTCTTGAAGTTGTTCTTTAGCAACGCATGTGCGGCCATCAATTCCTGCTGTGCCTGGCTTATCTTGCCTGTGTTGTCGCCATGGAAAATTCTGCCGTACTCGCTTTGGAACTGCGGGATGGAGCTTTCCCCCTTGTGCCACGCGGCTTCTGCACCAAACAGCACGGCATACCAGTTGTTGTTGAACAGCGCCTCGCCATCGTCATTCCAGATGGTGTTTAGCTGGCCTGTGCAACCGCTGGCCTGTGCCTGCGCGGTGAACTGCTGAATGTTAGGCAGCGCCAGGTTGAAGTTCGGGTACACACGGCTCCAGTTGTTCACGCCGGGTGCGACCCAGCACTCGATCCCAGCGTCGGTGTAGGGCTTGATCCACGGCGCGAAGCCGCGCGGCTGCGGGTTGTACTCCCACCCGACAGCGATGGTCTGCTGCTTGAAAGCCTGCGGAGCGGACTTCAGCAGCGCCGGTTCTTTCATGGCGATATCGCCCCAGAACAGGAAGCGCCGATTTAGCGGCAGCAAGTGCGTGACGATCTTCTCCAGGTAGTCGAGGTAGACCGGCCCAAGCCCACGCGCGTCGACTGCGGCCTTTGTCTGCCCCTTGCCCAGTTCAACGGTTTCATCCGCTCCCAGGTGCAGCAGCGGACTGGGGTAATTTGCTGCCAGCTCGGTAAACATGCGTTTGGTTAGTGCGAGTGAATCAGGCTGTCCCGGTGCCAGTACATGGCCGTGCGGAGTCTCACCTAGCGGCGAGTAGGTGTCATAGGTGAGCATGTAGTGCAGGTGCCCGAACGCCTCCTGCTCCGGTATGACGGTCACGTGGTATTTCGCTGCGTACGCGACCAGTTCCCGAGCCTGCGCCGGGGTCACAGCGCCACCCGGCGGCGAAGCCAGCGGGTCGGAAAGGTACTGCATGGTGTGCTCAAAGTAGGGCGAGTACACATTCATCTTGTATGTGGCCAGCGTGCGAATCTGCTTTTTTTGAAAGTCGAGGGTGGGGACCGGGCCACGTGACAGGTCGTCGTGCAGTCCGCGATACTTCATTGCTGGCCAGTCACGTACAGTTGCCGTCTGCAGTACTGCATTTGGCCCGTACCCGCTGACCATCTGGCGTGCTGTGGCTGCGCCGTAGAAGACACCCGCGGGTCCCGCACCGATTACGCTGATTCCGGTTGCATCGGTCGTAATAACGTAACCTTCCTCACGCATCTCCGGTGTCCACTGCACATGAGCGGCGGTCAGCGCAGCACGTCCGGGTGCGCTGTCAGAGCGCAGTAGCGTGATGTGCGCCTGCGCAGTGTTCGTCGTGGGTACACCCTGCGCACTTAGTCCCTGCGTCAGTTCGGTAGCGGCAAAAATGTCATCTGCGTCGCACCCCGCACACACAATCGCGACGCCGCTGGGCAGCGGTATCACCCGCCCAGCAGCAGCTTCCCGCGGCGCTGGCAATAGCGTAAGTTGAGCTGACGCAAGCACGCCCGCAAGCATGCAAAGAAGAGAAAACGTGCGACAAAAACCACGAAGAGCCATGAAGACAAACTAAACGATCGCAGAGAGACAGCGTCAGGCCGCAGGTGCACGCACCGTCCATAATGCAGGCTGTCGCACCGGCAAGTAACGCAGCAATTGCGCAGACGCAGCATCTGCCGGTAGCCGCTTCCAGGCCGCTACGTACTCCGGTCGCCCATACGCACGACCTGCCAACAGCAAGCTGGGCTGCCGCACTGGCCAGTCACTGAAGTGCTCGGCGTCCGCAGGCAGCTTCCAGTTTGCACGACTTTCCAACGAGGGGAACAGGAAAGCCACTGCAGACCGCATGCCCCGTCCATCGGCCAGGCTATAATCCCACAGCCGATCCATGGGAGAGGACAGCACTTCGCACAGCACTGACAGGCAATCCAGCGTGAAGATAGAAGCCGCGTAGGCGTCTGGTCGGTGTAGTTCGGCAGGGAACTGGCCGTCAAAGTTCATCTGCCGCAGCAGTTTGTCACGAAAGCGATGCGAACACTCTAATTGCAACGTGTCATTCCGTGCGAAGCGAGCACATTCCGCAACCTGTAGCGTCCAGCAGATTGCTAGGCGGTCTTTTGCTTCACGCGCGATGAAGCCTTTCTTCGACTCGTTGAGCCATGTCGCAAATGTTGCGAACCAACTGCGAAGTGCAGCGGCTTCCTCCTCGGAGGCCGCTCCGTTGAGGCCGCACAGAAACGACGCCGCGCGGACTGTTTCTGCCAGCATGACCGTCTCCTCCACACCGCGCGGCGTGCCGTACTGCTTTCCAGGGATACTGGCCGCGTGTTCAAGGTGCGGTTGCATGCGTGTTTCAGCGGTCACGAACCAAGCGCGCAGGTGCAGCATGGCGTGCGCGGCGTAGCGTTCTTCCTGTGTGAGCCGCCAGGCTGCAACGCAGGCTGCAACACAGTCGTTCATTTGCACCAGGGCATCGCGGTGTTCTGTAAAAGCTTGCAAATTCGTGCGTCCGGGACGGTACTCGTACGGTGCAGCCTCATCGCCGGTTTTCGGCCACCACTCTGTGTCTTCGGAGTAGTACACGTTGGGATCTGCGTTTTGGACAGGTACAGGGATAGACGATACATATCTGGGCTGCTTCTTTAGAGCTTCTGCCGCACTTGCAAGAATGTGTGCGTGGTCATACTCGGCCACATTGAAATGCACATTGTCGGCAGTTTGCGCAACGACGAGCGTGGGCATCGTGACGGCACCTGCGAGTGCATTGCAGAAACGACGTCGCGAAATGATGACGGGCTGCAATCCTAAGTTCACAGTGAGCAGCAGGCTATCACCTATTGTGCTTCGCTTGCCGTTGATCAATCATCGGCAGCCGAACACATAGGGACACGCTTACCGTTTGACTCGCCGGTGCAGCAAAGTTATATTTGAGTTGCGGGGTGGAGCAGCCCGGTAGCTCGTTGGGCTCATAACCCAAAGGTCGTAGGTTCAAATCCTACCCCCGCAACCACTTAGCGAAGACGTCAACCCCAGATAAATCCAAATAGAGCAGTGGCGAAACTCTGTGGGAATTATCGAGTGCGGTTGGCGTTTTTTGCACAAGCCTAAGTGCTCTTCAATGCCATCTTTACCACCTTGCTGTTGGCCTCCCGCTTGGCCGTCATCAAGGCATTTCC
>CAXTFT010000023.1:0-30898 GCA_964243585.1 uncultured Terriglobus sp.
AACGCTCGGCAACTTCGCCGTGCAACTGGCTACGATAGAAAGCTCCGCCGACGCGGACACAGTGGCGGAATGGGCAGCGATCTTACGGTCTGCTTTCTAGCCTTACGCAGACACACTGTGCGGATGGGTGCAATCGCTTCACCCTGGAGAGGAATCTGTCTTGATCACGACCCAAAATCAGAACGTTGACCGCGATGAACAAAAAGCGAAGGTCTTCCACGCGCTCGACCGCTTCCGCATTGAGCTGCCCTCGTGGGGCTTTGCCAACACCGGGACGCGCTTTGGCAAGTTCATTCAGCAGGCCGCAGCCACGAATGTTGCGGAAAAGTTTGCGGACGCCGCAGAGGTGAACCGGTTGACCGGCGTTGCACCAACGATTGCGCTGCACGTCCTATGGGATCTGCCAAATGGGGACGCCGATGTGCCTGCGATTCAGACGCTGGAAGCACAGCACGGTATCCGCGCGGGGTCCATCAATCCCAACCTGTTCCAGCAGGCAGAGTACAAGTACGGATCACTCTGCAGCCCTGACGCGGCTGTTCGCGAAATGGCCATAGAGCACATGCTGCACTCGGTGCGGATGGCCCGCGCACTTGGCTCACGCGACGTTTCGCTTTGGCTTTCCGATGGATCGAATTACCCTGGCACACAAAGCATTGCGCGCCGCATCGGCTGGCTGCAGGAAGCTCTTGCACAGACTCATGCCGAGCTTAGCCCTGCCCAGCGCCTGCTGGTAGAGTACAAGCCTTTCGAACCCGCTTTTTACCACACGGACATCGCCGATTGGGGCATGGCCCACACCCTGGCTCAGGTTGCCGGCCCACAGGCAAAGGTGCTGGTCGACACCGGCCATCATGCGCTGGGCACCAACATTGAACAGATTGTCGCGTGGCTGCTGCACCTGGGTGCACTGGGCGGCTTTCACTTCAACGACCGCAAGTACGCCGACGATGACCTGACGCTGGGCTCCATTGACCCCTACCAGGTCTTCCGTATTTTCCACGAAATTATCAGCCATGAACACATGGTTGGTGGTGGGGCTGCGGACATCGCCTACATGATCGATCAAAGCCATAACCTGAAGGGCAAGATGGAGGCCATGGTGCAAACCGTGTGCTCCGCGCAGGAGCTGTACGCGCGCGCCGCACTGGTCGACCAGCCGCTGCTGGCTGAACTACAGGACGCATGCAGGCTAGTGGAAGCAGAGGAGCACTTTCGCGGCTGCTTTTACACCGATGTCCGCCCGCTTGTGCAGGCGTGGCGCAGTACAAACGGCCTGCCTGCAGACCCGCTTGCCATGCTGCAACAGAGCGGCTATGTGGAACGCGCAGCGGCAGAACGCGGCCCAAAGAACGCACAGGCGGGTGGTTCCTACGCCTGATTGCCGGAATGGCTGACCGGCGCCACCAAGCCAAACGTTCTGTCTCTGCCTCATCGCCTGCCGCTACAATCGGTTCGAATGGCTCCCACGCAGAAAGAACTCGCGAAGCTTGCAGGGGTGTCGGCGGGAACTGTCTCCAATGTCATTAACGGCTTGCCCGGAGTAAGTGAATCGGCTCGCTCCAAAGTGCTGGCCGCCATCCAGAAGCTGAACTACCGGCCCAACCTGATCGCCCGCAGCCTGCGCACGAATCGCACCCACATCCTTGGCATCGTTGTGCCGGATATCACGATCCCGTTTTTTCCAAGGATCATTCGTGGTGCTGAATCAGCGGCGCGTGAAGCCGGTTATTTTCTGATGGTGCTGGATTCAGAAAACGACCATGTGCGCGAAACCGCCATGCTGGAACTGCTGCGTTCGCAACGGTCCGAGGGCACGTTATTGGTGGCAGCGGGTGGTCACCAGTGGACGGCTGAAGCCGCGGTCGCGATCACGGCTCAGTCACCGCTGGTCTGCCTGGACCGCCTGCCTGAGGGTCTTGCTGTCGACTCCGTCTGTGTGGATGACGCGCGGGCCGCAGCCATGGCGGTGTCGCACCTGGTGGAACGCGGCCACCGTGAGATCGCGGTTGTGACTGGTCCCCTCACCCTGCGGAACGAACAGGCTCGCCTGCGAGGCTACCGCACCGCCATGCAGCACCATGGTCTGCAGGTTCGCGAACGGCTGGTGTGGCAGGCGGGTTTTCAGCCTGCGGAAATAGACCGCGTCTGCCAGGTGGGGCTGCTGGGCCAGCGCGGTGACCGTCCAACGGCGATCTTTGCAACCAACGGCGTTACCGGGCTGGGCACCTTGAAGAGCCTGGCGGCGCTGGGTCTGGAAACGCCCCGTGACGTAGCTTTTGTGTGTTTCGACGAACTAAACCCCGAGGAGCTGTTCAGGCCCGGCATTACCACCGTCGTGCAGCCGGCATTTGAGATCGGATCGCGAGCCGTGCAGGTTCTGCTGCGCCGCATTCGCAGCAATGGGGCGGAAACACGCCTGGAGAAAGTTCGCCTGCCCGCCATGCTGGTCGTTCGAGAGTCATCCAGCGCGCAGTACAGTGCGTCAAATCTGGGACGGAAACGCGAGCGGGCTCGTCCGTAAGCATGGCTATTGCGGCGCATCATAAAACCGCCCCGGCATTGCCGTGCAGCGTAGGCGAGCTGGAGCCACCGCAGGTATATTTAGGTGTTGGCAACGTCTCATACACTGGGACTCCTGCTGCCAAAGCTCGAGGGCCACTGCAAACGTTCAGCAGTTTTATAAGCCGTTCGAGGAACTCCACAGCGGTCTGCGGGTCATTACAGTAAGGCGTATTTCTGCAAGGGATGAAGAGCTAATGAGACACATAAAGCACATTTTGGCTTCTCTCACGATCGGTCTTCCCATGCTGGTATGGGGTGTATCCAGTAGTAACAAGGTCGCAGCGGCGGCACCGGCAGCCCCACAAGCGCTACCGGATAACCACCCGGAAATGCCGGAGGGTCCAGGTAAGGACGTGACCTTGCGTACCTGCACCAAGTGTCATTCCATTACCAATGTGACTGGTCAACATAAGGACAAAGACGGCTGGACCTCCACCATTACAAAAATGGTCGGCTATGGTGCGACCGGCACCGACGACGAGTTTGAGGCAATCCTGAACTATGTCGCGAAAAACTACGGTGTAGATAGCCCGCCCGCGGATGCTGCAGGTGCGGCTCATGCAAAAATCGTCGTCAATAAGGAGACAGCCGCGCAGCTCTCCAGCGACCTTGGCCTGACTGCCGACGAAGCCGGAGCCGTGGTCGGCTACCGTGAGAAGAACGGTGACTTCAAGAGTATTGACGACCTGAAGAAGGTTCCCAACGTGGATGCGAAGAAATTCGATGCGAAGAAGGACGACCTGCTTTTCTCGTAGCGTTCTGGACTAACAAGGAAGCCCGGTTAACACCGGGCTTCTCTGTTTCTGCTCCGGCTTCGCAGTGTTACAGCTCACATACATCGAGGCTTGTTCGTCAACAGCAGAACGTAATCTGCACTGCCCACACCGACCCCTGCTAACGCACGGGACCGGGAATGGTGACTACTTCCGGTATCGCCTCTGTGACACCCGTTCGGATCCAGTAAGTGGCATGTAGTGTTTCCAGGGCAGGTAGCCAGCGGTAGGTTGGCGTGTCCAGCAAGCGGCCGCGTTCGACGGTGGCACGGCGGCTCTCCGGAAATGGGGACGTGCCAAACTCCAGACCTCGCGCAACCTCTGCGCTATTCCACGGCGAGAACGTTCGTGCACAGTTCTCCTCCCAAATACCTAGCCAGGGGAAATCATTCCGATCCCAGACATAGCTGATGGCCAGCCGGTACTTGGGAGACCACGCAGTCCAACTTGCGTGCGAACCCTGTGGCACCATGCGAACGGCAATGTAGCTGCTGGCCGGGGCTTCCGGCTTCATCCTGCGGGCATCCAGTGTGCCGCTGCCGTCAGCAAGTGGTGCATGCGGCCAGGCGAAACGCTTGTCAGCAGAGAGGTACCCCGGTGCACCAAGTTCACCGGCAATGGTCGCGGCGCGATCCCCGGTCATACGAAAGTCCGTTGTCCCTGGATCGAGATAAGGTGCGCCCAGTGTGACGTGCTGCGTCCACGCAAGCGGCCGGTCGAAAGCAGCAAGATTCTCCACCGACTCACGGATGAGAACATCTTCACCCCGCAGCTTCAGGGTTCTTTCGAAGCGAAGTTGTGCCAGCGGCATGTGCAATCGGCATACAAGTGTCTCGCCATCTTCCTGCAGTTGGTAGGGCAGTACCGAACCTTCCCCGTGCGCTGTCATACCCGCTACAAACTCTGCGGGAGAAGGACCGCCGAACAGGTCCAGGCAGAGATTGTGACCAAGGATGCCGCACAGCAGCTTTCCCTCCACCCCGGTTCCGAACCGCTCCTCATCCCTTGAGGAAAACTCTGACGGCTCAACACTGGACCAGCGCGGAGTCCAGAGCGGATTAACTCCCGCGGCTTTGTGAAATACCTCCGCAAGGTGGCCGCCCTCTTCAGTAACGGTCACGCGAAGGCTGCTGTTTTCAAGCGAGAACGCTCGCCTTCCCTTGTAAGTTGTTCTGGACATACCTGTAAGCCTAGCAAAGGCAACGGTGTGTCATAAGTCGTGTCCGCGCCGAGCGGTTGCCATCAGAGTTTCTTGATGAAGATGTTACGAGCCCACAAATCGCCGGTAGATTCTGACTCAACGCCAATTTTGCCGCTCGGGCGAAAATACTTCGGATCGGTATCTACCATTTGCGTAGTCAGGTGGCCGTTCATGTAAATGGACGTGGAGTGTCCGATCGCAACCACCACAAACTGGTTCCAGTCGTCCTTGTGGAACCACTCGTCGTGCTGCGCCTTGTCGAACAGCTTTGCCATGGAGTAGCTGCCGGTCGCATCTGCATACATGCTGTAGCCCGGCGTCGCGATGACGGCACGGCCGCTCTGCTCATAGAACATGCCGCTGTAACGATTGGTGGCATCGAAGTCCGCCTGCGGGCCCGCCATGTCGTATTTCGCCTGCGATTCCTTACTTGGCGGCGTGCCCGGGCTGGCACAGCCTGCCGGACGTGCAGGCCGTGGCGCAGCACCCGTGGCGGGGGCCGGGCGTGACGGCACGGCCGCACGTGGAACCGGTGTCATCTTCGCGCCCGTGCTGGCAGGATCACCCGTAATGTAGCTGCGGAACTGCATGCCTCCATTGATGTTGCCGGTGCCCTTCAATTCGTACTTTAGGATGAAGTCGCCGTACTCGCCCGAGGTTGAGACTGCATAGACCGTGCCTGTGGGCTTTTCGCAGGTAGCCGCAATGTGGATGGAGCCATCCTTAACGTCCCAGATGGCAGGGTCGTAGCTCCAGCCCTTCAGCGTGCCGTCGAACAGCGAGGTGAAGCCGGTGTTCTCGCTGGCGTCGTACACCGGCGGCGGCTGCGTAACGCGGTGGAAGCCAGCCTGCGGGTTGGGCTTGTCTGCCGTCACCTGGGCATGCACAGCAAGGCTTCCGAATACCGCGACACTTCCGATCAAAAACTTATAAATCTTCATCACCATCTCCGTAAGTCGTCGCTAAACGAACTAGGTCGCCGAACGCCTGCACGTACCACTTACAATCCTTCTACCTTCTCCCACTGCCGCGTTTCCGCCGACTTCAGCACAGCGTCCGTCACATACTCCGTCATCAGACCGTCGCGGAAGGTTGGCGCAGCAGGTTCGCCGCTGCCAAGGCCCTGCAGAAAGTCCGCGACCTGGTGGATGAACGTGTGCTCATAGCCGATCTGCAGCCCGGGCACCCACCACTGCTTCATGTAGGGGTGATCACCGTCTGTCATGTGGATGTCGGTCCAGCCGCGCAGCTTGCCGTCGTTCCTGTAGTCGAAATACTGCAGGTGGTGCAGGTCATGCAGGTCCCAGCTTGCGGAAGCCTTCTCGCCGTTGATCTCGAGCGTGAACAACGCCTTGTGGCCGCGTGCGTAGCGTGTGGCTTCGAACATCGCCAGGGAGCCATTCGCAAAGCGGCCAAGGAACATGCTGGCATCGTCGATGGTGATGGGCACCTTCTCGCCGGTCTGCGTATTAGTGCGTTCCTTGACGAAGATTTCCGTGGCCGCACTTACTTCGACGATAGGTCCGTTCAGCCACAGCGCCATGTCGATGTTATGGGCGAGTAAGTCGCCGGTAACTCCGCTGCCAGCCACGGACGCGTCCAGCCGCCACAGCGCTTCGCCGCCGACTGGCAGGTCCTGCGAGATGGTCCAGTCCTGCAGAAACTGCGTGCGGTAGTGGAAGATGCGCCCAAACCGGCCCTCGTCCAGCAGGTCTTTCAGCATGGTCACGGCTGGCACGCGGCGGTAGTTATACCAGACCATGTTGGCCACGCCCGCGCTCTCCACGGCGTCGACCATCTTCTTGGCCTCTGCAGCGGTGCGGCCCAGCGGCTTTTCACACAGCACCATCTTGCCGGCCTGCGCGGCCGCGATGGCGATCTCCGCATGCGTGTTGTTGGGGCTGGCGATGTCGATGACGTCGATGTCGTCGCGTTCGATCAGCCTGCGCCAGTCGCTCTCAACCGACTGCCAGCCCCAGTTACCCGCGAACTTGTGCGCCTTCTCCGGCGACCGCGCGGCGACGGCTTTCAGAACCGGCGTATACGGCAGGTCAAAGAACTGGGGTGCCTGCCGAAAAGCGTTGGAATGGGTGCGTCCCATAAAGCCATAGCCAACCAGACCGATGTTGAGTTCTTTCTTACTCACGCTCTCTCCTTACCTGCGCCCACGGCTCGTTCCGAGCGAAGCGCAGTGCAGTCGAAGAACCTGCTCTCTTCCTCGAAGCAGCTATACGGTCGGAAAGGAAAGCAGGTCCTCCGGCTCCGCGCTGCGCGCTCCGCTCAGGATGACGAGGTGCGTGCGCGGACATATTAATCCCACCCATGCGCATCGCGTACCTGGATCATTGTCGCCAAGACCTTGTTCCACGTAGCGGGTGAAGTCATTACGTCGTTCGGGAACATACAGCCGTCCCAGCAGATATGTTGAAAGGCACGTGTAGGCACGCTGTTTTCATCGCGCATCCACAGGCCCGCCACCTCGACAATGTCCATCCGCCCGTTCGGATCGTCTGGCTGGCAGTGGCGTCCGGTCTTATCGTGCGATCCCTGTCCCTTCACCGTGCCGTCGTTCTGCGCGACATGAAAGTCGATGGTCCACGGACGCAGCGCCGCCGTGACCTTCTTGAGCGCTTCGACGATGACAGCGCGGTCGTTTAAATCGACGTCTTCCGGCAAGAGACGGCTTTCGGCAGAGTTATAGCCGAGGGTGTACAGCATGGTGTGCGCCATGTCGGCCTGAAAGCCCAGAGTCTTTGGGCGGTTTACCGCTTCCAGCAGGGCCGTCATATGATCCCAGCCGTGCATGCCCGCCCAGCAGATTTCGCCTTCGGCGGCCAGCCGTTCGCCGTAGCCTTCCGCGATGTTGCAGGCCTCGGTAAAGGTGGCTGCAATCTTCTGCTGGCTGCCACCGGGATCCAGGTAAAACTCGTCAGGGCCAGCCGCCGAATCGATACGGACGATGCCGCTGGGCCGCACACCCAGGTCACGCATCTTCTGCCCGATGGCGCACGCCTTACGCACCTGCGTGAGGAAGGCCTTCTGGTCCTCAGAGGAGCCCATGGCCGAGCCGCCACCAACCGGTCCCCACACCGGTGCAACAAACGAGCCGCACACCAGGTTGCGGCTGATCAGCTTGTCGGCAAGCACCTTCAGGTCGTCATCCGTGCTATCGATGCTCGTGTGTGGAGCGGACACGAACAGGTCCACGCCGTTGAACCTTTGCCCATCCACTTCAGCGGCAGCAGTAAGGTCGAGCATGGTGTCCAGATCAATGAAGGGCTCAGACGAGTCCGGCCCTTTGCCGACAATGCCGGGCCACATGGCGTTGTGCAGTGCGGGTTTCGTGTGGGTTGCCATTCCGCTCTATTGCTCCTCGTTCCGCTACTTCCAGCTGGTGGGTCCGGGTGTCTGCTTGATCAGCGGAGCGGCATCGGGGTTCCCAGGACCGAAGTGCTTCAGGATTACCAGCGGATCGGTCGTGCTCGGGTTCTTGATGGCTACGCCCTTCTGCGCTGCACCGGCGGTGACGAACAGTTCGTCTTCCGTCAGGTCGCCGAAGCGGATCATGGATGGCGTCGAAACCGCAGTACCGCCGAAGTCGCCGTAACCCTGCGTGACGATTAGGCCGTACGCCTCTGCATCCTTGACCGTGACTGTTGCGCCTGGCAACACAGTTAGTTCCTTCGCGCTATAGAACCTGGTGCCGTAACAGACCCATTTTTCAACGTAACCGGGCGTCTCGCCTGCTGTCACCAGCTTCGGGAAGACCTTGTTGTTCGCACCGAAATTCGGGTCGACGTTGGCTTCCCAGTCCAGCATGTCAAGAATGTATTCGAGGTTCTGCTTGTGCTCGTCGGGCACGTCTTTCACCAGCAGTTCCCACGGGGTTATGCGGCCATCCACCTCGGACTGGAACATGCCGAAGACATCGGAGTTCACTTGCGGCTCATAGGTGCACAATGAGCCCGGTGCATGGAGAATCCCCGGGTTCACCTGCCAGCCCGCACCCGGCTCCAGGCGGTACGCACGCGAGTGGAAGGTGATGCCGTTATCGCCCTGTGCCCAGCGTTCGAGGCACTCGCGAATTTGCTGCCGCGTAGTGCCAGGTTCCAGTCCCATGAAGGTGTAGGGAAAGTTGTTGAAGGTCTGGTTGTACTGCGGCGGAAAGTAGTACGCCTCCGGCTTGCCTTTGAAACCCATGCGCCCCGCGAAATTGTCGTTCTGGTGCATGTGGTGCGGAATGGGACCCAGGTTATCGAAGAACTTGCAGAAGAAGTTCCAGCCCTTCTCGCGCTCCCAGGCTTCCTTGCCAAGGATCAGGTCGCCCGCGGCCTCAATCACATCTTTCAGCAGAACCTGCTCACCGCTCTTTGTGACGATGAAGCTCAGGCCTTCAAACACTGTCGTGTCGGGTCCGTTTGAAGCTTTTGTGGTGGATGAGAACCAGCGCTCGTTGATGCCGCCGCGGTGCGCGCCGTACGCGTAAATATCGTCCGGATGCAGCTTCAACCTGCGGCCTGGAATCATGAATGATCGGGGAACCCATGTGGGGGCGAGCCGAAAAATGCCTGCGCCTGCCTCAATCATCTGTTGCACCTGGTTACGTTCCAATGCCATGTACCGTCCTCTTGCTGCCCGTAATAAGTTGCGCGCGAACGCGAAACCCAGTGTTCAGTGAAACAGATTTTCAGCACAGATGCTGCGGATGAGACGTCTCAGTTCCGGAAGCGTATGGGAAGGTGAACGCACGTGTCAACCACTACGCGTTCGAGAAGGGCGTCAAAGCAGCGCGGCGCCGGCATGCGTTGCGGTCGGGTTCCCGGTCAGAACGCTACTGCGGCCAAACCCGGCGTCTAAGCAGAACGATGTGTTTGCGATTCTTACGACGTTGGACTGCTGCGCTGTTGTGGAGTGCTGCTCTTGCAACGTCTACCGCATGTGCACAGGGCCCAGTTGGCTGGCTTCGCTACGCCATTCCGCCGGACCCGCCGCGCTACCATTCGTTGCCTCACGCCGTGGTGCTGCTGGGCAACAATGCCGGGCAAGCCGCGCCGGAAGAGTTGACTGCCGCGGATGAACTCGACCGCGGCCTGGGGCACATGGTTGCGGGAACCGATGTGGTGTTGCATCGCTTTGACCCGCGCATCGACGCGATCGTGCTTGGCACCACGGAAGCCCTGCATCGTGCCCGCATCGGGCGCAGCCTGCCGGGATGGACGGAAAAGCCGCTGCCTGAGGAGGGTTTTCGCATTGTGCACCTGCGCCGCGGTGTGCGCGAATGGTACATCCTGCAGGGTGGATCACCGCGCGCGGAGCTTTGGGCTGCCTTCCGCTTTGCCGCGCTGGTGGCGGAAGATCAGCAGCTGCCGGAGGACTTCACGGATATGCCTTACCTTCCTTTGCGCGCATTGGATATGGGCCGCGCCGCAGACCTGCTGCCGCTGCTGGAAGGTGCCGCACCGCTTGCGAATGGAGCCACAGCGACGAGCGCTTGGCCACGCGCCGGACTGCCGCGGCTGCTAGCCTCCGTCGGCATCAATGGGCTTGTTCTGGAAGGCAGCATGGAAGAGGCGGCGCGGGCTGCCGCGACGATCCTGCCTTTTGGTATGCGCGTGTGGCTGCGCCCGTCCGAAGCAGAGCCAACCGCCCTGGAAGCAGCGGCACGATTCACCGCATCCGTGCCTAACCTTGGCGGTCTGGTTCTGCGTGTGCCTGCCCACGCGACTGTGCGGCAACTGCAGGCGATGTTGCGGGTGGCCAACGCACAGGCACGGCTGCTGCGCTATTCCGGTGCTTCGGTGGTCATTGAAGATGCGCTTGGGCCGCCGCTGCGCGAAGCGCTGGAAGCATTAACAGGTGAGCCCGACACTTCGCCCGAAGAACGTGCCGCTGTGTTGCGTGGCTTGCTGGAGCCGAATGTCATCCTTGGCGGCGCTGCGATGCCTGTGCCCATGATGGGCCTTGGCTCAGCAAATTTCGGCCTGCTGCCCGGCATATCGCAGCAGGCCACGTTCGAGGTGATGCCCCGGCGATTCGACATGCTTGCCTATCCTGCGGCGGCATGGGCAGGGGCGCTGCAGACTCCGGAACGCGGTATGCATGGCGATACGACACTGGGCGCGCTGCTGGCTGGTGCGGGTGATGCCAACCTGCACGGCGGCGTAGTTGGCAGGCTCTCGGCAGACAACGCGAGCCACATGCTCCAGCAGCCTTTGCTGCAGGCGAGTTTGTACGCCTTTGGCCGGGTAGCATGGTCGCCCATGCTAAAGGTGGAAGCTGTGACGGACGAGTGGTCCCGGCAAACGTGGGGCAATGACGCACGCGCGCACACTGTTGCTACCCGCATCCTGCTGGCGAGCACGGCAGCTGCCATGAACAACAGCACTCCCCTGGGCCTGCCCCTTTTGACGACCGAAACGGGTGGTCCCGACCCCGCGCGAACCGCACGCCTCTCCCTGTCAGGCATACCGCTGGCGAGTACGTTGTCCATCGGTATAGACCGCGCCGCAGGTGGCACCAACGAGATTGCGCGTTATCCCGACGAGTTTGCGCGGCAGTTGTCCACTGTTGCGCAATGCCCGGAGGAATGGCTGCTGTTGCTGCATCGTTTGCCGTATCGCGCCACCCTGCCGAGTGGCAAGACCGTTGTTCAGACTTTCTACGATGCCCACTTTGCAGGCGCTGCGGCAGCAGGCAATGCAGAAGATGCATGGGAGAGTACGCAAGGCCTGGTCGACGAGTCGCGCTACAACACCGTGCATGCCTTTCTGGCGCGGGCCGCTACCCACGCCGAAATCTGGCGTGAAACCACGACGGAGTGGATGCAGCGAACCAGCGGCGTGCGGGACGCGCTTGGCTTTGTGGGAAGTCATACGGGCCGCGTGGAAGCCGAGGCAATGCAGTTGACGGGCTACAGCGTGCAGACGATCGGACCGGAGTCGGCGTCAGGCAGCAAACGCATCGTCTGCGGCGTTGGTGAATGCACCGCCGCCATGAAGTTCACGGGCGACGAGAATGTCTACCGTGTTGAGGTGGGCTACCTGGATGAGCATGTGGGTTCATCCTTCGAACTGCTGGTGAACGGCGAGGTTCGGGCTCGCTGGCAGGACTCCATATCACCTGCTGCTGCTGAGGCAGAGCGGTTCATCGTCAATGGCGTTCGGCTGAGGACAGGTGATGGGGTGGCCGTGCATGCCATGGCTCCCGGCCGGGCGGGCGCACCGCTGGATTTTGTTGAGATCACCCGTGATCCGCGATGGAATTAGAAGGCAGCGCTGCCATCCTTCAGCACGGCGACGCCACTACCCCGCACGGTGTAAGCTGACCGCAAACCACTTGGAACAGGAGGCGGCAGAACCAGCATGGAATCCGGTAGATTACAAGAGAACCGGGCAGAGAGCATGGTCGGTGAGGCCGTCCGTGCACGCGCAACCGGTGCGCTGTTCTTTGTGGGCTTCGGCTCGGTGTGGATGTTTGTCGGCTTGAAGCAGACGCATCATGCTTCGCGCACGGCGCTGCTGTTGTTGGGCACCGCCACGGTACTTCTGCTTGGTCTCACGGCACTCCTGATGCGGCGTGCGCACGACCTGCCCGCAGCCAGGACCTCGCCGGAAGAAGAGATGCGCATCCAGCGCCTGTTCAACGCGATCAACATCATCCAGTGGGTTTCCGTGGCAACTGCCATCGTCATTCTCAACGTGCTGCAGCTTACCGAATACATCGTGCCCGCAATCTCTGTAATCGTTGGACTTCACCTGTTTCCGCTAGCAGGTGCTTTCCACTACCGGCAGCACTATGGAACCGGTCTGCTGCTGATCGCATGGCCACTTGCCTGCCTGCTTGCGCTGCCGCAGGGCCGCATTTCCGGCGTGTGTGCCCTGGGCGTGGCTACTATCCTGCTGCTGAGTGCGACGCTTACCGTACTGCGCAGCTTTGCCGCCCTGCGCGGTGCTGTTCCGGCTGCGATTGCAGCCTAGACGGCTTGAACAGTCCATCCGACATAGTGCTTTCGGAAAACTGTTCGAAGCGCAGTTTACCGGCACAGCTAAAGCTGTGCCCTTCCGATATCCTGCATACTTTCCGATATGCATTCGAGCATGTCGATACACCCTAGCGCAGGGAGCAAGGCGGAATGCTAGTGGCTAGGGTAGTTTCTGCAGCTGGTAGGAAGCAGGAATCTTGGGCGTCTCAAACTGTTCGTCTTCCAACGCCTGATTGATTGCAAGCTGGTCAACGGTAAGCGCCAGCCTTAACTGATCCAGCGGCCGTTGAATGGTAATGCGGGATGGGAACGTCGTCTTGCCGAACAGCTTGTACTCGTCATAGTTGACGACTGTTACTAATTGCCCCTGCTGGTCGTAGATGTCCTGCTGGTAGGGCAGCAGCGTGGATCGGCCAATGTGGATCACACGCTGGGTCTTCAACTCATTGCTGTTTGCACCCACGCGGTAGATGCCAATGTCATACTCCGGCTCGTCCACCACATACTTCCGGGTAGCGTCCGGCTGGTAGATCCGATCGTCCGAGGTGAGCGAGACCATTTCATCCTTGCCGGCGCTGCGGATCAGAAATGCCTCGGAAAAAAGTGACGGGCGCAGGTTTTCCAGCGGATTGCTGGAAGGCGTTGTAATGGCGTTGGACCCTGTAATAGCGCGGCTCTTCGGTGGAATGACAATGGTGAACATTTTGCCGTCAGTCACCATGTCCAACAGTTTGCTGCCGACCACAGGTGCAAGACCTACAAAACGAAGATCACCGGTCTTGCGCAGCAGAACGTAGCCGGTAAAGGAGGTGTACTCGACCACCTTGCCTTCTTTGCCGCCGCCGGTTGAGGCAGCGACATCCACCTTGGCGTTTAAAGTGTCCACGGCGTCATAACGACTGGTAGTGTTGGTCACAAGATCCTGCAGCGAAGACGACATGACCTGCGCCGGCGGGTGGGTCTGCATGACCGATCGCGTCGTACGCAAGCAGCCGGTCAGTGTGGGCAGGAGGCAGAGAACTGCCAGCGCCCCGCCTCGAAGGTTGTTCATCGTTCCCAAAGTTCCAGTCTAAACGTCTCCGGAGCGTCGCGGCCTGGTATTGGCTGGCGAAGAGCACAGTTTGCGGTTAGATGTCTGGCGGTACCTACCCGATGATTTTTCTTGCCGCAGTTGGGTTGCAACTTACTGCAGGCTCTTACGATAGGTGTTGACCTGATCCGCATGCTCCTTCAGGCCAGCGGAAAAGCGGGTGTGACCCGCGGCATCTGCTACGAAGTACAGGTTGTCCGTGGCCGTGGGGTGCAGCGCCGCACGAAGGGCTGCGGCTCCCGG
This sequence comes from uncultured Terriglobus sp., assembly GCA_964243585.1. GTDB lineage: Bacteria > Acidobacteriota > Terriglobia > Terriglobales > Acidobacteriaceae > Terriglobus. Next base: position 13,854 of record CAXTFT010000023.1, read on the forward strand.
CGAACAGATGGGACCGGGAGGCAGGCCGCCGTGCCGGTAGGTGTTGTAGGGCGAGTCGCGTTGAAGGTCGCTTTGGTGGATGGTGCCGCTCCAGCGTCCTGCCATGAGCGCCGTGTAGATCACGGTAGGGTCCGTTTGCAGTGGCATGCCTGCGCGTAGGCGGTTCTCGAAAACTCCCGCTGCCAGCCCCCGCTCGTCATCGAAACGAACCTCTTTCTCTACAAGGGATGCCAGGATCACCGTGCGGCTGACATTGCCGGCAATACCCAGTCTGGCGCCTGCGACGCGAAAACGGCGCACCATTGCCTCCTGGATGGAACGCGCTGTCGCATGCCTGCTGACAAGGTAGGTGTCAGGGTAGAGATAGCCTTCCAGCGACGTTGCGCCAGGGGCCCATTCTGCAATGAGATCGGTGTTGCGGCGTGCCGCCTGCAGAAACGCCGCAGCGGAACCGGCACCGGCCGACTCGACCGCGGCTGCGATGTCGTAGAGGTTGAAGCCCTCCGGAATCGTAACCGCCACGGTAAACACGTCACCCTTGAGCAGCCGGCTATACACCGTGTCGGCACTGGCAGGATCGGCAAAGCGGTACTCGCCGGCCTTGAGCGTACCGCGTTTCCATGCGCGAAGTAGCAGAAAGGCATGGCGGCTGCGCAAGACCCCGGCATCCGCCAGCTTGTCCGCTACCGCTCTGCTGCTGGTGCCCACGGGTAGATCAACAAACACTTCCCCAGGTGGCGAAACAGGGACAAGCAGCAGAAACGCACCCAGGCCGGCAGCGGCGAGCAGCAGAAAGAGCAGGGTACCCGCGAACTTCACCTTTCAACTTTCTCATGCATTTGGAGATCTGCGTCCCCTGCCGGGTAGGTCAGCCAGCGTCTCCGCTGACCGGGCAGTGTTCCGAATTGGAACAAAAAGGATTTCACAACACTTTCTTCTTGCAAGCCGAGGGCTTCAAAGGCGAATATTAGGCGAAGAAAACGAGCTAAGATGAGAGCTATACCCCCGCTACCCTTTGCCTTGTAGGCCTACGACCTCCAGGTGCAGTTACCACCGGAAATCGCGTTGACTCGACGTCTGCCCGGCCTTTAGAGTCGGGCAACTTCAACAACGGAAACAGCTGCCGCACGCGGTGCGGACCAAACCTGCAGGATTTGCGCGGGCATGACCCTTTATGCCTTCCAGGCGCGCAACCTGTGCAACGACAACAGATTTCCAGCAACGGCAGAATGGCCACAGAGCCAGCCGAGCAGGGAAGCAATTGCCGGCAACCTGACCTCATCGAGGCATTGCCGGTGCATGAAGGTGAGAAACAAACATGGTGTATTCGCGCAGGGACTTGAAGGTGTTGGCCAGCCAGGCCGCCTGCACCTCTTGGAAGAGCGCGTGTCAAAGCACGAGCGCACAGTACAACGCATGAAAGGCGTAGGCGGTGGTTTCAGCGTGCTGCTGACCATGTTCCATGTGGCCATGTCCCTTCTAAAACGCTGAGCCGGTCCGGCCGGTGATGCAACACAGCCGAGTCGCACGATTTGCGGCTCCTAATTCTTAGGGAGAAAAGAGTGAACTTCTTGAAATTGTTCTTGCGTGGTATTGCGATTCTGCCCAGCCTGCTGCAGGGCATTGAAGCCATCTACGGCGCTAAGTCCGGTGACCAGAAAAAGACCGCCGCCCTTGAGGTAGTCAGCGCGGCCATCAAGATGACCGATGCCGTCAGCAACAAGACCATCCTGAATGCAGACGGTTTTACCGTCGGCCTGAGCACCGTGATTGACGGTGTTGTGGCCTGCCTGAACGCGAGTATCTGGGCTAAATGAGCGAGTCGTCATCCTGAGCGGAGCGAAGGATCCCGAGGCTGCCAGACCAGGCAGGTTTCTCCATAGTTCTGGCTGTAAAAGCCTGAGGCTGCATGTGAACTTCAGAACGCCTTGGGATCCTTCGGTCGCTGCGCTCGGTCAGGATGGCGGGTGTGTTTCGTATAATCGGCCTCATGGCGGCGACACCCCTTGTGGGCGTATTAATGGGTTCGAAAAGCGATTACAAGGTGATGGCAGCAGCTGTGCGCACGCTGGCTGAATTTGATGTAGCGCATGAGGCACGTGTGGTCTCGGCACACCGCACACCGGACCTGTTGTGGCAGTACGCCACGGAAGCGCGGGAACGTGGCCTGCGTGCCATTATTGCCGGCGCGGGCGGCGCGGCACACCTGCCGGGCATGCTTGCAGCAAAGACGGTCGTGCCCGTGCTGGGTGTGCCCATCCCCGCGACGGCGCTGCAGGGCATGGACGCACTGCTGTCGATTGTGCAGATGCCAAAGGGTATTCCGGTGGGGACGCTGGCCATCGGCGAAGCGGGTGCGGTGAACGCGGCGTTACTTGCCATCGCAATGCTTGCGACAACTGACAAGGCATTAGGCGACCGCCTGCAACAGTGGCGAGCCAACCGTGAGCAGGCAGTCCTGGCAGAAATGCTTGACGATACACAGGAGTCCGCGTGACCTCCGTGCCGGACGACTTGCTGGCGAAGCATGATGGCGCAGTGCTGCCCGGTTCCACCATCGGCATTTTTGGTGGCGGCCAGCTTGGCCGCATGATGGGCATTGCTGCCCGCTCGATGGGCTACAAGGTGCACGTGCTCGACCCGGATCCGGCATGCCCGGCGGGGTACATCGCCGATACCGTGATTGAGGCGGGGTGGAACGATCGCTGGGCCGCCGCGAACCTTGCACGTGAATGCGCGACCGTCACACTTGAAATCGAGCAGGTGTCCATTGTGAGCCTGGACGAGGCGGCGCGCTGGGCTCCGGTACGTCCGGGCGCAGGCATGCTTGCCGTCATCCAGGACCGCACGGAACAAAAGGACTGGCTGGCAAAGCACGAATTTCCAACCGGGCCGTACCGCGTGGCTCGTTCCTTTGAGCAGTTGTCGGAAGCAGTTAGGGAGCTTAGTAGCCCTGTCTTTGTTAAGTCTGCAACAGGCGGCTACGATGGACGCGGACAGGCCAAGCTGGGCTTCGGCGATGCTGTGATCGATGATGCCGCGCTGCGTCAGGCCTGGGAAGATGTGGGTTCGTCGGCCTGCATTGCGGAATGTGCGCTGGACCTGGCCAAAGAGATCAGCGTCATGGTGGCGCGCTCCCCACGTGGCGAGGTAAAGGTTTACCCGCCTGCGGAAAACTTCCATGAAAACCAGATTTTGAGTTGGAGTGTGATCCCCGCCGGCGTGCCGGATGAGCTTGCCGTACGCGCGCAGAGCATCGCGAGAGAGATTGCAGATACCTTTGCCCTGGAAGGCCTGCTCGCCGTCGAGATGTTCATCACCATCGATGACGAACTGTACGTGAACGAGCTCGCGCCACGCCCGCATAACAGCTACCACGGCAGCGAGCGCGCCTGTGTGACCAGCCAGTTTGAGCAGGCGATCCGCGCCGCGTGCGACCTGCCCCTGGGCGACGTGTCGCTGGTGCAGCCCACCGCCATCGCAAATCTCCTAGGAGACGTGTGGCTGAACGAAGACGGCACCGAGCGGCAGCCCGCCTTCGATGAGGCGCTGGCTGTAGACGGTGTGCGACTGACCCTGTACGAAAAACTCAAGCCACGCAAGGGCCGCAAGATGGGCCACCTGAGCGCTGTAGGCAACAACGCAGCAGAGGCGCGTGAGCGCGTATTGAAGGCCAAAGCCCGGCTCTAGTGCCTCATGAAGACAGGGAACATCACGCCTGCCGTGGGCCTCGATTTCGGTACAACCAACAGTTCGGTCGCAGTGGCGCGTCCGGACGGCACGGTACAGTTTGTCAACTTCCCCTTTGCTGGATCAGTGACGCGATCGTCGCGTTCCGTGCTGTACCTGCAGCGACGCACGGGCGCCCTTGCGAAGTCCGCTTCGGTCTGGACCGGGCCAGAGGCCATCGAGCGCTACCTTCAATCGGACAATTTTGATGAGGACCTGCGCGGCCGCCTGATCCAGTCACTGAAAAGCTACCTGGCCTCCCGCACCTTTACCGGGACGGAAATTTTCGGCAGGCACTACCGACTGGAAGACCTGCTGGGCAGGTTGCTCGCTGACCTGCGGGCGCACGCCTCGCTTGCCTTTGGTTTTGAAGTCACAAGAGCTGTGGTGGGGCGGCCAGTCACATTTGTCGGCGCGGAGTCTGCGGCAGATAACGACTTTGCGCAGGAGCGACTTCACGCAGCGCTCCTGGCTGGTGGCTTCCTCGACATTCACTTCGAGATGGAGCCGGTTGCTGCCGCCCGCATGTATGGCGCAGACCTCCGGCGCGAAGAGACCATACTGATCGGCGACTTTGGCGGCGGTACCACAGACTTCTCGCTTGTGCGCATGGGAGGCCAGCAGCCAAGGGTGCTGGGAACCACCGGCGTGGGCCTTGCGGGTGACGCTTTTGACGCAAAGATCGTTCGCTACCTGATCTCGCCCGCGCTCGGGTCTGACAGTATGGCGCGCTCATTGCATCACCTGTTGCCTGCGCTACCCGCGTGGATCTATGCCAACCTCGAGCGGTGGCACACGCTTTCATTTCTGCAAACGCGTCCAGTGATGGAAATGTTGCGCGCGGCGCATAAGCGAGCATTGGAGCCGCACAAGATTGCCGCCCTGATCACTTTAGTCGAGCATGACCTTGGCTATCGCCTGCACGGCGCAGTGCAGGCCTTGAAGATCGATCTGTCATCGCACACCGAAACTGAGTTCGTCTTTGATGCCGACCTGCTGCAACTCCACGCAACTGTGTGCCGCGATAGCTTCGAAGGCTGGATCGCACCGGAAGTGCAGCGCATCGAGCGGAGCCTCCATGATTTGATGGACCGTACCGCTATCGCCGACGAAGCGGTAGACCGCGTCTTTTTGACGGGCGGCACCTCGCTGGTCCCGGCAGTGCGGCGGGTGTTCACGCGGCGCTTCGGCGAAGAGCGTGTGCTCTCACATGATGTATTCACCTCGGTCGCGCATGGCCTGGCCATCATGGCGCAAGGCCGCTGACAAACTCACTGCCTGCGTAAACAGAAAGACCGGCCTGAGCCGGTCTTTCTTGCTGAGCCGCTCATTACCGTCCGCGCTTTGCAATTGCAACGGCTGCCTGCTTCTTCGCAGCAGCCGTCTTCTTGGCGGGTGCCTTCTTAGCAGGCGCAGCGGTTTTCTTTGCAGCTGTTTTCCTTGCAGCGGTTTTCTTTGCAGCTGTCTTCGTCATGGCTGTCTTTGCTGACGTCGACTTCCTGACCCCGCTGCCTTTCGATGAATCGGTTGAAGCAGTCTTCTTCGCGGGCGAGTCTTTTGCTGGAGCAGTCTTCGATGCTGTCTTCTTGGCTGATACCGACCTGGACGATGCCGCCTTTTTAGCCGAAGTGGACTTGGCGGCCGTCTTCTTGCCCGCCGTCTTTTTGCCCGCCGACTTTTTGGCGCTGCTCGATTCGTTTTCAGGGTAGATGAGCCGGTTGAAGTTGCTCTCCGCGCCTTCTTTGGTCACATCCTGGTACAGCAGTTCCAGGCCGCTACTGTCAAACTTCTCGAAGAACTCGTCCCAGCCAATCTCTTTCAGCGCACCATCGTTGTGGTTGGGAGCCTTCGGGAACATAAAACGCAGGATGCCCGGAGCACCCTGCGTCTCTGTGGCTTCTACCTCGCCGGGAACCGCGCCGCGCGACTCCGCCCACTGCTTGATTTCGTCGTGATCTTTCGTTGTCTTCGACAGCGCCATCTGCATATCCTCCACGGGAATGGATGCAACTTTACGACAGGTGTGCACACGTTGTGGAGCTACTTTTGTACTTTATTGTCGTACCGGAATCAGAGCTCGTCTTTGCGGACGAGGAGCAACGAAAGACTTGAGCAGAGGGCATAAGCAAGGGCCGGGACTGAAGGTGTCCCGGCCCCGGTTGTATGCACAGGTGTGCCTAGCCGATATCTTCCGACCAGTTTTCCAATACGTTCTTGAAGTCGGTCATGAACTTGCCTGCGTCGGAGCCGTCGATGATGCGGTGATCGAAGCCGAGCGTGAAGCGCTGGATGGACCGGATGGCGATCACGTCCGCGCCGTCCTGGTCCTGGATGACGAGCGGTTCCTTGTTCAGGCCGCCGATGCCGAGAATCGCGGCCTGCGGCTGGTTGATGACCGGCGTGCCGAACTGCTCGCCGAAGATGCCGGAGTTGGTCAGCGTAAAGGTGCCGCCTGCGACCTCGTCCGGTGCCAGCTTCTTGTTGCGGGCGCGGTCAGCCACGTCCACAATGCCGCGCGCGATGCCCAGGAAGTTCTTCTCCTCAAGCTGCTTCAGAACAGGCACGATCAGTCCCCATTCCAGCGCCACCGCGATACCGATATTGATATTGCGGTTGTAGCGAATGTTCTGGCCTTCGACCGCGGCGTTCACGATGGGGTGCTTGCGCAGCGCCTCAACCGTTGCCCGCGTGATGAACGGCATGAACGTGAGCTTGACACCGTTGCGCTGCTCGTACTTGCTCTTCTCTTTTTCGCGCAGACGGACGATGCGCGTCATGTCCACCTTGAAGACGGTGTGCACGTGCGCGGAGGTCTGCTTGGACTCGACCATGCGTTTCGCGATGATGGCGCGCATCTTCGACATGGGCACCACTTCACCCAGCATGGGTGCGGCAGCGGCAGCCGCCTTTGCAGGCGCAGTCGTGGCGGGTGCAGACTGAACAGTTGAAGCTTCCGGCCTGGCAGACGTGACCTGTGTAGCAGCACCTGAAGTGACAGAGGCGATGCTATGCGAAGGCGTACCAGGCACCGAAGGCGTACCTGAAGACGCGGGTTGAGCCGTCGTTGCGGAAGGAGCGGCTGCAGTGGGCTTACCGCCGTTCTGCAGGTAGCTGACCATGTCATTCTTGGTCACACGCCCTGCGGAGCCTGAGCCGGCGATCCCGGCTGCCGCAAGATCGACACCGTTGTCCTTTGCCATCTTGCGGACCAGCGGCGATGAGCGGGGGGCTTCGCCCGGTGTGGCTGCGGGATCAGCTGCGGCAGGCACGCTCTGCGTGGCCGGTGCCGCAGCCTGCGGGGCTGGTGCAGCCGAACCACTCGTGCCTCCAATCATGGCGACAACGGTGTTGATGGCGACCGTATCGCCTTCCTTGGCGCGGATCTCGGTCAACGTACCCGCGGCAGGCGATGGAATCTCAGCGTCCACCTTGTCGGTTGAAATCTCAAAGATTGGCTCGTCACGCTGGACGGTATCGCCGACCTTCTTGAGCCACTTGGTAATGGTGCCCTCGGTGATGGACTCACCCATCTGCGGCATGGTGATCTCTGTCGCGGGGCTTGCTGTGAGAGCAGGAGCAGCCGGTGCGGACTGCGCCGCGGTGGCAGGTGCTACAGACGCTGACGCGGACGCCGGAGCCGCTCCACCGATGATGGCGACTACCGTGTTGATGGAAACCGTCTCACCCTCTTTGGCCTTGATCTCAGTCAGCGTACCGGAGATTGGCGAAGGGATCTCCGCATCCACCTTGTCGGTCGAGATTTCAAAAATGGGCTCGTCGCGCTGCACGGTGTCGCCCACTTTCTTCAGCCACTTGGTGATGGTGCCTTCGGTGATGGACTCGCCCATCTGCGGCATCAACACATCCGTTCCGGCTGCTGCGAAAGCAGTTGGAGCGGCGGGCACGGGTGCTGCCTCGACCTTTAGAGTTTCAATTTCAGGCGCGGACGTCGCCGGGGCCGCATTCGCGCTGCCTTCCGCATCCAGCACGGCCACGATGGAATTAATGGCAACCGTCGCGCCCTCCTGCACCTTGATCTCTCTTAGCACGCCTGCTGAGGGCGAAGGAATTTCCGCATCCACCTTGTCGGTCGAAATCTCGAACAGCGGTTCATCGCGAGCGATCGTATCGCCTACCTGCTTGAGCCACTTGGTGAGCGTGCCTTCGGTGATGGACTCGCCCATCTGGGGCATGACGACTTCGGTTGGCATTAGCAATCCTTCGCGTAAAGTTGATGCAGAAACGCCACAAGTGGCGCGGCATGCAGACGTAGAGATTATAGGCTGCTGAGCAAATGGCTGTACCGCAGGTGCGTTTACCGCTCCACCGGAGTCGCTGCCGAAGCGAATAATTCCTCGAGCGAATCGATGTAAAGCATCTGCCGCTGAAACACACCGCCAAACATGCGTGCCGCCGTGTTGCGGGCGTTCTCCATAGTCGGCGCAAGCACCGGTGGGTCGTCTACTTCAAGCTCCAGCGAGGTAGGCACGCGGTCCGTAATGCCGCACGGCACAATCCACTGAAAGTCACGCAGGTCCGTGGTGATGTTGAGCGCAAAGCCGTGCGACGTGACACCACCGGACACGTGCACTCCAATGGCAGCCAGCTTCTTCTCCTGGATGGAGCCACCCGCTAGTGTCCACACGCCGGTCCGTTTCGGTATGCGCTGCGCGGGAACGCCGAATGCGCGGCAGGTACGAATCAATACGTCTTCCAACAGCCGAACGAAGTCTACCGGGCCAAGATGCGGCCCCTTCTTGCCGGGCAAGTCACCACGTAGATCGACAATGGGATAGCCCACCAGCTGCCCCGGCCCGTGGTAGGTAACGTCACCGCCGCGGTTGATCTCGTGGACCTCCACGCCCTTGGTGGCCAGCAAGTCGTCCGAGGCAAGGATGTTGCTGCGGTGCGCGTTGCGACCAAGTGTCAACACCGGCGGATGCTCCAGCAGCACCAGCGTATCTGCGATGGTGCCGGCTTTGCGAGCGGCCACCAGCTCCGCCTGGATGCGCAGGCCTTCCGCGTAGGAAACGCGGCCGAGTTGGAGCAGGTGAACGAACATCAATGCCCGTCCAGAGGATTCTGCCAGCGCAGCCGGGGAAAGCGACGGAAATGCTGATCTGTGGTGTACAAGGTGCCGTCGTGCTGAAGTGCAAGCGCGGCAAACTGAGCGTCCGTCACAGTAGGGCCATGCACACCGCTTTCGTCCAGAACACGCTTCAGTTCAATCCAGTGCCCGTTATCTGTGTGCAGCAAGCGAACATTGGGCAGCGCCAGCAGCCTGTCGACAAACTGCAGTACCTCCTGCATGCGCTCTGGCAGCCGGTCCAGTCGCGGGTTGGTGGATACACGCACAAGTGCGGCAATCGCCAGCATGGGAATCGCAACAACCTGCTGCGTATCGATTAGATCCTCCAGCCATGACGCTGCTGCTGCATGCAAGCGATCATAAGGATTGAACGCGTACAGCAGGAGATTGGCATCGAGGACTGCTAGCGCCACTCCGGACCTTCCAGGTACTCCAGCAACTCTGACGTGGAGTCGATGTGAAGCTCTTTTGGTAAGCCAAAGCGTGACGGGCGCAACTTGAATGGCTTTTGCTCAGTCGGGCTTCGCTTCTCTTCGGCGAGCATGCCGAGACGCAAATACTTGTTAACTGCTTGCTTTAGCGGTTCGCCAGAAGCACGAAGACGCTGCCGCAGCAGCGCCTCCACGTCATCGTCGATGGTCAGGGTCGTTCGCACATCATGATGCTTTCACCGCAGACATCATGATGTCAATGGAGAGACTAGGCGTTCAATGACATGCCGTAGACCGACGCATAGCCGTCCAGCAGGCTTTCCGACAGTGTCGGGTGCGGGTGCTGCGTGAACATCAGTTCCTCGATCGTCATCTCGGATTCAATGGCGACCACGGCGGACTGGATCAACTCCGTCGCGTACGGCCCAATGATGTGGACGCCCAGCACCTCGCCGTATTGTTCGTCCGCGATGACCTTCACGAAGCCGTCATGCGCGTTCAGAATCGTGGCCTTCGAGTTACCGGCCAGCGGGAACTTGCCGACCTTGATCTTCAGGCCCTGCTCACGCGCCATGGCTTCTGTTATGCCGACGGACCCGATCTGCGGCTCGCAGTAGGTGCAGGCCGGGATGCGGTTGCGGCTGACCGGCTTGGCGTATTTGCCCGCGATGTGCGCTGCGGCAACGGCGCCACACATGGCTCCACCGTGGGCCAGTAGCGGCAGTCCAGCGACAATGTCTCCGACGGCGTAGATGCCGGGCTCGGCGGTTTGCTGGAACTCGTCCACCTTGATGGAGGTCTTGTCCATATCAATCTTCGTGGACTCCAGATTTAGGTTTGCCGTGCGTGGCGCGCGTCCAATGGCGATCAGCACCTTGTCCGCTTCCTGGATGTTGTCCTTGCCGTCGCTGGTTGTGTAGTGCACGCGCACACCGTCCGCCGTCTCCTCAATCTTGTTCATCTTGGCGGAGGTGTGGCAGGTGATGCCCTTCTTTTTGTACTGCCGCAGAAACTCCTTGGACACATCGGCGTCTTCGGCAGGCACCACGCGGTCGGCCATTTCGATGATGGTAACCGGCACCTTGAAGCTGTTGAACACCGACGCAAACTCCACACCTACCGCGCCCGAGCCGATGACGATCAGCGATTTCGGCAGCTGGTCCAGCGACAGGATTTCGATGTTGGTCAGGATCTTGTCGCTGGGCTTGTAGCCGGAGATCATGCGCGCGTCCGATCCGGTCGCCAGCACCAGCTTCTTGGCCTGCACCTGCTGCGTCGTGCTGTCGAACTCGACGTCTACGGTGTGCACACCATCTTTGGCCGAACCGGTCAGCTTGCCGTAGCCGCGGATGGGGGTGACCTTGTTCTTTTTCACCAGGTACTGCAGGCCGCCCGTGTGCTTGTTGATGATCTCGTTCTTACGTTTCAACACCTGCTGCCAGTTCACCGCGCCCGTGCCGATGTTATCGATGCCGTACATGGCGCCTTCATTGGCGTGGTCGAAGATCTCGGCGGAAAACAGCATCGCCTTGGTGGGCACGCAGCCCACATGGAGGCAGGTGCCGCCCAGCTTGTCGTTCGACTCGATCAGCGCAACCTTCAATCCATACTGCCCCGCGCGAAACGCGCAGGAATACCCCGCAGGGCCGCCGCCAATCACGGCCACATCAAACACTGTCTCTGCCACAGAACCCTCTCCAGAAGCGCAGACCGGCAAGCGCCGTCCGCCCGCGCAGACCTTGGTCCGCGCCATAACTTAAGTTTACGCCTCCCTCTGCTCAGGAAAGCCCGTCCTGCACCTGTTGTCTCCGGAGACTTACCGATGGTCAGTGACCGGGAGACTGCACCAGCCCGCCTACCCTGTACACACTCAGTACTATGCCGGACGGAAATGCCTGAGTGCTCACGAGTTCCAGGGTGCGGGCTGGGGCGCCTTCCGCGAACAGGCGCTTGCCCGTGCCCAGCAGCACCGGGTAGACGATCAGGACGATCTCATCCGCCAGGCCATGCTCCAGCAGTGCGGAGGTCAACGTGGAGCTGCCCCATAGGATCAGGTCCGGGCCGTCCTCGGACTTGAGGCGGCGAACGTCCTCGACGATGTCCGGGCCGATGCGCTGCACCGGTCCCCACGCGAGGCTCTCCGGGCGGTTCGTCGCCACGTACTTGGTTGCGCCGTTGATGCCGTCGGCCAGCGGGTTACCAGACATATGCGGCCAGTGGCCCGACCACAGGTCATAGGTGCGCCGGCCCAACAGGAGGTCGAAATGGTCGCCATGCGCGGCCATCACGGCATCCCGTCCGGCGAGCGAGCGGTACGGCACCGTCCAGTCGCCGTACGGAAAGCCGTTCTCATCCGGCGTGTGCTGGATCACGCCGTCCAGCGAGATGTGTTCGAAGAGTCTGAGCTTGCGCATGTATGCCTCCGCTTCTCACATACAAAATCTGTACGGCATGCATTACGGTGCATGCGCGCGCACAGGCTTGGCTTCCGGGGGTGGACCTTGCTTAATGTCGACGCCAGAGACGTACACGTTGCCTCCCTCGGTTGCCGCGATGTGTACATCGTACGGCGCATCCTTGACTGGCCCACTGTTGAGAACGCGCATGCCCCAGGAGTGATCTGACTGGTTGAGCGGCAAGCTATCACCGGTAACGAAGTGACCCACCATTAACTTTCCTTCTGTGGCTTCGGTGCTGAACAGCAGCGTACCTTTACCTTCGTCGTCAAGGTAGAGTTCGGCTCCTGCTCGTTCCCCCTTTGACGGTAGTAGTTCCAGCGCTGGAGAGCCGGTGTGCGAGTAGCTATGCGTTCCTAGCTTCATCCTTACAGCGCCGACGTCGTCTACGATGCGGAGTTCCGAAACGCTAAGAACGTTGGGTAAGGCGAGTGGAGGGGCAGGCGGCCGTTGCTTCACTATGAAAAGGACGAGGAGCGCAGTGACGATGCTGCTCAGGAACGCGACCGCAATCAGCTTCATGCCTTGATAGACACCGCCCACAGCGCAATAGTGCCGGGCAGCGATGTGGAAGCTGACCTCAGGGGCTAAAGCCCCGTTCTCATCAGCTGCTATGTGGCATGGCTGAAGCCATGCCCTTCCGAAAGCTCTAAGTACCCAAGTCGTGCAGTCGGTCGAGACTTGCTTGGGCGCGTCTTTGGTACTTTCTTGAAGCCCATCGATACACAAGTGCTTGCGAAACCGCACTTCTAATCTCTTGTCCTTGGCCCCATCTCCAGCCAGTCCCGAAGCCGTCGTAGAGGCCCGCGAGTGAAGTCACGAGTAAGGTTCCGAATGCGAAGAAAGCGGCGCAGATACTTACGCCTATCAACCAAGGATTGTTGGTCGAGGATTGCGATCCGGGCTCGATCAATTTCCAGAGTGCCCAACTAGTAAGTAGAAAAGCTCCTACAGGGATAGCAGCAATGAAGTTGTAAGCCAACAGGAACGGAAGTGTGCCCATCATGGCAAGGGCAAGCGGTTTAGAGAAACGCCTCGTTGTTCTCATAGTGAGCAGAAGCAGCGCTGCAAACAGAACAGCACCCGCTATGCCTAGCCAAGCAAAGATTGCCAGAAGGACAAGAAAGGTGGGCGGCATCTCAGAACTCCCAAATGGCAGCTACCGAGCAGCCACCACCGGCACCTGCCTGTCCATCCACCGCGTTACCTGCGCATCCAGCACGTCCAGCGGCAAACTTCCGCCGCTCAGGATTTCGTCGTGAAAGGTGCGTTCGTCGAACCGGTCGCCCAGCTTGGCGGTGGCCTTCGCGCGTAGCTCGCGAATCTTGAGCTGGCCCAGCTTGTAGCTGAGCGCCTGCGCGGGCGAGGCGATGTAGCGGTCGGTTTCGCTCTGGATGGTGGGCTCGTCGATGGCGTGCGAGGCGCGCATGTACTCCACGACCTTGTCGCGGCTGCAGCCCATGTCGTGGATGCCGGTGTCGACCACCAGCCGCACGGCGCGGAACAGCTCAGACCGCAGGCGGCCGTAGTCAGAGCCGGGGTCCTGGTAAAAGCCGACCTCCTTGCCCAGTTGCTCCGCATAGAGTGCCCAGCCCTCGGTGTAGGCGGAGTTGCCGCCGTGCTTGCGGAACTCCGGCAGGCCGGGGATGGTCTGCTGCACGGACAGCTGCATATGATGGCCGGGGATGCCCTCGTGGTAGGCCACGGCCTCGTCGTTCAGGTACGAGCGCTTCTCATAGTCCGACACCGCCACGGAGACGCGGCCCGGGCGCTTGCCGTCGGGCGTGCCCGTCTGGTAGTGCGTGGCGGCGGCCTTCTGGAAGTCCGGGATGCCCTCCACCGTGACCGGCGCGGACGGGATGACGGTAAACAGCTGCGGCAGCTTGGGCCGCATCTGCTTGATGTACTTGTCGAAGTCGTCCACGATGGCCTGCTCGGACGTCGGCTTGTACTTGGGGTCAGCCTCGACCTTGTTGCGGAAGCTGGAGAGGTCGTTGTAGCCGTTGGCCTTGGCCAGCGCCGTCATCTCGGCCACGATGCGGTCAAACTCCTTCAGGCCGATGTTATGAATCTGCTCCGGCGACATGTTCGTGGTGGTGGAGCGACGGATGGCCGACTGGTAACGCCGCTTGCCGTCCGGCAGGCTCTCGATGCTGATCTCCGGGCGGCCTGCGGGCACGTACTCCTTCTCGAGGAAGGCCGCGAACTGCTTGTAGGCGGGCAGCACCTCGGTGTTCACCGCGTCGGTAATGGCCTTGGTCAGGCGCTGCTTGTCCGCGTCAGAGAACGATGCCGGGAACTTCTGCGTGGGCTTCAGGAATGGGTCGGCGGCGATGATGCCCTGGCACTGCGCGGGAATCTTGGCGGCCAGAAACTTGACCATGGTCAGGTGGTCGCGCACACCGGCGCGCAGCACATCCTCGGTCTGCGTCAGCGCGGTGGGGATTTTGCGCAGCCGCGCGATGTAGTCCTCGTAATGCTTGACGGAGTCGAACGGCATGGCCTGCGGCAGGTCGGCCAGCGAGGTGTGCGGACCGCCCAGCATGCTGATGGGCATCTCGTAGCTCTTCAGGTCGTAGTCGTCCTGCCCTTCCTGCAGGTTGCGCAGGAACAGGTCATGCGAGGTGCGGTCTTCCTCGGTGAATCCGCTGGGGTCGATGGCCTGGATGCGCTTCAGGTACCCCGCATTGATGTCGTGGCGACGTGTCACAGCGGCCATGGAGTAGTCAGAGAGTTGGTCGTTGTAACGGTAATCGCCCACGGCGGTGGCCTGCGTCGGATTCAGCTTCAGGCTGGTCTCCCACTGCTCCTGGAACAGGGCGTTCTGCGCGGCGAGGCGGGTGGCTACCGGCGTCTGTGTGGCGGACGGGGCCGGAGCCCTGAGCCACGGCAGCATGGGACAGCAAAAGCCCGCAGAGCACGAGGGGAGCAACCCAGGAGGTTGTACGCATGACGGAGAGTGTAGCAGCGAAGCCCGACTGTCGCTCAGTCCTCGTCGGTCACAACTAGCACGCACAGCTTACGTTCGCGTCTGTCGAAGACGACAGACGTCCAGTCCCAAGCGATACCGGCGAACCAAGGTGTCCATGCCGTGTAGCTGCTATACAGGCTGACCTCTTCATATCGCCTTTGGAAAGCGGCTTCGCAGTAGTCGCTCGCCAACTGCATGGCAGCTCGACCCGTAATCTTGTTCTGAGAAGAATATGCACCGCCTGCGCATAGGCGCGCCGCTAATTGTCCATCCAGCAAGAAAGGATTGTCAGATCTGAAACCGCGCGATTCTTGAAAGCTACACACGTCCTGATTTGTGGCTTCTTGCGGTCTCTTTGGAATCTTGATGTCGGGCAGCAACTTCCTGATTTCCTCGCGATGGAGAAGCTGAGGCAAGATGTCGTTCTCCAGCAAACGATTACGCGAAGCGAACCAGTCGAAGACTTCACTACTTCCTACCTCTAGAACTCCGAGGAAGGCTCCTCCGTTCGAATGAGTCGCACGCAGTCGCGCTAATACCCGTTCACACCGTTCATCAATCTGCTCATTTTGTACAAGCTGGATAGTGCCACACATTTCGGACGCTCTTCTCGGCGACGGTTTGTCTTGATTCCAGTTTGGCTCTAAGAGACTCATTTGCCTTCACCGTCCTTTATTCGGCGTGCGTGCTGCCCCTTGACGCGCAATGCTTACGTTTCCAGACTGGCTTGCTGTAGAGATTTGCGCAGTCCAGGGAGGGCGCAGCCCGCGTCTTTCTCGATAGCGGCTGCGCTGTTTAGCACATCCATATTCCTAGTCAAGTTCATCTTTTTCACTCCCAGAAGCTTCGCCATTGGTCTGATTCTGCGACTTGCTTCACGATCTCATTTCGATGAACAAGCAGGTTGTGCATATACCGTCGCAGCACCAACTTCTCAGCGATAAGCCCAAGCACTGGGAAAGGCGCTGCGAAGACGAATCGATCTGTCATCTCTGTCCTGTCGGACGAGAGGGCTTTGAAGAAGTGGTCGTGCCACATTGACCGGAACGCACCCTCAATCATAGTGTCCTGAAAGTAGGTCGGACGGTCGTAAGCGGTGATGCGGCTAGCGAGGTGCTGTGTCACTCCGAGGTGAGTTGCCCTCCACCTTACAAATTCACCCAGCCCGATCAGTCCAGACGTCACACCATCAACAGCCTGCTCTCCGGTCTGCTCCGTTCCGAGCAGGTGAACCTCAATGCTCCGCGAGAGGTCGAAACAGCGCTCGATGGGTGCGTTGATGATCGTGCATAGACTAAGTTCAATCATCGAACTCTGCTGAGAGTGTGGTCTTTAAGGCTATGGCCGAGAGGCTGCTTCTGCGCAACCTCATCGAGCTCTGCGAACCTCTTCGAGCGCCTTTACACGCGCCTTGGTCATGGCATAGAGGCAGTCACCGTAGACGTTGGACTCGCCCGTGCCATTGAGCATGGATGTACTTTGCAGGTTACAGTCCTTGTCTCGAAAGTCGATCCAGGCGCGCTCTGCGGCGACAAGTCGCTTCAGGATTTCGGCATCGTCCTTGGCGTCGTCTGGGGCGGGATGCTTCAGTTCTTCCACCCAGGCTTGGTAAATGCTATTTAACTTAGCGTCGGCGAGTGGCTGCACAACTGAGTTGCAGGCCATGATGTGCGCATTGCTGCTGTCTCGGGTCACGCAGGCCTTCAGCCTGGCGTCGAGGGCGGCGAAGTCAGACGAGTTGTGAGTCTGAGCTGGCGTGAATCCGCAGGCCAGTACAGCGGGGAGTACCATCCATAACGATTTCATGGTCCGTCCATCCTGAGTCGAACAAGCGACTTGGGCTTCAGATTAGGTCCCACAATGGCCTGCATGCAACGCTGATCTGCTGTCTTCGGGTTACCGCTCCTGCAGAGCGCCACCTGTTAGCTGCATGCGCTAGCATGGCTATGCGGTTTGCGGACGCGTCGGAACTGTCTGCTGAGACGTCTCACACCTAGGACCCGAGCTTGCGCATCCATCTCTTTATCGCCTGCTACAACGACGCGCTGTTCCCGCGCACGGGCATTGCCGTGACGCAGTTGCTGGAGCGGCTGGGCCACCGCGTGCTGTTCCCCATGGGGCAGACGTGCTGCGGGCAGATGCACTACAACACCGGCTACCACCAGGAGGCGCTGCCGCTGGTGAAGCGGCTGCTGCACGAGTTTCGCAATGCGGAGACGGTGGTGGTGCCCTCGGCCAGCTGCGTGGCCATGATGCGCGACCACTATGAACTGATGGCGTACAACGCGGACGACGCCGCCATGATGGACGAGGTCAAAAGCTTTCTGCCGCGCGTTTTCGAGTTCAGCGAGCTGCTGACGGATCGGCTC
>CAXTFT010000023.1:30908-32038 GCA_964243585.1 uncultured Terriglobus sp.
CATCACGGACGTGGGTGCGTACTTTCCGCACCGCGTGACCTACCATCCTTCATGCCACTCGCTGCGGCTGCTGCATGTGGGCGACCGGCCCATCCGTCTGCTGCAGGCGGTGGAAGGGCTGGACTACGCCCCCATGCCGGGCGCGGACCAGTGCTGCGGATTTGGCGGCACCTTTGCCGTGAAGAACGCCGAGGTGTCGTCGGCCATGCTGGCAGACAAGCTGGCCTGCGTGCGCACGACCGATGCTGAGTTTGTCGCGGCGCTGGACAACAGTTGCCTGATGCAGATTGACGGTGGACTGCATCGCGAGAGTGCCGGACGCGGTGTCGAGGGTCGCATTCGGCCAGTGCACCTTGCGGAGATACTGAACTCAACCCGCGAGCATCCGCTGACAAACGAATCGCTGGCATGGGACAAAGAGGGAGCCACCGCATGAGCGTACGCGTCGGACACACCGCGGAAAAGCCCGCCTTTCCCATCCTTGCCCACCAGATTCTGCAGGACGACCAAACGCGCCGCAACGTGCGCCATGCCACCGACGTGATCCGCGCCAAGCGGGCGCTGCGCGTGGAGGAGATGCCTGACTGGCAGGCGCTGCGGAATGCGGGCCACGCCATCAAGACGCACACGCTGCTGCACCTGCCGCACTACCTGGAACAGTTTGAGCAGAACTGCATTGCCGCAGGCGGGCAGGTGCACTGGGCTCGCGATGCCGACGAGGCCAACGCGATTGCACTGCGTTTGATCAAGGCCGCCGCGCACAAAGTCGAGCCGCAGCGCGAGCGACCAGAGGTCATTAAGGTGAAAACCATGACCTCTGACGAGATCGGCATGAATGCCGCCCTGGAGCGCGAAGGCATCATCCCTTGGGAGACCGACCTGGCCGACATGATTGTGCAGATGGGCCATGATGAGCCTTCGCACATCGTCGTTCCCGCGCTGCACAAAAACCGTCACCAGGTGCGCGAACTGTTCCTGGAAAACATGGGCCTCACGGAACTCGGCACCGAGGCGACCGACCTGACCGCCGCCGCGCGCACTTACCTCCGTGAAAAGTTCCTGACGGTGGAGATCGGTGTCAGCGGCGCGAACTTCGCCATTGCGGAAACGGGCGGCGTCTGCGTTGTCGA
>CAXTFT010000024.1:0-3950 GCA_964243585.1 uncultured Terriglobus sp.
GGCTTCGGTCTGCTGGTTGGGCTTGGTGTGCAGCCGAACCGGTCCTGGACTATCTTCGGTATCTATCTTGCCGCGGCGCTCTTGAGTTCGGGATTCAAGGTCAAGCGCCTGAGCGGAAGCGGCTCCATGTCGCTGAACTACCCGTTCATCTTTCTGGCGATCATGCAGCTGTCTCCGTTGCAGAGCTGCATGATCGCGGCACTCTCAGTGGCGGCACAGTGCCGCATCAAGAAGCTGTCGTGGTTTGCACTCCTGCAGTCAGCCTTCAATGTGTGCAACAGCGTTGTCAGCACGGCATGCGCCTGCATGGGCTTTGCCTTGCTCACCAGCTTGGGACTACCCTTGCCGCCCGCACTCGTGGTGGCCGCCTGCCTCTACTTCTTCTGCAATTCCATTCCAGTGGCTGTGGTCGTCGGCTGGTCGCAGGCTGCTGAAGTGGTGCCGCTTTGGAAGAGCGAGTTCCTATGGTTCCTGCCCTTCTACCTGGTCGGCGCAACGGTGGCTGTCTTTGCCAGCATGCTCAGCGACCGCTTCGGCTGGGCGACGGGGGCGCTGCTCGTTCCAATCGTCTACACCGTCTTCCGCGCTTACAACGCGCAGGTGGTGCAATGGCAGGAGCGCCGCGCGCATCTGGATGAGACCGAGGCACTGCACCTTCGCACCATCGAAGGCCTTGCCATGGCGATCGAAGCGAAGGACCACAACACGCATGAGCACCTCTTCCGCGTGCGCGACTATGTGACGGACATCGCAATGACCATGGGCCTGTGTGAGGCCGAAAAGAAGGCGCTCCAAATTGCTGCCTTTCTGCACGACATTGGCAAGCTGGCCGTCCCGGAACACATCATCAACAAGCCGGGCAAGCTGACGCCGGATGAATTTGAAAAGATGAAGATCCATCCGTCCGTGGGTGCAGACATCCTGGAGCGCGTACGCTTCCCATACCCGGTGGTGCCCATCGTGCGATCGCACCACGAGCGCTGGGATGGCAAAGGCTACCCGGACGGTCTGAAAGGCGTCGAGATCCCGTTGGGTGCCCGCATCCTGAGCGCCGTCGACTGCTTCGACGCACTTGCCTCAGACCGGCCCTACCGTAAGGCGATGTCGCTTGAGAAGGCGATGGAAATCGTGAAGAGCTCGGCGGGCACACAGTTCGATCCTGAGATCGTCGCCATCCTTGAGAGTCGATGCGCGGTGCTGGAAGCTTCGCTCAGCCAGCGCGATACCTTCGTCGCGCTGAAGCTTGACTTCGATGTGCAACGCGGCGAAGGCCCTGCTGCAGGGTTGGAGCACGATGCAGCACAGGCAGAGCCAGCTACTCCCACGACATTGGATGAGTCAACGCCGCTGCCAGCGCTCCGGCTCATTGCCGCCGCGAGCCATGAAGCGCAGGCGCTTTTTGAGATGAGCCAGGTGATCGGCAACTCGCTCAGCCTGAACGAGACAGCATGGGTGATGGAGTCGCGCCTGCGTGCCCTTATTCCCTTTGACTGTTGCGCCGTTTCCCTGTGCGCGAACGACGCCGTGCAGAGCCGCTACGTCAGCGATGCCTTTCAGGAAGCGTTCGCGGCAGCGCCAATCGCACTCGGAGAAGGCATCTCCGGGTGGGTTGCGCAAAGCGGCCGGCCGATCCTGAACGGCAACGCGACGGTCGAGCCGACCTACCACACCGAAGCTCCCGCCGGCCTCTTGAGTGCGCTTGCAGTGCCGTTGTTTGATCTGCAACGACAGATCTTCGGCGTGCTAACGCTCTATACGCGTGTTGCCGATTCGTTCTCGCGAGACCACGTGCGCATCCTGCAGGCCGTTGAGACCAAGTTCTCCCTTGCGTTGCAGAATGCTTTGCGCTTCCAGCATGCGGAGAGCGACCTCCATACGGATTACCTCACGCGTGTGCCGAACGCCCGCGGCATGTTCCGTACGCTCGATGCCGAACTGAACCGGTGCCGCCGCAAAGGTGCACAGATGGCATTGGTGGTCTTCGACCTGAACCGTTTTCAGCAGGTGAACGACGCCGAGGGCCACCTTGCCGGGAACAACCTGCTGCGCTGCCTCGCAGAGCAGTTGCAGAAGAACTGCCGCAGCTATGACACGGTTGCACGCGTGGGCGGCGACGAGTTTGTGCTTCTACTGCCGGAGGTCACGGAACCTTTGCCTGCCATTGAGACCGACTGGATCAGCGCCGCTCTGCGCACCGCTTGCCTTGCGGCGGAGATATCACAGGACGTTGCTGCATCTGTCTCCGCGAGCGCGGGCAGGGCGATGTACCCGGCGGACGGCGAAACGGCAGAGGATCTGCTGGCTACGGCCAATCGGCGCATGTACTCCAACAAGCTGCAGTTTCACGCGACTCCATCAACGGCAGCGCCTCGCCCCGCCGGAATTTCTGCCTGATGTTCGATGTGCCCACACGTTCCTGGCGCAGGTGGTGCCGTGTGCCCTTGCGTGCAGCGAGAGTGGTCTCGCTACTGCTCCTCAGCTCGCTGGGTACGGTCATGCTGATGCGTGCCGCACCGGGCTACTTCGATGATGAACGCGAGATGAGCGCGGAGCATGCGGACACGATTCGCGCGGCGCTGCACGCAGAACAGCAACAGTCTTCAATCGGAGCGTGGTTTGCGCTCTGCCGGGGTATGCTGCGCGGCGACTTCGGCCTCTCGCGGCAATACGGCACGCCGGTGCTGCCGCTGGTTGCACCTCGCCTGCGGACCACGGCATGCCTGCTGGTGCTACCTGTGATTGCGGGGTCACTCTGCGCATTGTGCGTTGCGGTTGTCAGTGCGCTGCGCCGTGAACAGCTGGCGTCGCAAGGCGTTGCGAGTGCTGCCGCGATGGCTTGTGCTGTTCCTGTCAGCGTGCTTGCTCTGTTCTGCCTGCTCTCGAACCGGGGCGGCCCGGCGTCGGTCCTCTTCGCATTGATCGCCGCGCGCGATGTTCGCTTCTTTTCACGGCTTGTACGCCGACACAGCAGCGCACCGCACGTCTTCTTCGCGCGCGCCAGCGGCGTACGCACTCTTAGGCTCATGGGCCGGCATCTGCTGTGGCCCATGCGCCGCGAGATCATTGCCCTAACCCTGACTTCTTTTCTGATTGCAATCAGTGCGGTGCTACCAGTGGAGGTCCTCTTCGGCGTGCCCGGCATCGGTCAGCTGGCGTGGGGCGCTGCCATGAACCGTGACCTTCCGGTGCTGCTTACCATTACGCTGCTGATGTCGGCAGCCATCGCCGCAGCAAGTCTCCTGCAGGAACGGCAAGCGGCGGTCCGAACCGCATGAAGAAGTTCGCGCTCGCGGTGCTGGCAACGGCGCTGATCGCCTCACTCATTGCGCTGGTGCTGTCTCACGGCAACTGGACGTCACAGGACCGTGACGCTGTCCTTGCACCTGCTTCCGCACAGCACTGGGCGGGTACCGATGATCTTGGGCGTGATCGCGCCTCGCGCGTCGCGGTGGCTCTGCTGATTGGACTGGCAGGCGCAATCGGCGTTGCCGCAGTGACGACGAGTCTTGCGGTGAGTGTCGCCCTCGCCGTCGCTTTCGCTCCACCTGCGCTCGGGCGGGCGTTGGTATACATCAGCGATCTCTGCCTTGCCCTGCCGTGGTTGTTCTTGCTGATGCTCGCCCGGTCCGTGCTGCCACTTACGCTGTCGGCTGCGGCAAGTGGCGTGGTCACGTTTGTGCTGCTGGCTGTGCTGGGCTGGCCGATCTATGTGCGCGGGCTATCTGCCCGGCTGGCCTCCGTGCGCGATGCCGATTGGCTGCTGCATGCGCGAGCCGCCGGAGTACCCGGACCGCGCATCGCGTTGCGTTACGTGCTGCCGCATCTGCGGCCCCTGTACGTCACGCAGTTCCTGCTCTGCATACCGGCATGCATCCTGGCCGAGGCGGACCTCGGCGCCATCGGCTTCGGCATGAGTGAGCCTCTGGGCTCCTGGGGAACGCTGCTGCAGG
>CAXTFT010000024.1:3960-29241 GCA_964243585.1 uncultured Terriglobus sp.
CCACTCGCGCTGCTACTGCTTCTGCTTCTTTGTTTCGAATGTCTGCTGGTGAAGGACTAACATGGCACGTACTTCTGACTTACTCAAGTTTGGCATTGCTCTCGCGAGTTGCACCTTCGCTGGCTCTACAGCTTCTGCACAGGCGCCTGCTGCGGACATCGCCTGGGCCGTCCACTCAGAACCGCGCACGATGGACCCGGCCAAGGTCGACGACCAGTCCTCAGAGATGGTGCGTTACCTTACGGCGGGTGTGCTGATCCGTATTAACCGGCAGACACAGCAGGCTGAGCCAGCACTCGCCGAGCGCTATGAGATGTCGCAGGATGGACACATGCTGACCTTCCACCTCCGCAAAAACCTGCGCTTCTCCGACGGATCGCCACTTACTTCGAAAGATGTCGCAGCTTCCCTCAAGCGCATACTCTCACCCGCAACGGCAGCGCCTGTCGCTGAGGAGTTTCTACAGCCGGCAGCAGTGACCGTAGACACACCCGACGCACTTACGGTACGCGTACATCTGCCGGTGCGCCTGGTTACCTTTACGAAGATCTTCGACGAGATCGCGATTGAGCCCGCCGCGCATGCAGGCGACAACAGCATCACGGCCGGACCGTTCCATGTAACGAGCGTGAAGAACGGGCAGTATGTCCTGCTTCAGCGAAACGCTTACTACTGGAAGAAGGACGGCAGCGGGCACGCGTTGCCGTATCTAAGCAGCGTCCGGCTTGATGTTGTGCCGAACCGTGAGATGGAGCGGCTCCGGTATCTCAGCGGTCAGTACCAGTTGATCGACAGCATCGCGCCGGATGACTTCGCTGCCTTGTCCAGCGCTTCGCATGGCGTACGGGATATGGGGCCGTCTCTCAACACGGAGCAGATGTGGTTCAACCAGTCACCTTCATCGCCATTGCCTGCCTATGAGAAAGCGTGGTTCGCCAACCAGGCGTTCCGTCAGGCGGTGTCGTTGGCGATCCGGCGTGCGGACCTGGCGCGCATCGCCTACAAGGGCCATCCGACACCTGCTTACGGCTTCATCTCCCCCGCGAACAGGACGTGGTACACGCAAACCGGCATGCCGGAACGAGCCGACGTGGCACGTTCGCTCGAGTTGCTGAGGAAGGCAGGCTTTCGGCTGCAAGGCAAGCAGCTCGTGGATGGCTCGGGCAATGCCGTCCGCTTCTCTCTTCTGACGAACGCCGGCAACGTTACCCGCGAAAAGATGGCGACGCTCATCCAGCAGGATCTAGCCGCCCTTGGCATACAGGTGAACGTCGTCAAGCTCGACTTCCCTGCTCTGATCGAACGGCTGATGCATTCGCAAAACTATGAGGCTGCGATTCTCGGCTTGACCAACGTCGACCCGGACCCGAACGCCATGATGAATGTATGGCTCAGCTCCTCTCCCAATCACCAGTGGAACCCCTCCGAGAAGTCGCCGGCAACGGCGTGGGAGGCGGAGATCGATCGACTGATGGTGCAGCAGAGCTCCGCACCCGAAATCGCCGAACGCAAGCGCTGTCTCGCACGCTTGCAGCAAATCGTGGCGGAGCAACAGCCCTTCATCTACCTCGTGCACCCGAACGTGCTCTACGCAGTGGCAGACACGGTACAGGGCGCGCAGCTCTCGACGCTGCAACCCGGCGTGGTCTCCGCGATCGACACCATGCACACCAGGGCGGTGCAACGTTGATGCTTGATGTCCAACTGTCTGCCGGCTATGGCAGCACGACCACGCTGCACGACACGCAGTTTTCGTTGGCGTGCGGCGAGCGGGCCGGGCTGGTGGGCATGAGCGGTGCCGGCAAGAGCACGCTGGTGCTTGCCCTCATGGGCATGCTGCCGTGGCGCAAGGGCTGGGCGCGCGGGCGTGTGTTGCTGGATGGCTGCGATCTTCTGCAGTGTGGCGAGCGCGAACTGCGCGCGATGCGAGGGCGAAAGATCTCACTGGTGCCGCAGAGCCCGGCCTCTGCGCTGAATCCAGCATTGTCGTTGCGAACGCACTTCGAAGAGATGTGGAGAGCGCACGCTCATCGCCGCGAATCGGTACAAAGCCGTGTGCAAGAACTGCTGCATCGCGTCGAACTGCCGGCGGATGCCGCCTTCCTGAAGCGGCGTCCTTCTGAGATCAGCGTGGGCCAGGCGCAGCGCGTGATGATCGCACTCGCCCTGCTGCATCGGCCATCTCTCCTGATTGCCGACGAACCGACCAGTGCACTCGACGTATGCACGCAGCAGGAGATCGTTCACTTACTGCATGAGGTAAGTCAGGAACAGAACACCGCGCTGCTGTATGTGTCGCATGACTTGATTTCAGTGATCCAGTTATGCGAACGCATGCTCGTGCTCCACCAGGGTTCCTTGGTGGAATCGCTGAACCTTCAGCAACGAGACATCCAGGCGCACCATCCTGTAACTCGCAAGCTGCTGACGACCCTTCCCTTTGACTTAATCAGCGTGCGTCAAAACGGTGCCGTGCGGAATATGCTCGCGTTCGCTTCTTAGAGATCACACGGAAGAACATCAACGGCCTGAAGACGGGCCGTCAAGGGGCACAGCTTAAGCTGTGCCCCTTTCAATGCGCGCCACTACGGTTCGGTGTGGTGCGTGAGCGACGCTCAGGGATCACACCTGTACCTCTCCCGCGCATCGTCGGAGTCCTGTGTTGCAGCCTGAGTCACTGTGCTGGCACGGACAGGGCATGCGCTTCGAGCTTGCGTGGCATTTCGTCTTCTGGCCGCGCGACCTAACCTCAGGTCAACAAAGATTCGCTCCACGCCCTGCGCTTGGAGCAGCCACGTTACGACGATTTGAACAATTTCCTTTCAAGAGGCTTGAATGTCTTTCTTCCGTAAGAATGTCTGCCGCAGTTTGTTTGCCATCTCAGCCGCCACTTCGCTTGCCGCTTCGGCCGTAGCAGGCGGCCCACACCCCAAGTTCGCACGGGATCTTGATTATGCCCGCAACAACGCAGGGCAGGTTCCCGTCATCGTCCAGTACAAAAATGTGCCCGACGCCGGAGCAGAGGGTCGGCTTTCTAACTTGGGCGCAGTCGTCAACGGGCGTATCCACCAGCTCGGCATCGCTGCGACCGTACCGTCCACAGCACTCGACACGATCGAGAACGACAGCAACGTCGCCCACATCTCGCTGGACCACGCCGTGGGCGCCCGCAGTGGCAAAGACTCAGCAATGCCTGCCCCCATAAGCACCAGCCCCGAGTTCACGCTGGAACCGATCAATACGCTGCAGGTTTGGTCTCAGGGATACCTCGGTGCAAACATCGGCGTGGCTGTGATCGACAGTGGCATCAATCCGGATGATGACTTTGCCAATCGCATCGTTTACAACCAAAGCTTCGTGCCGGGACAGCTCAACGTTGTGTCAGATCCGTTTGGTCACGGGACGCACGTTGCAGGCTTGATTGCCGGCAATGGCGCGGACTCAGTCGGCAACAAGTACTTCCGTAGCTTTATTGGCATTGCGCCGCAGGCACGCTTGATCAATCTGCGTGTGCTTGACGGCAATGGTGCAGGTTCCGACTCGACAGTGATCGCCGCTATTGAAAAAGCGATCGCGCTCAAGAACACTTACAACATCCGCATCATCAACCTTTCGCTTGGCCGTCCCATCTTCGAGACTTACACGCTGGACCCGCTTTGCCAAGAGGTTGAGAAAGCCTGGAAGGCCGGCATCGTTGTCGTGGTAGCAGCCGGCAACAATGGACGCAACCTGGCGTTGAACACCGAAGGCTACGGCACAGTAGAAGCTCCGGGCAATGACCCCTACGTACTCACCGTCGGTGCTGTTCGCACGATGTCGACGGCTGTCAACACAGACGACGCGATGGCAAGCTATAGCTCAAAGGGCCCGTCATTCATCGACCAGGTGTCGAACCTGACATCGTTGCTCCGGGTAATCTGGTGACGAGTGTCATGTCCAGATCTCCCGCGCTACAGGCCAGTAACCCGCAGTTCTACACACCGCTTTCTTTCTACCAGTACAGCGGTGGTACACAAGCCTCTCAGGACTACATGCCGCTGAGTGGCACCAGCATGGCAACAGGCGTGGTCAGTGGCGCGGTTGCTCTGCTGCTGAACGCGCAGGCTACCCTCACGCCAGACCAGGTGAAGGCTTTCGTCATGGCCAGCGCGAATCATAGCGTCTTGCCGCAGACCAGCACCGTGACCGACATCGTGTCAGGCATGGTGTACACCGCTCACAATGACCCTTTCACGCAAGGTGCAGGCTATCTCGATATCAAGGCAGCCATTGCAGCCGTGAAGAGTAACACCGGTAACTTGCCTACAGGCACTGCCATGTCACCTGTCGCCAGCTATAACGTCAATACCGGCAGCGTCGTCTTTGTTACCGACCAGACTGCTCTGTGGGGCTCGACCGCACTTTGGGGGTCTGCCGCGGTGTACGGTGCCAATGCCTTCGCCACACCAACGGGAAGCACGGCGCTATGGGGATCCACCGCGCTATGGGGATCCAACGACCCCGCCGCGTTCACTGCGTTGTGGGGTTCCACAGCACTCTGGGGATCTGGCACACCCGCAGCCGCAACAGCACTTTGGGGCTCAAGCGTAGACACCACCGGCTCAACCGCGCTGTGGGGATCCACCACCAGCACAGGTTCAACAGCGCTGTGGGGCTCGAACATCCCATACGAGCGGTAGCAGCGACCGAAGGCCCGCGAGGAGTCAGACCTGGCTCCTCGCACTTCTGTTCTCGCAGCAAAGGAGGATGCGAAAGGCGAGGATTTCGATACAAGTCTGCTTGTGTGGTGGGCTTCGCCGAGGATGCCGGGGGAAAGGTTCTTTACAACGTTCTCTTTCCGTCTTCCGTAAACCGTCGTGCGCACTGTTGAGGCCGGGGCCCGTGGTGTTCTCCGTTGTGACCGAAGCGCATCTCGCTGCCAAGCCTTCTGCCCAGGTCAGTGCCGGCCTGCTCGTGCTTCGGAGGCCCAAAAGGAAGGCAATATCGAACGATGACGAACTCCAACGATCCGCTACCCGAGCTGCCAGCCGACGCGTTCCATGAAGAAGACCGGAGCGACGATGCAGAGTTCTACGCTCCGGCCCGGCTCGTCACACACATTGATGACGCGGCGACTCGAGCGCTCACCGAATACTATCGACTGACTCTGCCGGCCGGGGGAGTGCTGCTAGACCTCATGTCTAGTTGGATTAGTCACCTGCCGCCTCAGATGAGCTTCTCAGAGGTGATCGGCCACGGCATGAATGCAGAGGAGCTCCGGGCGAATACGAGACTCAGCCGAAGCTTTGTGCAGAACCTTAACCAAACGTCGGCCTTGCCTATCGACACTGGTAGCTGTGACGCCGCCATGTGCTGTGTCGGTGTTCAATATTTGCAACGTCCTCTGGAAGTTTTCGCTGAAGTATTCCGAGTACTGCGGCCAGGTGCGCCGTTCATCGTCAGCTTCTCCTATCGCTGCTTCCCTACCAAAGCAATAGCTATCTGGCGATCTCTTGACACGCATGGACATGCCTCCCTTGTGCGTCTTTACCTGCAGCGCACAGGCTTTCACGACATCAGCGTAGAGGTTTTGAAAGACGGCTTCGAGAGCGACCCGCTAATCGCCGTTGTAGGACGGCGTTGAGCCTCGGGACCACGCGCTTAGCGAATGATGTGATGAGGACTCTGTTCTTCATCGAAATAAGCAGTTGCTGTGATTTTGAACGTTGCCGGCCATGTCGAACGCCCAAATGCAGCGACTCACTCAGCGCGCTCGCGCCCTCTTTGGAGCTGATCAGTCGGGCGTGACGACCGAACTGCTAAGCTTTTCGAAATGACAGAACACGTTGAAGGGGATGACCTCCTCAACGCTGCCGTTGGGCAGAAGCTCCGGTCCATCCGCCTGCAATGGCAGTTCACGCTGCGAGAGGTGCAGGAAAAGAGCGAAGCGCTTGCGGAGCGGTGGCGCAATCAAAGCTTTCGCATCTCGGCGAGTTGGCTGGCTCGCATTGAAAGCGGCAAAGGCGGCATGTCGGCTACGAAGATGGTTGCGCTCACTTCGATCTACGGCCTGTCTGCGGAACAGAGCCTCAGCCTCTTCTCTGCACTTGAGGACGCATCAAGTGGCTCGCACTTCATCTCAGAACCGAATGCGACACTCCTTCTACTTTCAGGACCTCTGACCAAGCGTGCGGAAGAACTGCTGCCAAATGCATTCGCCACTGATGAACCGCCCAGCGAGACTGGCCTGCTACCAAGACAAACGAGCTTACCAGCCCACTTCCGCCGCGGGATCATCGGAAAGAATGATCGCACGATGGAGCCGATGATCCGGCCTGGCTCGATCGTGCTGATCGACACGCAGAAGAGATCGATAGCCGGCCGGCAAGACTGGAATCACGAGTTCGATCGGCCAATTTACTTCTTGCTCACACGTGAACAATACCTGATGGGTTTTTGCGAGTTGGACAAAGCAGGCGCGTGGCTGACGCTGGTGCCGCACGTCCTTTCGCGCGAGTCGAACCGGCGCTGGCGGTACAGGAAAGAGATTGAGGTACTCGGGACGGTGACAGCAGTGTCAGTCGGAGAAGCTAAAGAAGCATCTTCAGGCGATTAGCGTGAGGATCGCCCAGTCTCTGATATAGACGAAGCAGATTGCCTGTCATCCCGTGATAGACGCGTATGGCTCGGTCTGCGTAATCGCCGAAGGTCTCTTCTAGACGCCCGGCCAACTCGGCCCCTCTCAGGCGATCTACGTGCCACTTCAGTTCGCGCCCGCTGAGCCTTAGCTCCTCAGCGACGACGATTGCCTCAGGATGCCATCGCTGCACGTAAGTCGCGAGTTCGACCAGCACTTCACAGTTCCGCTCTAACGTTTTTAAACCGGCCAATCCTATGGCGTCGTACATCTCCGTGTCTGGGACTTCTCCGTTCGCGATGGCGATGCGTGAGATGAGTTCGCGGTCGACGGCCTGTAGGCGCGCGGCGAGCACATCCCACTCATTGGCGCGGGAGCGGCGCTCGCGGTGTACGAACCACGCCACCAGACCGACCGTAGTCAGCAGGAAGACGATGACGGAAGGAACGAAGAAGCCGCTTTGCAAGTTCACTTTCTTGGTCTCTCAACGCTCACCAGGGCATTTGGCCTTAAGAGGCTGCTCAGTTCTGCAAGCACCGACGGTGTGCTCCGCTGAGACGAGGAGAGAGCCGTAGGCTTGCGCCACATGGCGAAACACCAGTACACCACGCAGCCTAGGTAGACCAAAATTAAGGTCCTTGAAAGACTCCGATCGATCTCCGCGAAATATGCATGTCCAAAGATGTTGTGACCAGTCTCGATCAAGACTCCCACCACTGAGTAGATACCGAAGCCTTTTGCAATGCTTGCCACATGCCCTCTCCACGGCAGCCCTACAGCGACAGAAAGGATCACCATGCCAGCGAAAATTTCCGCCATGAGAACAGAGGTAAAGAACGTGCCCTTCACCACCAACAGTTCCTGCCAGTCGCTTCCCTCTGGCTTCGCAAGCCGCGTCATCAGCGCGGGCAGTAGAACCCCCAGGGCCAAGATGAGCAGCCAGCCGCGTCGTGTGTCTCGGGCCCAAGTGCCAGCCGGGCGGAAAACCTTGCTTGCCACCTCATAGGCGATGGCGCATTGAAGCACTAGATCCACAATTGCGAGAGTCCAGTAACACGCGAAATATCGGCCGGAAGCTTTGCGATAGACGACAAAGAGCAGCAATGTTCGGATGAGATTGCTGATGAACAACCCAGTGAAGGCAGGAAAGCCTCGCGCTCGCTTGCGGTAGAACAGCACACCGACGAGCGCGAGGTTTCCGGCAGTTGAGGCCAGCCAGAGCAGCTGATCGACGTTGCTCAATGTCATCGATCATCCCCCCTGCCAGCCACCATGCATGCGATCAGACTACGCGACACCTACGAGCACGAGCACGAGCAGGGTGTTGATGATGGTTCGGACAGGGCTCGGCGCAACCGCGTGCGGTCGCGGAATCGGGTCGCCGCCGGTTGTGCCGTCGCCTGGATCCTCAGCTCTTGCGACCTGCAGGCAGAGAGTTGAGGCGAGGGCGGCGGCAAGCAAGAAGTTTTTTGTCTTTTTGCGGTTCAAGGTACGGCTCCAAGCGCAGGCTGTGCGCTGGCGAGGAACCTACGCACCAACTATCAACAACTCCCGTGAAATAGGGCGTTGTTGCGGATGCGCAACGCAAATGCTTCCTAAGTCCAAAGCCATGCCACTTTGAACAAGTCCTAATTTGAATATTCAAAGCCAGAACACCGACAAGAAGAATGCTGTCCCGTTACCTTTTCACAACTTTTTTAGATAGCATTTGCACTATGTCAAAGCTTGTGATTGGCCAACTGTTCAAGCGGGGTGAGGAAGTGCTCCGGGTGACGGAGTGTGTCGAGATGATGGTTCGCTCGGCAGTGCTTCAGCCCGCAAGCGTCTCCGTGCAGTCCGAGCAGGTCGGTGAAGAGGTGATCTTCACCGTTGAGATGAACGTTGAGGATCGGCAAAACTTCTGCCGAAACGACTCAAGCGATCTCACATCGCTTCGGATCGTGGTGGACGCGATGGCAGTGAGTCTCGATCGCAGGCTAAAGTTGGTCTTTTCCTGAGTGAAGCTCTCATAGCCATCATTCAAGCTGCATCTTGTTCGCAGATAGCCGCTCGAAGAAGAGTGAGCTTCTCATGCCCATGCCGAAGCAAGCGCCTTAATCGATCCATACAACGCGGTAGCCGCTGTTGCGAGCGCGACGCGCGTGGACGACCTGCCGCACGTCTCGGTTGTGAACCATACGTCGGAGACGCTTACGCCGACTCGCCACTGAATTGCGAATGGTTGCGTCGGTGAGCACTTTGTCCGCACCAGGTCAGGAAAGAGCCTGCGTACATTCGCTCGCAGAGTACACGCCGGCTCAGTATGTCCGCGCCTTGACGGAGTCAGTCGTAGCCAGACCCGAGCGGCTTCGGTCTTTAGGATATGTGGCGCGACCCCTCACATCCCCGAAGCCTCGGCTGCTACGGCTCCATCAAAAGGCTAAGCCATAGAGGTTTGGGACCGCCTCTTCCCAGATCAGCCAACTTACAAGAACCGGCAGGCATGCTGCAGCAAGCGCACTACCTAAGCATAGCCGGACAAAGGTTAAGTTATGGACACGGCAGTTACTTCGCGGGCTGAGTCGAGGACTTTAACGACACGGTGCCGCTTACTGTTTTCGGATCGACAGTGATTGATTTGAGTTGAGCCGTAACATCGGGCGCGACATCATCCTGCTTGCGGCCGCCCAGGTATTTGGCAAAGAAAAACTCCATGGCGGTAACTTGTGCAAGCTGATTGATGGGTCGGTGAAAGCCATGGCCCTCATCGGGTGCGACAAGGTACTCCACAGGCTTGTGGTTGTCGCGAACGGCTGCAACGATCTGATTACTCTCACGGATATTGACGCGCGGGTCGTTCTTGCCCTGAACAACCATCAGAGGAGTTTCAATATCCTTCGCGCGGGTCAGCGGCGATTCGGCCACGAGCAAGGCCTTGCCGGGCGCGGTCGTCGGATCAGCCATGCGGGTGTACATCTGCTTGCGGCCAGCCTCCCAGTAAGGTGGCAGCGAATCAAGGAGTGTCAACAGGTTCGAAGGAGCGACGTACGCGACCGCAGCCGCGTAGACCTTCGGTGTGAACGCGACGCCGGCCAGCGTTGCGTATCCGCCGTATGATCCGCCAAAAATACCCACGCGTTTTGCGTCGACCGTGCCATCGGCGACCAGAGCCTTCACGCCCCAGGTCAGGTCATCCTGCATAAGGCGTCCCCACTGACCGTTGCCCGCGTTGAGGAAGCTCTTGCCATAACCGGTGGAAGCGCGAAAATTCGGCTGCAGCACGGCATACCCGCGATTTGCCAGGAACTGCGCCTCTGCATCGTAGCCGAACTCGTCGCGAGCCCATGGGCCGCCGTGCGGCAGCATGATCAGCGGCAGGTTCTTCGCTGCCAAACCTTTAGGGAGTGTCAAGTACGCGGGGATGTCGAGCCCGTCACTCGACTTATAGTGGAACGGCTGCCGCGGTGACAAAGCGGTGCGTGGCAGGTCTTCACGGATGCGGTATTGCAACGTGAGCGACTTAGCCTTACGGTCCCATACATAAGTCTCGCCGGGTTCCACATCGCTGTGGGCACTGACGATCCAAATGTTCTCATCCTCGGAACGTGAACCGAAGCCGATGTCTTTACCCGGCAGCTTCGACTGCAAAAAGCGGTACTCCTGCTCGAACGCCTTGTCCTTAAAATAGAGACGGTCCCGGTCGTCTGTGTACTCCGTGAACAGGATGCGGTGATCCTTCTCAGACATCTCGACGCCGCTGATGTCTACGCGGTTCTCAGGATCGCTTTCCAGCTTCACCAGGGTGCCACTTGCAGGATCAAGCGTCGTCAGTTCCGACCTATCGATCTCCCCCTTATTGGTGAGGAAAAGGACCTGCTTGTTGTCTCCTGTGAAGCCCCCCGGGCCGCACTGTTCCAGTACGCTGCAGCTGTAGATCTTCTTCAGCCCGGCCGGGTCTACGCGGAGGATCTCCGAGTCGCCTGCCTGGTTGGTACGCTCCGCGAGCCGAAGCTTGCCAGCGTGATCAAAATGCCAGCCGGCAATCTGCTCAGTGTTCTTGCGAAGCAGGGTCTTCTGGCCAGTGGAGATATGCAATTCATACAGATCGTGCCACTGCGGATCGCGGTCGTTCAGGCCGATATAGAGGATGTCCGGCATGGTCTTGGGCGCTGCATAGATTTCAGTGCGCACGCCTTTCAGGCTAGTCAGGGCGCGTGTCTCAGGAACGTCTTTGCCTGGTACAACGGCGGCTGTCGGTGAGACGGCGTAGATGTTGAAGTTTTCATCGCCCGCTGCGTCCTGCGCGTACAGGACGTATTTGGAGTCGGCAGTCCAGAAGTAGCCGCCAATGGGACGTGTCGCCTCCGCGCTAAGAGGCCGCGCCGCGCTGAAGGGCTCTGACGCCTTCTTCACCCAAACGTTCCGCGTCCCCTTATACGGCTTCAGAAACGAGACCCACTGCCCGTCCGGCGAAATCTGTGCACCAGCGATCTGCACCTCGCCGAAGAAGAGGGTGCGGTCTATTAGCGGTGGCTGCTGAGCCGTAACGCTGATCGAGGCGAGATTCAGAGCGGCAAGCGTACCAAACAGAACGAGAGTTCGCATCAGAAGGACTCCAGATTGGGGCGTAGTTCCCCTGATGTGAATCATAGCCGTCACGCGCACATGTCTCCAGGCGGAATCGATGTTGACCCTCCTGGCTAGTAAAGACTACTGGTTGTCTATTCGTGTCGATAGCCCGGCCGTGTTTCCACAGACTGATCTGTAACGGGCTGGTCTTGTCCTGTGTCTGTCAGCGCCTGCACCTCATCGCCGTCAATGCCACTCAGCTCTGCACGTCCACCCGTGTCAGGCGCTGGAGGACCGAATGGTCGTTGAGTGAACCGAGCAGATCAGACCGGGAATCTGAGCGCCGTGGATTGCGTCACACGCCAATGCTGCTGATTCGAGGACTTTAGGAGGGAGTGGCGGGAGACAGAAATTCTCCCACGATTCGAGTCTAAGCCCAACCAGAACTGCAACTTACGCATTCTGTTGCAGTCAACTGCGAGGTTTCGCTTCTCCTTGCTTGTGCATATCGTATAAATCTGTATCGCGCCATGGCAAGCCGAATACGGTGTGACCGTAGCAGGAATGTAACAGCAGCTAGATCCCCGGCCCACGAAGGCGGCAACAAATCCGCCGCGACTGCGAGCGGGCGTATACCCCCCGCTGTGACGTGGGGTGCCATTGTCCTCGAGGCGGAACGAAGTGCCCCAGTGAGGCAGTTCGAATGCAGGCGTTCCGCTCACGCGGAACAAGTACGCGCTTGCATATCCGGACCAGCGAGCTCTTGCGACTGCAATTGTCTGTCTCGCAGCCATTCCGGCCGTGGTCGAAACGCAGGGACAGGACTACTGAAGCTTCTGCAGGTCGGGCTTGAGCTTCCTACGTGCGAGCTCTTCAGAGCCACGCTGCTGCTCTGCTCTCAACTGCATACTTGCGGCCTCGATCTGCTGGCGTAGTAGCTCGGTATGTAGAGAACGTGGAGCGACTTAACGTTTGCGACTTTCGAGACGTCGGCATGTTCAAGCAGTTACACCTTCGTGTTCGTCTCTCCTCGCTTGAACAGGGACAAGCGAGGAGAGACGATCAGCATCTGCCACCAAAGTGTTTCGCGACCAGGCAAAGGTCTGCTCGCTAAGCTTGGAACTTTTCGCCTGCAGCTCAGCCTCGATCGGCGTGAGTCGCTTTGCATCCAGAACGCAATATGCCAGCGCGAACTGGTCTCAGAAGAACACATGAACGCAGGCGTTAGGCTCTCAGATTTCTGAATTCTGCAGGGGGTGAATCTGACGCTCTATCTGTCTCTCAGTTACAGTCCCCACGTCAAGCCGTAGGTTAGATAGACCGAAGATGTGGCTCACATCGATCAAAGCCTCGGCTAGGTCCCTTACGTTTGACAGCAGCACCAGATCAGTCCTCAGAGCCAACTCGCTGCGCGAATCTGAACGCTCTTCCCTAGAGATTAGCCGAATGCAGGCCGTCGTATCCAGCTTCGTCATTCTGTTCAAGCCCGAATGGCTTTGCACCACCCGTCGAGTTCCCGCTTTGAGACTCGGTAGCTCGGGGTCATTGTCGGAGGTCAGCACGCACAGCAAAAAAGTAAGCAACTTACGAGAAAAATCAGCCCGCCCTATCCAGGGCGTCGCTGAAGCTTCAAATCTGGATGCACGGAGCGGCTCACTTCAACCATGGTTGGGATTGCCAGTTGATTCTGGTCCCACTATCGTCGGGTGACAAAGGATATCTGTGTCAAGTTCGGTATACGGTTGAGGCAGTTAAGGAAGGCGCACGGCTTCCGTCGGCTAGACCTGGCGAGAAAGCGCAGCGATGCGGTCGGCTGACTGACTCCTTGCGGCATAACCTCTGGTACTTGTCATTCTTGACCGCAGAAAGGTCATTCCTAAGTGACGGCGATTAGCTGTATGCCACGATTAGCTTACGTCCGGTGATGAAGGTTTTGTATAGCTGATGTATCAGCCGGATAGTAATGTCTTACATTCGTCCGATCCGTCTTCAAAGCCGAGAGCCTAGGGGTGACGGATTGGGCTGGTTACAGACGAGCAAGACTACCTAATCGCCGAAGACGGCTATCTCAGAACTATGCTCTTGCCTCCCTTGTGCAAGGTCATGAACGCGGAAGAGGGCACCGGCACTGGACCGGGTTGCAGGATCGTAGCCCGCGGTTGTGATGTACAGATCTCTCAGTTTGGGACCGCCGAAGGTCACGCTTGAGACTTGTGCGACGGGCAGAGGGATCGTAGCCTCCGCCTCCCCTTTTTCATTGAGGCAGACCACCGTATGGCCTTCCCAGAGGGCTGAGTACGCTCTTCCAGATGCGTCCATACAAAGACCGTCCGGTGAGCCTTGCTCCTTCGTGAACGAAGCAAAGGAGCCTTGCTGATCGATCTCGCCATTGTCCGAGTGATAACGATAGGTGGAGATCGTTCGAGCGAAGGAGTCGGTATGCAGAAGCCGCTGACCATCTACCGTGAAAGCCATGCCGTTGGAACAGCCAACGTCAGACAGTACTTTGTGGAAGGTTCCATCCGTGTCCAGGCGGTACAGGCAACTGGGGCGGTCGGCGGTGGACATGATGCCGCAGAAGACACGGCCGCGTTCGTCTGCGATGACATCGTTGAAACGGGAATCTTCATGTCCGGGAACTTTTAGCAGAGTGCGGACGAAGCGGTCGTGCTTCCATAGGCCGATCTCGCCCCGTTCCAGAAACAACAGCAGCGCACCATCGCGCTGCAGGGTGAAGCCGCCGATCACGGGTCCCTGCAGGCATTGCCGGTGCTGACCTGTAGCGGGATGGAACCAGAAGAGCCGGCCCGTTGCGATGTCCACCCAGTAAAGCCGCTCCTGCCCCGGATGCCAGAGAGGATTCTCACCGATCACGCAGCCATACTGCGCAATCAGCTCCGGCTCTATGGTCGGAGGCGTCACTGCCGGATCGTTCCGCGGTAAATCGTTAGGGTGTCCAGATAGAAGCTCTGCTGTCCTTTGTACGAGACGGTGATCTCATTGTCACCGGCTTTCATATCCACAGGCACATCGACCCAGTTCCACGAGCGCATGATCGCCGCGACCTGCTGGGGTTTGCCATTCACGGCAACCGTCACCTGTTTATCTTCAAGGCCGTTGCGTGTGTACAGCAGGCGAAGCGTGTAGGCCCCTGACGCAAGCGCGTTCAACTTCGGCACACGCACGGTGCCCTGCACGTTCTGCTCTCCCAGAGCCACCGCGTAGCCGGCGGAGCACTCCCCGCACGGAAACAGTGTCGCCGCACCTTCGCGCCGCAGGCCCGGCCACTCGGCTTGATACACGACACCGCCCGTCCATGCACGTGTTCCCTTCACCCGCACCAGCAGCGTGGCATGAGGCGCAACGTCCGCTTGCAAGCCGCTTTCCGTCGCCTGTATGGATGCGTGTGTCCAAACATTGCGGGCCGTGGCACCGGGCAAGAGGTCGAGATCGTTCCACTGCAATTTCATCGTTGCGGGATGTTCGGAGGCGTTCAGTAACATGACCGCGACTTCCCCACCTGTACGCGAGCCCAGCGGCTTGGCCCAAACCTCAAGACCGGGGCCGGGCTCCTTCAGTTTCTCCGCGCCTGCACCCAGCGGGTCCTGATTGATGGCGATTACCTCACGATTTGTGTAGATCTCGCGTGAGCGCGGCGACATGTGCGCCAGGTCGGCACCGGCAAGCAGCGGTGACGGTGAGATTGCCCACATGGACATCTGCGCTTCCGCCTCCGTGTCGTTCAGGCCGGGGTTGCCGACCTCGAGCATGTCCGCATCGTTCCAGCTTTCCGGCCCGGTCAGCACGGCGTGCACGGTGTTCGATTCAAAGTTGCGCCACATGCGTCCCCACTCCACGTGGTTCTTCTCAAGCGACACGTCATACTCGGTGCGCCACATCTGCGCCTTGCCGAGCGCCCACTCCCATGGCTGTTCATTGCCCCAGGCGCAGAGATAAAAGATCATCGGCCGGTCTGTCGCCTTGATGGCGGCAGCCATGCGCTCGTAGACCCAGCGACCGGTATGCTCTTCTTCGCGGTTGCAGTAATCCATCTCGACGAAGTCGATGCCCCACCCGGCAAATGTCGTCGCGTCCTGCTGCTCGTGACCGTAGCTGCCCTGGTAACGCGGGTTGGGGTAGCAGGTGTATTTGCCGATGTCGGTGTAAATGCCGGCCTTTAAATGCAGCTTGTGGATGTAAGCAACGAGCGCCGGCAGCCCGTGCGGAAAGCGCTCCTTGTCGACGAGGAGCTCGCCATTAGCGGTGCGTTCACGTGCGATGCACTCCTGAATGACGACGTACTTGTACCCAGCGTCGCGCATGCCCGTTGAGACGAGGGCGTCTGCCTGCTCACGGATAGTCTGCTCGTTGTAGTCGCAGAAGAAGTGGTTCCAGCTTGCCCAGCCCATAGGCGGCACCGGGGCGAGCGTGCCTGGATCAGGAGCGATGGCAACAGAGTGTTCGCCCTGCTGGGGTGCCTGCGCGGCGGTGTTCTTCAAGGAGAGGCAGAAGGCAATCAGGATGAAAAAGGCAGGAAGGCAACGGGCTAGCCGAAGATACATGGATTTTGTCCTTTCAACGCAGCCGCAGCTGTACGCAGCACGCGGCTTGTCACTAGAAGAAGTAAAGATTCAACGCCAATGCAGTGACCAGCACAGCCACCGCAAGCGCCTCCGGCCGGACGTACCAGGGTTCTTCGCTGCTCTGTAGACCCATCGCGCGGGTGTATACAAGCCCCTTCAACTGGGCTGGGTCGGGCGCATGGGTCGCCAGGCTCACAGCAACCGTCACCACCGTGCAGACGATGAAGGCAACCAGAGCAGTCCAGAAGGCTTGTGCCAGGTCACTGCCATAGAGTGCGTGTACCCCCAGAAAGCCGCCATGCACACCCGGCTCGGCACCCTGCGGAAGGCTGATGCCATGATGTGCGGCAGCGGCGGCCATGCCTGCTAGAAGGCCAGTAAACGCGGCGTGACCGGTTGTCCGCTTCCAGAACATGCCCAAGGCAAACGTGGCGAAGAGCGGTGCGTTCACGAAGGCAAAGACCAGTTGCAGCAGATCCATGATGTTGTTGAACGATGCGGCAAGGTAGGCCGCAAATACCGACAGTGCCACCCCGACCACGGTCGCGACTCGGCCGATGGTGACGTAGTGCTTGTCGGGCGCGCTCGGCTTTAGGTAGGCCTGATAGATGTCGTAGGTGAAAACCGTATTGAACGCCGTCACGTTGCCGGCCATGCCGGACATGAAGCTGGCAAGCAGCGCGGTGAGCCCAAGGCCCAACATGCCGGCAGGCAGAAAGTGGATGAGCATCATCGGTGTGGCGAGGTCGTAGTCCGCCACAACATGGCCGAGTGCGTCATGCAGCACCGCTCCGTTTGCCGCGAGCTTGGCGGGGATGATACCCGTTGCAACCGCGTAGCCGCTGCCTGTAGCCCCGCTATGCGCGCCTGCCGTGATTACAGCCGCCAGCATGCCCGGCAGGATCACGATCAGCGGAAAGATCATCTTCGGGATCGACGCAACCACCGGCACGCGCCGCGCCGCTTCCTGGCTGTGTGCCGACATCGCACGCTGCACCACCAGGAAGTCCGTGCACCAGTAGCCGAAGCTGAGCACGAAGCCGAGACCGAAGAGCAGGCCGAACCACTCCACCCCTACGGGATTGGTGTTCGCATGATTCATAAACCGCCACACGTGCGTGTAGGCACCGGGCGCATAGCCATGCTGCACGGAGAGCGTGGCCAGGCGGCTCTGCAGGCCGGTCCATCCGCCAACGGAGCGCATGCCCATCCACGAGAGCGGTGCAAGCCCAAGCACGATCAGAAAGAACTGCAGCACCTCGTTGTAGATGGCGCTGGTCAGACCACCAAGCGAGACGTAGCACAGCACGATCAGCGCGGACAGCAGGACGCTCGTATTGAAGTTCCAGCCGAGTAGCAGATAGAAAAGCTTGCCCATGGCATACATGGAAACGCCCGAGGAAAACACCGTCATCACGGCAAAGGAGATGGCATTCAGGGCGCGCGTCTTTTCGTCAAAGCGCAGCCGCAGATACTCCGGCACGCTGCGCGCCCGTGAGCCGTAATAGAACGGCATCATCATAATGCCGACGAAGACCATCGCGGGCACGGCAAGCCAATAGAAGTGCGCTGTCGGTAGGCCATACTTTGCCCCCGACGCGCCCATGCCGATCACTTCCTGCGCGCCCAGGTTTGCCGAGATAAATGCGATCGCGGCGACCCAGGTGGGCATGGCGCGGCCGGCCAGAAAGAAGTCCGTGCTGGTGTGCACGCGCCGGCGCGCGTACCAGCCCACTGCGATGGTGAGCAACAGGTACGCGCCCAGAACAAGGTAATCGCCGGCGGCAAGATGAACGGAAGGGATCATGCGCCCGGCTCGTCCTCTCCGCCTGTACCTACGCGCTGAAAGGCGGTGCCGCCACAGGGCACAAGCTGTCCGCCGTCGACCACGATGGACGCGCCGGTGATATAACTCGCCATGTCGCTCAGCAGGAAGAGGTTTACGTCGGCAATCTCTTCCGGCCGGCCCATGCGGCCCAGCAGCGCTAGCGAATCGCATGCGGCCAGCACGCGCTCAGGATTCGGATCACGGCTGGCACCCCAACGAATCATCGGCGTATCGATTGCGCCCGGCAGCACGCAGTTGGTGCGTATGCCATAGGCGGCGTAGTCCAGCGCCAGGGAACGCGTGATACCGAGCAGGCCGTGCTTCCCCGTGACATACGCCAGCGAATTGCGATGCGCGACGACCGACTGCGTGGATCCGGTGAGTACAATCGCTCCCCCACCGGCCTGCTGCATGTGCGGAAGAACGGCGCTTGCAAGATAGAACGCGGAATCCAGGTCGACAGCCAGTGTCTTGCGCCAGGATTCAGTGGACGTGGTCGTCGCCGTGCCGTAGCTCTGGATGCCGGCGCAATGCGCGAGCAGGTGAACAGTTCCATGCTCTTCCGCAACCTGGTCGACGGCTGCCTTGACGGCTTCCGGCGAAGCGACATCCACGACTGCGGGCGTTGCCGCCGGGCCGAGTTCAACAGCCGCCCGCTGCACGCCCGCCTCGTCCAGGTCGAACAGCACAACCTGTGCGCCGTGCTTTACAAGGGCAGCCGCGGTCGCCGCGCCGATGCCGCTCGCGGCACCGGAAACGATGGCCACTTTGCCGCGGAAATCCAGACCGCTCAAAGCACACCCGTTTCGGTAAAGACATCATGCGCGCGCGCACCGTTCAGCAGCATGGTGCGCGCCGTGTTCTCCTTGCGGCTCTGCTCCAGGGCCTGCGAAATCACATCTTGCTCGAGCTCACGGGGCAGCACCACCACGCCGTCCATGTCGCCTACCAGGATGTCGCCGGGACGGATCGTGACACCTTCGATCTCCAGCGGCACACGGTAGTCGATCACCATGCCGCGGCCGCGCTGGTCCTTGGCGTAGGTGCCATAGGAAAAGGTTGGGAAATCGATGGCCAGGATGCCGCGCGTGTCTCGGGAGTAGCCCGCCATCACCGCGCCCGCGGCCCCGCGCTTCTGTGCCGCGGTCGCCATCAGCTCACCCCAAAGGGCGTAGCGTGGAGCGCAGCCCGCGGCCACGTAGATCTCGTTCTCCTGAATGTCGTCCAGCGCTTCCAGCATCTTGCCGAAGGGCGGTGTCGGCAGGTGAAATACGTCTGCCTCAAGCACCGTCATGGCCCGGCCCGCCACCACCATGTGCGGTGCCAGCGGACGGCACTGCTGCGGCAGAAACTGATGGTGCTGCCCTTGGAGATCGAGCACGTCTCCGATGATCGCGGTGAACAGCTGCTGCTTGATCAGCGCAAACAGTTCCGTATCGTTCTTCCATTCCATACGCCACCTCCAACGGTGCAGTGCTACACGTAAAAGCCGGGACGCCGTACCGTCACACCCGGGTGCCGGTTCATCTCTTCTTCCACGAGGTCGAAGCCGAGGCCGGGTGCATCGTCGAGGATGTACATGCCGTCACGCACCGGCAGCGGCCGGTCGAGCACGGTGTCGCGCCACGGAACGTCGGTCGCCATGAACTCCTGATAGAAGAAGTTCGGGATGGATGCCATCACATGCGCCGCCGCAATGGTGGACACGGGCCCGTTCGGGTTGTGCGGTGCGATGGGTACGTTAAAGGCTTCGGCCATGGTGGCAATCCGCTTCATCTCGCCGATGCCGCCGCAGCGCGTGATGTCGGGCATGAGGATGTCCGCCGCCTGCGCTTCCAGAATCGGCCTTGCCTGAAAGCGGGAGTGAAGCCGTTCACCCACACATACGGGCAGGCGGATCTGCCGCTTGATGGCGGCGATCTCCCGCGGGAACTCCGGGCCTGCCGGCTCCTCGTACCACATGCAGTTAATGCCGGCATCGGCGATGCGATGCGCCATCTCCACTGCGGTGGGACCGTTGAGCATGGCGTGTGTCTCGACCGCGATCTTGAAGTCGGAACCTACCGCGCGCTGCACAGCCAGCAGGCGCTCAATGGCAAGCTGCTTGCCGCTTTCCGTCAGGCCGAGGTTGTCCTGCAGGTCCTCGCCGTACCAATAGTTCACATGAGCAAACGGGTCCATCTTACAGGCCAGAAATCCGCGCTCCCGAATGCCGATCGCCTGCTCCGCATAGTCCTCGGGCTTGCCCGTGCCTTTCAGGAACCAGTAGTTCGCATACAGCTTGATCTCCCTGCGAAAGGCGCCACCCAGTAGCTGGTACACAGGCATGCCGGCGCGCTTCCCTGCCAGATCCCACAGTGCCATGTCGATGGCGCTGATCGCACTCAGCACCGGACCGCCCTGCCCAATCCAGTTGAAGTCGCGGTACAGCTTTGTCCAGAGATAGTCGATCCGCGAACTGTCTTCGCCGACGAGGACCTCCCCGGCATGCTGGCACGCTGCCAGAATCATTGGGCTGCCCGGCCAGTTCGTGCCCTCTCCGATGCCGGAGAGACCGTCTTCTGTGAACACCTTGACGAAGACCCAGTTGTACTTGATGCCTTCGACCATCCAGGTCTTCACCTGTGTAATCTTCATGTCCTGCCTTGTCTCCGGAGCACCTTGTTTCAGAGCGTGGTGACGCACCTTGGCGACGCGCCCCACTTAGCCTTGCGTTAGAAGCCGACGTGCACACCGAACTGCAGCACGCGCCCACCCTTTGACGTGGTCAGTTTGCCGAACTCGCTGCTGTACTGATACTGCGTCGCTCCGTTGATACCGAGGCTAGCGTTGTTGAAGGCGTTAAATGCCTGTGCCCGGACCTGTATCTCCGCGCGCTCGAATTTCAGATTCTTGAATGCGCTCAGGTCGATGTTCGCGTAGCCCGGTCCACGGAAACCGTTGCGGCTGGAGATGTTACTGTCGATGTCCGGTGTATAGGGTGCCTTGAAATGTGCGTTGTAGAAAGCATCCGTGTTGTAGTACGCGCTGTAAGCCTGCTTGGGGCCACGGTTTGCCAGCACGGGATTGCCGATCAGTTTGTCGCGCTGGTAAGGCTGGGTAGTCAACTCGTTGTCGTAAACGCTGAACACCGAGAATGGTGGAGCGCTGTGCACCGAAATGATGCTGTTCAGCTGGTAGCCCCGCACGAACAAATCGGCAACCCGGTTGCCCGTGGAAGGGATCGGCAATTCATACACAACAGAACCGACAAAGTTCTTGGGAACGTCCAAGTCCGAACGACCGTACTCCGCACGAAGGTTATAGGGGTCCTGCACGCCAGCGGTAATGTACTCCGCACCGTCCGAGTTGCTGTCAAAGGTGCGGGAATGGCTGAAATTCAGGTTCGTCGACAGGCCTTGACGGAAGCGATGTTCCAGACTTACCTGGAAGCTTTGGTACTCCGAGTAGCCATCCCAATACAGGCCGTGAATGTAACCGAATGAAGGATCCAGCGGACGCCGCGCCTGCGCGCTTGCCCAGTTTGCGGACGGGCCCGCTTGCCGCTGCGGCGCATTGCTATCCCTCGCCCACTGCAGGTGCGTTCCCTTTGAGCCGACATAGGTCAAGCGCAACAGCGTCTCTAGCGGCAACTGCTGCTCCACCGTAAGATTCCACTGCGCGACATAGGGAATATGAAAATCAATGAACTGTAGCTCACCCTGCAGGGGTCCGAAGAACTGGGCGGTTTCGCCGGGGTTGTTCCCCTGTGTGGCAAATGCAGCAACCGGGTCCGTACCGCCCTTGTAAGGATCGCGCCAGTTATACAGGTTGCTCGGATCGTTAAAGAGCTGCTGAAAGATGTTGAACGGCTGCCCGTTGGTGAAGCGGTTATAGTTAATGGCTTTTGGCTGATCGAAGAACAGACCGAAAGCTCCGCGCACGACGGTGCGCTGCCGGCCGGCAACGTCATAGGAGAAACCGACGCGCGGCGAGAAGTTTGTGTACACCGAGTTCGTGCCGCCGTTCGGCACACCTGGATCACCGGCAAAGAAGAGCCCGGCAGGCGCGTTCGGGTACACGGTGGAGTGCTGTCCGGCTGCCACCGCCGCCGGACGGACCTGGCTGACCGGGTTGGTACCGTGCACAAAATGCGGCGGGATGAACGGCTCCCAACGAAGGCCGGCATCCACGGTCAGCCGAGGCGACACCTTCCAGTTATCCTGTGCGAACAGGAACCATTGCTTAAAGCGTGTATTCAACTCCTGCGTATTGCTCTCCGTGAAGTAGCGCGGGTTGCCGAGCAGAAAATCTCCCAGCCCGGCACCGGTAAAGTCTCCCGTGAACGCAAAGTTCGGGAATGCCTGGTTGTAGATCCAGTGCTGCTGTTGTGCAGTCATGCCGCCGCCGAATTTGATGGAGTGCGCCCCGGCCTGATAACTCACCGCGTCTGTAAGTGGAAAGTTGTTGCGGATGTTTGGCAGACCATTGCCACCTTCGCCGGGCGCACCGGAGAAGCCCGAGATGCCGAAGGCCAGCGGATTGGGCGGGGCGCTGTACACCTTCAGACCCAGCGTGTTCGACGTGGGATAGCCCGCCGGCGGGTTGCCGGGATGCGTGTAGAGATGGCTGTACCCAAAGGAGAACAGATTGACCAGACGCGAAGACAACACTGAGGTCAGGTTGATTGAGGCATGGTGTGCCACCCCAATGAACCCCGCACGTGCGTAGTAGATGTTTCCCGTTAAAGGCGGCAGTGATCCGCCATCAAAGGTGTAGCGGTAGTACCCGACCGAAAGCTGATTGCCATGCGACAGCGTCTGGTCGCCACGCACCGTAAGTTGCCCCTGCGAAATGGCCGATGGCTGCGTGTAGAAGAAGGAGTTTGGCCGTGTGGCGTCTGTGGAGTTTGGCAAAGGCACATAGGTGGTGAGGAACTGGAGCGACGCCGGATCAAGCCTGCCCGTGGGGATCTGATTGTTTGCGAAAGGCACGCTGCCGTGGAGCGTACCAGGAGCGGTGGGCGTAGCCGGGTCATAGATCGTTGTGCCGAGCGCGGCAAGGTTGCCGGCACGCTGCGCGGCCGTAGGCACCAGTACCTCTGCACGGGAGGAGGCAGCGTGTGTAACGGTCTGCTGGTAGGAACCGAAGAAGAAGCTCTTGTCATGACCGTTGTAGAGGTGCGGCAGCACCACCGGGCCGCCAATCGAGCCGCCAAACTGGTTGAAGTGAAGAACCGGCACGGTCGCTCCGTTGAACCTGTCAATGGACGA
Source organism: uncultured Terriglobus sp. (assembly GCA_964243585.1). GTDB lineage: Bacteria > Acidobacteriota > Terriglobia > Terriglobales > Acidobacteriaceae > Terriglobus. The sequence goes on from CAXTFT010000024.1 coordinate 26,788, forward strand.
GAGCGCGTTCAAGCCAAACGTGCTGTTCTGCTGGAACTCATAAGCGGAGCCATGAATTTTGTTCGTGCCCGACTTGGTGATCGCATTGATGATTGCGCCGGAGTTTCGGCCGTACTCGGCATCAAAGTTACTCACCTGTACGCTGAACTGCGCAAGCGCGTCCGGGTCAGGGTACGGGTTAGCGACATTGGTGTAGGAGTCATTGTTGTCGATGCCGTCCAGCAGATAGTTGAGCGTGTTTGCACGGCTGCCATTCACAGAGAAATACGGCGTATTCGGCAAGGTAGAGCTCTGCTGGTTTGAATTAAACGTTGGCGCTACGGCCGCCACTCCCTGCGACAGCGCGATGAGTGCGCGCGGATCGCGGTTGGCGAGCGGCAGGTCTTCAATGCTTTTGCTGTCGATGATGCTCTTCAGCGTACCGGTCTGCGTGTCCACCAGCGCACCTGCTTCGGTGACCGTAACCGTCTCGCTTGAGCCTCCGACGACGAGCGCAACCGGTAGCGTCAGGTTCTGGTCGGCGGTGACCTGGATGCCGTTCTGGTCGAAGCTGCTGAAGCCGGGGGCGCTCACGTGCAACGTGTATTGCCCGAGTGGCACCTGCGGGAAGACGAACTCGCCGCTGCCACTTGTCTTGCTGGCCTGCTCCGCGCCGGTGGTCTCGCTGCGCAACGTCACTTCAGCAGCAGGTACCCGATGCTGTGACGCATCTGTCACGGTGCCGCGGACACGGCCATTACCGGTCTGACCAATAAGCGGAAGCAAGGCCATGAACGGCATGGCTGTGCCAAGGGCTACTCTGGCAGATGCTCTGCGAAGTAGCAGGAAAAATGAGGTTGGAACGCAGACCGTCATGGCAACTCCTAATTGGTCTTACCTGTAAGAAAGTTCGGGGCCATTACTGCATGCGAAAAACACAACTGTCAAGCGGAAACGTTCCACTGCAGCAAAGACGGGCTTAGACGCTACGCAATTTGCCAGAAACTCACGGCTCCCGCATCATGGAGGCAGATGCCGCCGACCTCCGCCAAGCTGGGGCGACCTGCCCAACTCCGGTCTTACCAGGGCAAGGAACACGGCGTCGCCCGTGAAAGCGCCGACACCACCGGCGTGCTTGCGACCCTCCGCGCCTTCATTGAGGACAATGGCTACCAGGTAGGACAAATGCTGCCGCCGGAACGGCTGCTCGCAGAGACCTTCGGCGTCGGGCGACCGGCGATCCGCGAAGCTGTGAAAGCGTTGAACATTCTGGATGTGACGGAGAGCCGGCGCGGTGACGGTACCTATGTAAAGTCACTGGAGGGGCTGCGTGCGGGATGGCCGGCCAAGGTCGAACTCCGCTCCGCCGACTTCAACCTTCTGGATCTTCTGGAAGTCCGGAAGATGTTTGAGCCCGCGGCAGCAAGGCTCGCGGCCGCCCGCGCAAGCCAATCTGAGCTGATGCGCATTGAAAGCGAGTGTGCCCGCATCGAGCAGGCACCGGACTGGAACGGCATGGGTGAGCACGACCTTCTGCTGCATACCGCCATCGTTGAGGCCACGGGAAACCCGGTGCTCATCGAGTTGAACAGCGCCCTGCTGCTGCATTCCCGCAAAAGCCGCGAAGTTACGGGCCACAACGCGCCAGACTGCAAGCAGATGATCGAACATCACCGTCGCATTGTCGACTCCATCATTCGTGGAGAAGGCGAAGCCGCCGAACAAGCCATGCTTGAACACCTTCATCACGTCGGCCTCGATCTCATCACAAATCGCAAGCGTTGAGGGATCCGGTGCACCTTGGAGCTTGATCACCACAGGTCGGAAAAGCTTTTCCTCTGCACAATGTCCGCTAAACCTAATTCTGTCTAGCGGATCGTGGAGATCTGTTACCGGATCATTCAGCATCAATGCAAAAGTTGAGCCTGTACGGCAGTACGGTAGTTCCTCCCCGTGCTGAGTCGCGTACCGTCGCGTAACTCGACTTCATAGGTGCTGTTGAACCTGTGCCGAACTCCGGTTACATGAGCGATATGAACGATTCTTCCGCGATGAACTCGGAGGAATAATGCTGGGTTCAGCCGTTGTTCCAGACTAGCAAGGCTCTCGCTATGAAGGTGGCACTTCACTCCGCAATGCAGATGCGTATAGTTGTCCGCTGATTCGATCCAACTGATCGTGTCCACCCCGACGAAGTCGAAGCGATCTCCGTTACGCACCACGATCCGATCCGGCCATCTCTTCTGCTTCTGATTGACGAGTACCTGAAGGCCACTCAGCAGGGTTTCGCCGTCTGCCAGCCGTCGTCGTGCACGCTCAATGCTTGCGTGCAATCGAGATGTGTCGAAGGGTTTGAGCAGGTAATCCACGGCGTTCAGTTCGAATGCTTTTACCGCAAACTCATCGTATGCCGTGACAAAGACGACCGGCGGCGGCTTGGGCGAATACGGCCGTGTAAATCCGAACGGCTGATAG
>CAXTFT010000024.1:29251-31268 GCA_964243585.1 uncultured Terriglobus sp.
CGACCGGCGGCATGTGGTTCAGGCCAACCTGCTCGACAACATCAATACCCGAGCAATCCTGCATCTGTATGTCTAGAAGAACGAGGTCGGGTTTCAGCGAATGGATTGCAGCAATCGCCTCTTTGCCGGAGCCACACTCGTCGATAACCGTGATGCCGTCCATCTCGGAAGCTCCCTTCCGAACGGCCTCCCGCACGAGCGATTCATCATCGACGATCAGGATTCGTAGCGGGCTCACGACTGGATATCTCCATGGGGTTTGTTCGAATGGGATGACGACACGCACTTCGGTGTCGCTGTCACCAAGACGCCGGATCGAGAAAGACTGATCATGACCATACATTCGTTCCAGACGGCCAATCGTCGCTCCAAGCCCAACGCCAGTTTCCAATGCTTCTATGTTTTTGTGGGGGAAAACCCGCTCCGGTGTCGGTGACGCTTAGAGCAAGGTTGCCGTCAAGGCGCGCTCCTTCAACTTCAATCACGCCAGACCCTGTGCCCCCACCTAGACCGTGCTTGATGGCATTTTCGACGAGCGGTTGAAGTATGAAAGTCGGCACGAGTGCCCGCTCCAATCCTGGCTCTACATGAAATCGTACGGAGATTCGATCATGGAAGCGCATCTGCTTTATGGCAGCGTAGGCCTTTGTAAGATCGATCTCCGTCATGAGCGCGGATTCTTGGCCGACGCCCCTTCCAGTAGCAGAGCGCAGCAGATCTCCAAGGCTCGCGAGCATCCGAGCTGCAGTTTCAGGGTCTTTATGTGCAAGGGAAGAAATGTTCTGCAAAGAATTGAAGAGGAAGTGTGGGTTGAGGCGCATGCGCATCGTCTCAACTTCAGCTTCTTTCAAGCTGCCTTCGAGCTCAGCCTTCTCCAAAGCCGCCTGCACCAGGTTTCGTTGCGCTTCGTGGTACGAACTCAGGTTCGATACCGTGTAAGCGGCCGCGAGGGTAAGCCAGTAGAGGCTCTGCTGGAGGACGAAATCGCAGGAAGGAACGCTCCAGAAGGAGGTGTGGGCGACTGCAGGCTGCGACAAAGCCATACGGATCAACCCGCCTAGCGCCCAGGCAAGCTTACCGCCGACCCAAGTGACGGGCAGGCTCAAAGCGAGAAAATTCCTACAGATCTGAACGCGGTTCCGGGGCGCATTGGGTAACGCCGCTCCACCCTGAAGATAAGTGGCGACAGCAAGATCCATGGGTAAAAACTCGAAAGCCAGCCGGTCAGCTCTGGCAAGGAAAAGTTCTGGGCGGATTGCACGAACAGGACGTGACGCGCATAAGCAGCACAGCCCAGAAGCGTCCAGACCGGAGGGAGCAAGAGCCATCCTGTAAGGCCGGTGTACCGTGTCGGCTTCCCTTGCTGGTTTCTTCCCATGGCTTGCCTCGGTTTTATTCTGGCATGGCCGACCCACCTTCCTGCTGTCTTCTTTGCAAAATGCACTTACAAATGGGCGAAGAGCATCCCAGCGCAGTCAAGTGACAGGTGGGGGCTATAGACATGGACTTGCCGGCTTAGAAGATGCTGTTGGCCGAAGGAAAGCAGCAGTTCGCCAATCGAGGCAAGCCGTCTGCAAAAACTTCCTTGAAGGCGGTTGGATCGGTCCGCACCATCGTGCTTGTCATGAGATGGAACCCGTTGCCAGCTTCGCCTCTTTGCATATTCTTCAAGCCGTTTTCGTTCTAGCGACGATGGAAGCGACAGAACGAGAAGCATACGGCCAAAGGTTGGCTTCAACCGCCATCGTTAGCGGGCGAACGATGGTGAGCGATCGCAGGCCTCTCTCTCGCGCCGTCATCACTCTGAGAGATCAAACAAACCAGGTGCAGCCGTCTGGATTCCACGATTCGCGAGCTTGGCGGCCGAGGCTCCACCGATGCCCCAGACCTCCTCCACCGGCACTGTGGGCAGCAACTCTGCCCGCACCCCGCCCGTCTCGCAGATCACACACGCCCGCATACTGTGGCCGTTTTTTCGCGATGAAGTTGGCACCTTCGCCAGGGTCTTCGTCGGCGC
>CAXTFT010000025.1:0-10633 GCA_964243585.1 uncultured Terriglobus sp.
GCAGAGTTAGCCAGGGTAGTTTCGGCCGCGGCCCCCTCAATGAAAACGGATACGATTCATCCCGCGACAAGAACCTTTCAGGCAATCCGGATTCGAGTGAATGATGAGCTGGGTGAGATACGGTCGCTGCTAAAAAGCGCGCCTTCTTTACTCAAGCCGGGTGGAAGGCTGGCGGTCATCAGCTTCCATTCATTGGAAGATCGCATTGCAAAGGACGCACTAAGGGAAGGTGCGCAGGCGGGTATCTGGAAATTAGTAACCAAGAAGCCCACCGTCGCCACCGAACATGAGATCGATGAAAATCCGCGATCGAGAAGTGCAAAGTTGCGGGTTGCGGAACGTGTGGAGCAGCAGAGGCAAGTTACAAGGAAGATACCTCCCAGCGGAGGGAGCAGCCGCGGCAATCGTTCAGGAGTAAGTTAAACCGCGAGCTGTGGATAAATCTGTGGGAAGTTAGGAAAACTACTCCCGGAGACTTAGAACGATACGGAAGATTTAGTCGAGATAAGCCTCCATCTCTTAGTAAGCAGGGGCCAGTCAGGACGGAGGCGAAGAGGGTGATGGAACAGACAGGACCATTAAGCATGATGGAAGGACGGGCGCAGCGTGAACGTGTGGAATCGTTCCGTGAACACAACCGTGGTGTCTTTGAGCAGCAGCGCCGCGCGCGCCGAGGACCAACACCAGAGATTTTCTTCACAAAGTACATCGACAATAGCCGCATTGTGAAAGCCGACGATCCGGAACGCCGCAAGGAAATGCGTTCGTTCACCATTGCGATGAGCGTTTTATTTCTCATGGTCATGACTTACGTCTGGCAGCACTTTTCGTCTATAGAGACCGGATATTCCATTGAAACGCAGAAACTGCGTGTGGAGCACCTGCGGGAAGACAATCGCCAGCTTCAATTGAGTGAGGCACAGCTGTCGGACCCTGACCGCATTGACCGTATTGCCAAGCAGCTTGGTCTGGATGTACCGCAGCCTGGGCAGGTTGTTCGGCCGGACGGTTCCTTTATTGATACACGTACTGTTCTGGCGCAGGCAGCCCTGCCGGAGTTCGTTCTACCTAAGTAACGTTTGCGATTCATCTGGAATTATGCAAGAGCTTCTAATTTCTCCTGATCTGGACTCGTAATCATGCCGCCCTTGCGCCAGCAACTTACCGCACCAATCCGCCGGGTCCGCTTTGCTTACGTTGCGCTGTTTTTTGTTTTATGGACGGGATTAATCGGATCGCGACTGATCTGGCTGCAAATTGTAAGGCATCGTGACTGGGTTGACCGTGCGGCCAAGCAGCAGCAGCGCACCTTTGAAGTGGCTCCACGGCGTGGTGTGCTGTACGACCGCAACCTTCGTGAACTTGCTGTAACCGTGCTGGCGGAATCGGTTTATGCCGTTCCAAGTGAGCTTGGGGAGAACCGCGCAAATGTGGCCGAGCTCGTTGCAGGCATCGTCCACATCGATCCAACCGATAGCTTTACGACACAAGGCAGTATTCTGGCCCGGTTGAATGCGTCGCGAAACTTCGCCTGGGTGGCGCGTAAGTTGACGCCGGAACAGGCGCAGCGCATTCGAGAGTTAAACCTTAAGGGCGTCTATTTACAAAAAGAGTTCAAACGCTTCTATCCCAACACGGATCTGGCAGCGCAGGTGCTTGGCTATGTCGGCGTGGATGACACCGGCCTGGGTGGCATGGAACGCGAATTTGAAGATGACCTGCATGGCACACCGGGCCGCGTGCTGACCGCGTTGGACGCAAAGCGGCATGCCCTGGGCAGTGAAGAGCGTGAACCTTTGCCCGGTGAAAACCTGGTGCTGACGATCGACACGAATATCCAGCATATTGCCGAGCGCGCGCTGGACGCGCAGATGGAAAAGATGAAGGCTGCGCACGGCACGGTGGTGGTGCAGGACCCGCACACCGGCCAGATTCTTGCGCTTGCCATTGCGCCACGATTTAATCCGAATGATCTTCGGCACCAGGATGCAAGCTTGTTGAAGAATCTAGCGGTCAGCGATGTTTATGAGCCGGGTTCTACTTTCAAGTTAGTCACATATGCCGCTGCGTTGGACGGAGCTGGCGTGCAGCCGACAGACATTGTGGATTGCCAGGGCGGCGCCATGACCATGTTTGGCCGCACGCTGCATGATGATAAGTCCGACCATTTCGGCAGGGTGACGGTGCAGTATGCGCTTGAGCACTCCAGTGACGTAGGTGCGGCGAAGATGGCGCTGAAGCTGGGCTCGAACAAGTTTTATGATTACATTCGCGGTTTCGGCTTTGGTGATCGATCCGGTGTGGAACTGCCAAGTGAAACGCGGGGCCTGCTGGCTGCTCCACGCAAATGGGGTGCGACCAGCATCCTCTCCATTGCCATTGGTCAGGAAGTGGCTGTCACTCCCATCCAATTGGTGACCATGGTCTCAGCCATTGCGAATGGAGGCACCTATCTTCCTCCTCACGTGCTGCTCAGTGAGACCGAAAAGGTGAAGGGTGACGGGTCTCTTAAGCCGGCCTTGTTTCGTCCATCCAATCAGGTGTCTGCTGTACTTCCGGAAGGTGCGCACCGTGTCATAAGCGAACTTACCGCCGCGAAGATGCGTGGCATGATGCAGGGTACGGTGGTTGAGGGTACAGGCCGCAACGCGGCATTGAACGGGTACAGTGCCGGGGGCAAGACAGGTACAGCTAATAAGGTCGATCCTGCTACCCATGCTTACTCGCATACCAAGCTGGTGGCCAGCTTTGCCGGCATGGCACCAGTAAACAATCCAGCTATTACCGTAGCGGTCGTTATCGATACGCCCACGGTCGGTACAGGTTATGGAGCAGCGACCAGCGCACCTGTGTTCGCGGAAGTGGCGCAGCAGGTGCTGGAGTATTTAGGCGTGCCGCATGATCAGCCATTGAAGCCGCGAAAGCCGGACGACGCACCGAAACTGCAGATGGCAAACGTGGAAGGCCCCAGCGAGGAAACGGGTGACCTGAACGCCTTGTTTGCAGAGATCAACACACTGCCTGCAGATGATCCGTTGCGCCAGAAGAGCGATGCAGCGGTCGTATCCGCAACGGCATTCGCTACTCCTGTAATGGGTATGAAGAAGGGGATCTTCGCCGCGCTACCTGACAAACTGTTGCAGACGTTCCGTGAGCATGGTGGCTCCTCCTGGGTCTCTGAAGAGACCGCAGCCCTACAACCGCTGCGTGCGCCCTTGCGCGACCGTATGCGGGAGGATGGTGCCGTGCTGGTCGATGCCAGCCGAAAGGTTGCCGTTCCCATGCTGGATGGAGGACTGCGTACCGTGATCCAGAAGGCTGCGGTTGCGGGCTTGCGCGTGCAGCCGGTTGGCAGCGGCCTCGCGCGTGAGCAGGTGCCAGCAGCCGGCACGCTGGTGCCGATGGGCACGGAAGTCGTTGTACGATTCACGCGATGACGCCTCCACGAACACGATCGCTTTACAATCCGTGCTGATGCAGTGGCGCGAGATCATCGAAGGTTTGCCTGTTCTTGGTGCCAGAGATACCTCGTGCGTAGAGTTGCAGAGTGTTGAGTATGACTCGCGTGCCGTTCGCCAGGGATCGTTGTTCGTGGCGATGCGCGGGGAAACCACCGACGGCAACCGTTATGTCAGGCAGGCGCTTGACGCTGGAGCCGCAGCCATCGTCACGGATTCCCGCGAAACCTTCGCGTTTGCTGATGCGCGTAAAGTGCCTGCCGTCCTGGTGGCTGATGGCCGCAGAGCATTGGCTGCAGTTTCCGCCAATTTTTACCGACATCCCGAGCGTGCGCTTGCCCTGACCGCTGTTACCGGTACCAACGGCAAGACGACGACCGCGTTCCTGCTGGAGGGCTTGTTGCAGAGCGTGCGCCGTCGCAGCGTTCTAATTGGAACGATTGAAACCCACATTGCAGGGGAGGTCAGGAACAGTCAACACACAACTCCGGAAAGCCGGGATGTGCTGCAGATATTCGCAGACGGTGTTCCAGCGGGAGCGACGGAAGCTGTGATGGAGATGAGTTCGCATGCGCTGCAGCAGGAACGTGTCTGGGGTTTGCCGGTAGATGTCGCGATCTTTACAAATCTGACGCAGGACCATCTTGATTTCCATGGCAGTATGACTGCGTATGCGGCTGCGAAAGCAAGGTTGTTTCAAGGTGTAGGCGCGCCGCCGCCCAGGCTTGCAGTTCTCAATGCGGATGATCCTTACCATCAAGAGATGTTGACTGCAGCATCTGCCTGCAAGCAGGTCTGGACCTACAGCCTTGACGGTGCGGGTGACTTCGTCGCCAGCGATGTTCAGTTGTGTGCCGGTGCGACACGCTTTGCGCTTGCCACTCCCTTTGGCCGCGCTCAAGTGGTCTCACAGCTGACAGGCAGGGTGAACGTGTACAACCTGGTGGCTGCCGTGGCCGCCGCAATTGGCCGTGGCCTATCGCTTGATCAGGCAGTGCAGGGCGCTGCCAATCTGAAGCCGGTACCTGGGCGCTTTGAAACTGTAGCCAACATGCTTGGCTTTACAGTCGTTGTTGACTATGCGCACACCGATGACGCGCTGCGAAATTTGATTGTTCTTGCCCGCGCACTGGCTGGCGACGCGCGAGTGATCACGCTGTTCGGCTGTGGCGGCAACCGGGACCACACCAAGCGGCCGAAGATGGGCCGTGCCGCCGGCGAAGGCAGTGACCTGGTGATTGTGACCAGCGACAATCCACGCAATGAGGATGCACAGAGGATTGCCGAGGAAGCGCAGTTGGGTGTGCGCGAGAGCGGGAACACGCGTGTGCGGGTGGAGCTTGACCGTGCAGCCGCCATCCAACTCGCGATAGACGAAGCACGCACAGGAGACATCGTCCTGATTGCCGGTAAAGGTCACGAGAAAACACAAACAGCATCTGGAGTCGCAATGCCGTTCGACGACGTGGCAATTGCCGCGGCCGCGTTGCGCATGAGGGAGACAGCCGTATGACTTTAACGCTGGGGCAGGTTGCGGATTGGATCCATGCAGAGGGAGACTTCGACTTGTGCGTCGAAGTGCAGGGCCACTCCATCGATTCTCGCACTGTTGCGGCGGGGGAACTGTTCTTTGCGGTTCATGGCGAGCAGTTTGACGGGCACGACTTTGTCGAAGGTGCGCTGCGCGCAGGTGCATCGGCAGCGGTGGTGAGCACACGCTGGGTTGTTCCTGCAGAAGTCGATAGCTGCCGCCTGCTGCGCGTGCCGGACAGTGAAGACTGTGTTCTGAAAGCGATGCAGACGCTTGCGCGGCAGGTGCGCCGTGCCTGGGGCAAGCGCGTCATCGGCATTACCGGGTCGGCTGGTAAGACCACCACGAAGGAGTGTGTGGCAGCGGTTCTTGCTTCCAAATTCAACGTGCTGAAGTCGGCGGGCAATCTTAACAATGGGTTTGGCGTGCCGCTGCAGTTGCTGAAGCTGCAGCCGCAACACGATGTTGCCGTGATCGAGATGGGCATGAACCACGCTGGCGAGATCGCCGCGCTGGCTAAGATCGCGGAACCGGACTGGGCCGTAGTCAGCAATGTGGCGCCTGTTCACCTGGAGCATTTCGCAAATGGCATGGAGGGCATTGCGGCTGCGAAGTACGAGCTGGTGCAGTCACTCCCGCCTGATGGAGTAGCTTTTCTCAATGCGGATGACGCCTACGTCTCGCGCTTTGGGCAGAATCGTGAGAAGCACGTGCGTTCATTCGGTATTCATGCCAGGGGGCTTCGTGTCCAGGTGATGGAGGTCGAAAGCGCCGGCGCGGAGGGGACAAATTTCAAGGTGCAGGTGGGCGAGCAAACTGCCCCTGCCCACATCGCTCTGCTAGGTGAGCACAATGTCTACAACGCTCTCGCCGCGATCGCTGTCGGGCTGGAGAGCGGCATTCCGCTGCCGCAGTGTATCGAAAGCCTGTCGACGCTGCGTCCGGGCGACAAGCGCGGTGAACAGCTTGAGTGGCGCGGTGCGCGCATCCTTAATGATTGCTACAACAGCAACCCGCGTGCGCTCGACGCGATGGTGGATGCGCTGATGGCTATTCATGCAACCCGGCACATTGTGGTTGCGGGTGAAATGCTGGAGCTTGGCCCGGATGCGGACCGGCTGCACGCATGCTGCGGCCAGCACATGGTTGCGCGCGGAGTGGACGTTGTTGTTGGTGTGCGCGGGCACGCGGCAGCCTTGGTTAGCGGCGCGGGTACGGACGCGGTTTTTGTCGAAACCCCGGAGCAGGCCGGTGCATGGATGCGCGAGAACCTTCAGCCCGGTGATGCCGTATTGATGAAGGCCTCACGAGGGGTGCGACTGGAGCGGGCGCTGGTTGTGCTCACGGACTCGGAGATACCAGCACATTAGCACTGCCGTCATTCTGAATGAAGCGAAGTGTCCCGAGACACATTGGAGCGGCCTTGCCTCCCAAGCATTTCACGCATAAGAGCTTCCAGACAGCCTGAGCGGCTTTGCTGCATCAGAATGCCGCGGGATCCTTCGCTCTGCTCAGCATGACAGACGCATGGGTATCTAACCCGGAACGTTGCCATTGTGCTGCTGTACGGGCAACGTAAGCTGAGAAGCGAAAGTTTGTTGCTCCGCCTCTGTGCGGACGGAGGACCGTTGCTTTATTGGCTGCTGTATCAAAAGCTTTACCCGATCTTTCGGCTCTTCCGCATCTTTCGGTACCTGACCTTTCGCTGCGTCTTTTCGAGTCTGACGGCACTATTAATAGGGCTGCTGATCGGTCCGTTTGTCATCCGGCGTCTGCGGGAGTTTCAGATCGGCCAGTACATCCGCGACGAAGGCCCGGAGAGCCATAAGAAGAAGACCGGCACGCCCACCATGGGCGGCGTGCTCATCTGCATTTCCATCCTTGTGCCGACGCTGCTGTGGAGTGATCTTTCGAATCCACTTGTCTGGATCGCGGTGCTGTCCACTGCGGCGTTCGGAGCCATTGGTTTTGCAGACGATTACATCAAGGTCATCCACAAGCAGAACCAGGGGCTGACCGGACGGCAGAAGCTCGCGCTGCAGTTTCTTGCCAGCTTCCTGATTGCGTGTGTACTGGTGTGGATGCAGACGCGCGGCATGTACAGCACGCGGCTGGTGGTGCCGTTTCTGAAGCGGCTGCGCCCTGATCTGATCATCGGTTCCATCCACCATGTGCATGGCCTGTTCTGGATTTCGTTCCTGCCGTTTGTGCTGTTTGTCATGCTGGTCATCTCGTTCAGTTCGAACGCTGTGAACCTGACCGACGGCTTGGATGGCCTGGCGATTGGCTGCACGATCATCGCGGCGGGCGCGCTAACCGTGCTGACTTACGTGAGCGGCCACGTGGTTTTCAGCGACTACCTGGAGCTGCAGCGCATGCCCATGGCGGGCGAGCTGACCATCTTCTGCGGCGCCATGGTGGGCGCGTCCATCGGCTTCCTCTGGTATAACGCGCACCCGGCAGAGGTCTTCATGGGCGACGTGGGGTCGCTCGCACTGGGCGGTGCCATTTCCACGGTGGCCGTGCTCATCAAGCAGGAACTGCTGCTGCCGTTCATCGGCGGCGTGTTCATCCTGGAGGCGGTCAGCGTCATGCTGCAGGTGGGCAGTTACAAGCTGCGCGGCGGCAAACGCATCTTCCGCATGGCCCCGCTGCACCACCACTTCGAGCTCGCTGGGTGGAGTGAGAGCAAGGTCATCGCGCGCTTCTGGATTCTGGCGCTGGTGTTCGCGCTGTTCGCGCTTACGACGCTGAAGCTGCGGTAGGCTAGCCGGGATGGACCTGAAGAACAAGCGCGTACTCGTAGTTGGCCTGGGCAAGAGCGGCGTCTCTGCCGCGCTGTACCTGCGGGGGCTGGGTGCGCGGGTGACGGTGAGCGATGCGCGGCCCAGTGACGCGCTGGCGAGGGAGATTCCCGCGCTGCTGGACGCGGGTGTCATGGTGGAGACGGGCGGCCACGGCGTGCTGACTTTCCGGCGGCAGGATCTGGTTGTCCTCTCGCCGGGCGTGCCGCTGTCCACGCCGGAGATCGTGCAGGTGCGCGGGTATGGCGTGCCGCTGATCGGCGAGCTGGAATTGGCTTCGCTGGCCCTGCGCGGGCAGACCATCGCGATTACCGGGTCCAACGGCAAGACCACGACCACGTCGCTGGTCGGCCACATTCTGCAGCAGGCCGGGCTGCACACGCAGGTGGGTGGCAACATCGGGCTGCCGGTGGTGGAGGTGGTGGCGAACTCGACCGACGCGACGTGGAATGTGCTGGAGGTCTCCAGCTTTCAACTTGAAACCATCGAGACGTTCCGCCCAAAGATCGCGGCGGTGCTGAACATCACGCCAGATCACCTGGACCGCCACGGCACCTTCGAGAACTACGCGGCGGCAAAGGCGCGCATCACGGAGAACCAAACCGCGGATGACTTCCTTGTACTGAATGCGGAAGACAAACCGACGCAGATGGTGGCGGCAAAAACGAAGGCGCAGATTTACTGGTTCAGCGCGGTGCGCCGCATCAAGCAGGGTGCATTCGTGCACGGCGACGGCATCTACTTCCTGGCAAAGGAAGGCGGCACGCCAGAGCCAATCATGCCGCTGGCAGAGGTCCCGCTGCGCGGCGCGCACAACGTGGAGAACGTTCTTGCGGCGGTCGCGATGGCGCGGCTCGCAGGCATCACGGCGTCCAATGTGCGCAGGGCAGTCGCGAGCTTCCAGGCTGTGGAGCACCGGCTGCAGTTTGTCGCAAAGGTGCGTGGGGTCGACTACTACAACGACTCAAAGGCCACGAACGTCGATGCGGCCGCGAAGGCGCTCGCGTCGTTCGCAGGTGGCGTCCGCATCATCCTGGGCGGCAAGGACAAGGGCTCGGACTATACGGAACTGCTGCCGCTGCTGCGCGAACGCGTCGTCGGCATTTACACAATCGGTGCGGCTGCCGAGATCATTGAGCACCAGCTTGGAGCCGAGGTTCAGTTGGAGCGCGCAGGCACGTTAGACGGTGCGATCAGCATGGCTGCTGCTGCGGCGCAGCCGGGCGAGACGGTGTTGCTGGCACCGGCCTGTGCCAGCTTCGACCAGTTTGAGAATTACGAGCAGCGCGGACGCATGTTCGTGAATCTGGTGAGGGCACTGCCGAAGTAATCCTTCGCGTACCAGCAGAGATACCTTCCGTGCAAACCTTGTGCATCGCTGCCGCCTTATGACGATAGGCTGCGATAGGTATGGCAAAGCGCGTCGGTGCGGATAAGTGGCTCTTCGGAACGGTGCTGGCGCTGGTCCTCTTCGGGCTGGTGATGATCTTCTCCACCAGCGCCGTGATGGCAAAAGAACAGTTTGGCTCGGCTTATAAGTTTGTCCTAAGCCAAGCCTTTTTTGTAGTGCTGGGTATTGTGGCGCTGTTTCTGTTGATGAGGGTGGATTACCGCCGTTACAACAATCCCAAGGTCGTTTTCCCGCTGATCGCGATGACTGCCTTGCTCCTGATCAGCGTGTTCTTTATGGGCGGCATGAACGGTGCGCACCGCTGGGTGCGGGTGGGTGGTATGACGCTGCAGCCGTCCGAGCTTGCCAAGCCGCTGATTGTGCTGTTCCTTGCCTATTTCCTGCAGAATCGGATTCACCAGATTGATGACCTGCGCGGCACGTTGCTGCGCGCAGTTGCGGTTCCGCTGCTGTTTATCGCGCTCATCATTAAGGAGCCGGACCTGGGTACGGCGATTGTGTGTGCCGGGGTTACCGTGCTGATGCTTTGGCTTGCAGGCATCCAGGTGCGCTATATCGGCATTGCCTTTGCCGCAGCCGCCCCGCTGCTGTACTACATGCTGTTCCACGTGGCTTTTCGTCGTGCGCGCATGCTGGCCTTTGTGAACCCTGAGGCTGACCCGCGCGGTGCCGGGTTCCACATCCTTCAGTCGCTGATTGCGGTGGGTACCGGCGGCTTTTTCGGTAAGGGACTAACCGAGGGCATGCAGAAGCTGTTCTACCTGCCTGAGCCGCATACCGACTTCATCTATGCCACGGTGTGCGAAGAACTTGGCCTGTTGGGTGCGCTGCTGCTGCTGGCAGGGTTCGTTCTGCTGGGGTATCGCGGGCTGCGCGCGGCGTACCTGTCCACGGATCCATTTGCCCGTTTTCTGGCATTTGGGATGACCAGTGCGATCCTGATCCAGGCCTTTTTCAACATGAGTGTGGTACTGGCGCTGCTGCCAACCAAGGGCATTCCGCTGCCGTTTATATCTTCCGGGGGTACCAGTGTGTTCATTACGCTGGCCAGCATGGGCGTCCTGCTGAACGTTACCCGCGAGATCGACTGACGTGTTGCCGGCAACTAGCGGCTTGGCAAATGCGCCTGCCGGCTTACGCGTGCTGATTGCAGGCGGTGGCACCGGCGGTCATGTCATTCCGGCTATTGCGATTGCGCGTGAATTGCGCGACTCGTACAGCGCAGAGGTTCGGCTGATTGGCACTTCGCGCGGCATTGAAACAAAGCTGGTGCCCGCCGCAGGCTTTCCGCTGGAATTGATCCAGGTGGGCCAGCTGGCAAATGTGTCTCTGCTGACCCGCCTAAGGACGTCTGCCGGTCTACCGCTCGCGGTGAGGCAGTGCCTGTTCTTTCTGCGCAGATTTCGTCCGGATGTAGTCGTTGGGGTCG
>CAXTFT010000025.1:10643-30912 GCA_964243585.1 uncultured Terriglobus sp.
TGTACGAGCTTTACCAGCGAGTGGCGCCCCGTCCCGAGGACTTCCCGAAACTGCTCGACAAGGCCGGCCGGTGGATGGCCGAGGACTTCGACTTCACCGAGGACGTCCGCGGCCTGCGGGTGCCGACCATGGTGTACGAGCCAAACGCGGTTCCCGGCATGGTCAATCGCAGGGTGGGCCGCTTTGTTGGGCTGGCGGCGGTTGCGTATGAAGACACCGTGCCATTTTTCCGACGGGCGGTTGTGACCGGCGTACCCGTGCGCAATGAGATTGTCGCCGCAGGCCCGCTGCAGACCGACCCGCCACGCCTGCTGATTACCGCGGGCAGCAATGGTGCCCGCGTCTTCAACGAGACGATGCCAATAATCGCCAGTCGATTGCTGGCTGCTGTTCCCGGCCTGAAGATCGTTCACCAGACGGGCGAACGATCGTTTGAAGCGACGGAAGCGCTGTATCGCAGGAACGGTAACGTCGAACAGGACGTAAAGGTCTGCGCGTTTTTTGACGACATGCCCCGGCAACTGGATCGTGCCACGCTTGTGATGTCCCGCTCCGGCAGTACCGTGGCCGAACTGGCAGCTGCCGGGCGTCCATCGCTGCTGGTACCTTTTCCGCGCGCGGCCGACGATCACCAGACAAAGAACGCGTTGGCCATGGTGCGCATGGGAGCAGCAGAAATGCTGTATGAATCGGAACTGACGCCGGAGTTGTTGCTGCAACGACTTACCTTGCTGCTACGCTCCCCGAAACTGCTGCAGGAACTTTCCAGCAGAGCCCGGGCAAGTGCCCGTCCGGATGCGCTTGAGCAGATTGCCGCGATGGCGGTATCACTCTGCAGTCCTGAAAGAAGAAAGGCCTGACATTTGCCAGGCCTTTCTTTCCTGACGTGTTAATGCCTTCCACTACCGCCACCACCGTGAAAACCGCCACCGCCACCACCACCATGAAAGCCGCCGCCGCTACCGCCGTGGAATCCACCCCCACCACCGCCCGGTGCTGAAAAGCTATGGCTTCCACCGCCAAAGGAACCGCCACCCGGTGAGGAGAAGCCCCGGCTGCCTCCAAACGACCCGCCATTTGAGGAGAAGCCGCGTGCTCCACCGGAATTGTTACTCCCCGGCTGCGAAAAGCTGCGGTTGCCTCCACCAAAGGTGGTTCCAGAAGACGCAAAGCCATGCGCTCCGCTGTTGAAGCTTTGCCCGTTGGCGCGGTTGGCAAAACCGTTGTTCCCTGCAATGCCATTGGAACCGTTGAATCCACCGCGGTTTCCAAACCCATTCGACCCGTTAAATCCTGCGCGATTGCCGAGACCATTCGTGCTGTTCAGGCCGCCGCGATTGGCAAACCCGTTAGATCCGCCAAAGCCGCCCCGGTTGAAGCCACCATTGCCAAAGGAAGGGTTCCGGTTGAACGCGAAGCCGCCGCCACGGATATTGCCACGAAAGCCGCCGTAGCCGCCGTTGTAGAAGTGACCACCGCCAAAGCCCGGTCCAAAGCGATTCAAGCCGCGGTTGTCCCAGAAGCTACCGCCACGCCAATAACCCCCGTAGTAGCCCGTGCCGAAATAGCCGAAACCGTAGTTGATGCCGCCATAGTACCCAACGGAAGGACCCCAGTATCCGGCGTTCCAAAGGTACCCGCTGTCACCGTAGCCGGGACCCCACCAGCCGGGTGTCCAAAGTGCGTTGACATAAGGTGGCTCAACCCAGGCTCCGTCGACCCAGTAGTAATCGTTTGCGGCACCGTCCCAGGCCCAGTAGCCGGGTGTCCAGATGTAGCCATCACCAGGGGAGGCTGGCTGATCGTACTCCGGAATGGGTGGCGGCGCGCCAAAGCTCGCACCCACTTCAATTGCCTGCGCAGCCGCTGTTCCGCTGTTTAACGCCAGAACAGGAGCTGCAATCATCACTGCGAACGCCAGGATTTTCGCTGACCGGGTCAGCTTCTCTGCAGAATTCATTGATTTACCTCCCCGACCCTCTCTCTCCAGTCCTAAGCGTGCAACTCGGTAGAAAGCGGGAGCGGTCCTGCTATGCAACCGGATTGTTCCGGCTCAATAGCACATCTGTAGAAACCCAAATGTATCAAAAACGTTGCGAGAGGAGCTTTGCGTCTTTACGGCAGGGCACCTGCCGCTGCTACATTGATCTCTGGCCGGACATGTGAACCGGCGAAGGGAGAGCGCGACTTGTTTGCAGCGGCGCAGCGCGTCCATTTCATCGGAATCGGCGGAATTGGGATGAGCGGCATCGCTGAGATCCTGTTGTCCTTAGGCTTTCCTGTAAGCGGCTCAGATGTTCGCGCTTCCCCCACGACCGACAGGCTGCAAACGCTCGGTGCAACGATCTTTATCGGCCACACGGCAGACCAGGTGCGCCCGGCAGACGTGGTGGTAACCAGTTCCGCCGTGTCCCGCGACAACCCTGAAGTCGTGGAAGCGCACAAACGCAAAATCCCTGTGATCCAGCGAGCAGAGATGCTGGCCGAACTCATGCGGCTGAAATATGGCGTGGCAATTGCCGGGATGCACGGAAAAACAACCACCACAAGCATGATCGCGGCGGTGCTGGCAGCGGGTGGACTTGACCCGACCGTGGTTGTCGGAGGACGTGTCAGTCTGTTCGGGTCAAACGCTCGCACAGGCAAATCGCGCTACCTGGTGGCGGAAGCGGATGAGAGCGACCGCAGCTTCCTGAAACTGTCGCCCATTCTGGCGGTGGTGACAAATCTCGATCGCGAACACATGGAGAACTACAACGGCATGGCTGACGTGGAGCGATGCTTTGTTGAATTTATGAACAAGGTTCCGTTCTACGGGGCGGTTACGGCCTGCATTGACGACCCCATGCTGCGAGCCATTCTGCCGCGGGTTCAGCGCCGCGTGATGACCTATGGCGAGGGTCCAGATGCCGATTTTCGCTTGTCCATGCTGCCAAAACAGCCCGGCTCGTACGCAGACTTCGAGGTTGATGTGCGTGGCATTGTGCTGGGCCCGTTTCAACTGAGCGTGCCGGGCAGGCACAATGTGCTGAACGCGACGGCGGCTGTCGCGATCGGCGTGGAACTCGGTATGTCTCCTTCACAGATCGCCGAAGGCCTGAAGCACTTTACGGGTGTCGACCGACGTTTCCAGACCCGCGGAGTGGAACGCGGCGTCACGGTAGTGGATGATTACGGTCACCATCCCACGGAAATCCGGGCCACGCTGCAGGCGGCACGCGACTGCGACTTTCGCCGCGTGCACGTTATGTTTCAGCCGCATCGGTACTCCCGCACGCGAGAACTGATGGCTGAGTTTGCCACCGGGTTCAAGCAGGCTGATCGTGTCGAGGTGTTGGACATCTACCCGGCCAGCGAACAGCCGATTGAAGGTGTTACCGCACAGGCACTGGTCAGGGCGATGCGCGCCGCAGGGACCGATGCGCACTACGCGGGTGGCTTTCAGGAGGCGGCGGACAGGTTGGCGGAGGTTGCGGCAAAAGGCGAGACGATTCTGACGCTGGGTGCAGGCACGGTTTCGCAGGCCGGCGGACTGATGCTGGAGGCGCTGCGAAAACCCATCTAACCTTTGGGCCTTCTGCGCATGCAAACACCCACGGTCATCTTTTGGCACAGCGAAAAGTAGTTACCGAAGCAGGTACCAGCGTCGCTCGGCGTGCTAACAACAAAGCTTCTCGCGGTAGGATTGGCGCAGGCGATTCTCTGCGGCCCGGCTCAGGCATGCGGAAGCTAAAGGATTATGGCGGCACGGCATCCCCGGCGGCAATCGCCGAGGAGCCTGTACCTGTGCGTCCAGATGCAATCCGGGAGATCCGGCGTCCGCTGACTGAAACGCTCCGTCCCCGCCGTGAGCTGGTCGATGACTTTGCCGACGACGCGGACACAGAAGCATTTCTGCGTGCCAGCGGGCGCAATCGCCGCATACGCCGCGGGCTGATTCCACAAACACGAAGCGGACGCATCGCCGCGGGTATCGGTTTTCTCGTCTGCCTGCTTGCCACTGCTGCAGGCCTCGCCTTTGCGGCACGCTACCTGACCAATGATCCAAAGTTTCGCATCCCTTCGTCGCAGTTCATCAGCATCGTGGGCAACACCCACCTGACGCGTGCGCAGATGCTGAGCGTTTTCGGCGAGGATGTAGACCGCAATATCTTCCATGTGCCCCTGGAGCAGCGGCGGGCACAGCTGGAACAGATGCCCTGGGTGGAGCATGCCACGATCATGCGGCTGCTACCGAACCGTCTCCGGGTGAACGTGGCGGAGCGGGTACCGGTCGCCTTTGTGCGGCAGGGGGGCACCATCGGGCTGGCAGATGCCAATGGAGTCCTGCTGGACATTCCGCCGGACACGCCGGGCAACGCCGGTTACTCCTTTCCGGTGGTGACGGGCCTGAAGGCGGAGGACAGCCAGGCAGGCCGCGCGGAACGGATGAAGCTGTACGCAGCCTTTCTGAAAGACCTGGACTCGGACGGCAAGAATACCTCGGCGCAACTGAGCGAGATCGATCTATCCGACCCGGAGGACGTAAAGGCGTTGATTCCTGATCACAACAGCGAAGTTCTGGTGCACTTCGGCACCGAAAACTTCCTGACTCGCTATCACAAGTTTCAGGACCATATGGTGGAGTGGCGCACGCAATATCCGCGCCTGAGCAGTGTCGACATGCGCTATGAGCGGCAGGTGGTGCTGCAGATGCCGCCCAAAGATTCCACGGTAGCGACCGCCTCATCGCCGGTAGACGCACGCGCAACGCCGGCGATCGGGGCAGGCGCAGAAACTACTCGAGTACCGGTTACCACTGCGCCGGGGAGCGTTGCCACGAAGCTGGTTCAGCCTCGGCATGCTCCCGGGGCGGCAAAGCCGGTATTGGCAGGCAGCACGGCCCATGCAAAGGACCTGGCCATGAAGAAGCGTGTGGAGGCCATCAAAGCGTGGATGGCAAAGCGAGACAAGATGCGCGCATCCGCGGGACAGATAAAGCAGCCTACCCTGCCGGCGGCATCGAACTGAGTTACTCGGTTCTAAGTAGCACAGGTTCGCACCAAGTCTTATACCGCCTCTATTTTCTTCCGAGGCGCATTCAGAAGTTCGCAGTATGATGCAACGCAGGCGGTGCGGCTGCTGTGAGTGAACACAGTGAAAACCTGATCACGGTTCTGGATGCAGGCAGCTCCAAAAGCTGCGTGCTGGTGGCGGAACTGCATGACGGCGTCCTGCGCTACCGTGGACATGGCATTGAGAAATCAAAGGGCATGCGCAAGGGTCTAATTGCGGAACTTGGCCCGGCTGCCGACGCGATCAACCAGGCCGCACTGACCGCGGAACGGCTTACCAAATTCGGCATTGAGACAGCGGTGGTCGGGGTTGGCGGCACCCATGGGCGCGGCATCAACTCGCGCGGGGGCATCTCCATGGGCAGCCGCATGCGTGAGATCACCCGGGAGGAAGTCCGAGCCGCCGTGGACCGTGCGCGTTCCGTGGCCCTGCCCGCTGATCGGGAAATCCTGCACCTGCTGCCGCAGGAGTTCATCCTTGACGACCAGGCCGGCATTCACGATCCCATCGGGATGGTTGGCACCAAGCTCGAGGTGAACCTGCACCTTTCCACTTGCAGCGGCGGTGTCGCGCAGAGCGTCATAACCTGTGCCAATCGCGCCGGGCTTGAGGTGATCGACACAGTCTATGAGGGCATCGCTTCGGCGGAGGCGGTTTTGAGTGCGGACGAGCGCGAACTGGGCGTCTGCATCGCGGATATCGGCGCCAGCACCACGGAACTTGTCGTGTTCTTCGAGGGCTCGATTGCGCACACGGCGGTGCTGCCCATTGGCGGCGACCATTTTACGAATGACCTTGCGGTCGGGCTGCATGTCAGCACGGAAGAGGCGGAACACCTTAAGCT
Source organism: uncultured Terriglobus sp. (assembly GCA_964243585.1). GTDB lineage: Bacteria > Acidobacteriota > Terriglobia > Terriglobales > Acidobacteriaceae > Terriglobus. The sequence goes on from CAXTFT010000025.1 coordinate 16,543, forward strand.
TGAGTACGGCAACTGCGTCGTCACCAGTGTGCCCTCATTGAATGAGGTTGAGGTCGGCGGCAACCTGTCGACTGGCAGCGGCGCTGCTCCACGGCTGGTTCGGCAGCGCTTTCTGGCTGAGATCCTGGAGCCGCGGGCGCGTGAGTTATTCACCATGCTGCGTGACAATCTTCGACAGGGCGGCGTGCTTGAAGCGCTGGGAACAGGCTGCGTGCTGACCGGCGGCGGCGCAAAGCTTGCAGGACTGCTGGACGTGGCAGAGAGTCTTCTGCGTACGCCGGCGCGAGTCGGTTCGCCGGTGCCGCTGTCACGCATGCCACAGGAGCTAGCCGCGCCGGAGTTTTCAACGGCAATCGGCATGCTGCTCTACACCCATCGCACGCAGATTCGCCGCGCCAATGAAGAGATGGGTTTGAAGCAGAAGTTGAAGGCGATCTTTGCGGGTAGCTTCTAGGCACAGGGGCTTGAACCAAAAAGGGAACACGCGCCGGCAACATGCCTGCTTTTACATGGGCGCCCTCAGAGTCGTGCGTGCCAGAATCAGGAACAGGGAATAAGCAATCGCAAAGTGCATACGCCTTCCTGTTACAGCGCTGAGGAGCCCGCCCATGATGCCCGATGAAGATCTCCGGATCCAGTACCACGACGACATGCCGCACGGAGCGCGCATTAAGGTGATTGGTGTGGGCGGCGGCGGCAACAATGCCGTTAACCGCATGATCCAGGCCGGTGTGGAGGGTGTGGAGTTCATTGCGGCAAACACCGATGTGCAGGCGCTGAAGACGTCCATGGCTCCCGTCAAGCTGCAGCTTGGCGTCAAGCTGACCAGCGGCCTGGGCGCGGGTGCGAATCCTGACGTGGGCCGCCGCGCCGCGCTTGAAGATTCTGACAAGATCATCGAGGCGCTCGAGGGCGCGGACATGGTCTTCGTGACCACGGGCCTTGGCGGCGGCACTGGCACGGGAGCCGCGCCGGTGATTGCATCGCTCGCCAGCGAGATGGGTGCGCTGACCGTCGCCGTCGTCACACGGCCCTTCGGATTTGAGGGCAAGCGCCGCATGATGCAGGCGGAGCGTGGCCTGCAGGAGCTGCTGGATGCCGTCGACACGGTCATCGTGATCCCGAACGAGAAGCTGCTGGCCGTTGCCAAGGATGCGGGCTTCTTCGAAAGCTTCCGCATTGCCGACGATGTGCTGCGGCAGGGCGTGCAGGGCATCTCCGACATCATCACCATTCCCGGCATCATCAACCGCGACTTTGCCGACGTAAAGACGACCATGGCGGGCATGGGCTATGCGGTGATGGCGACCGGCATTCGTAGCGGTGAAAACCGCGCGCGCGAAGCTGCACAGGCCGCCATGGCGTCGCCGCTGCTGGAGGCGGGAGCCATCGACGGCGCACGCGGTATCCTGATCAACATCACAGGGTCGAGCACGCTGAAACTTAGTGAGGTTAACGAAGCATCCATGCTGATTCAGGATGCGGCACATGAGGATGCCAACATCATCTTTGGTGCCGTGCTGGACGAGCGCTTGGGCGACGAGGTGAAAATTACCGTCATCGCAACCGGTTTCAAGCACCAGAAAGAAAATGAAGACCGTCGCGAACGCATGCTGGAGCAGAGTGGACTGGCGCGCCCCGGCATGATGGCTGAACCGGTCTTTGTGCCCCCCATCGTGCGGCCGCGTTACGTTGCTCCTGTCCATGCGTCCTCGCAGGCTTCTGAGCCAGAAAAGCCTGCTTTTCGCTCTGCGCCAGCAGAAGAAGTTCACATCTCGAGGGCAGAGGATGCAGCCCCGTTTGAGATGGATGATGATGCTGTTGCGCCTGAGCCAGTCGATCCCTGGAGCTACACCTCTCGCGAGGCCCCTACAGCCGCAGCGCCTCCCATCCATGTGCCGCAGGAAGCTGCTCGACTGCATGCTTTCGCACCGGCTGTGTCAGAAACGCCCGCGCCGCTTGTGCCGGTTCCTGCTTCTGCATTCGATGACGACTTCTTCCGTCGCGACCGGCGGGCAGCGGCAGCCAACAACGATGAGCCGGTGCTGCGAACGGATGTTCGTGTGCCGACGTTTGCCGGGCTTGCCCCTGCAGAACCGCAGGAGCACGGTGACCTGGACATTCCTGCGTTTTTACGCCGTGGAAACCTGTAAAGTGCTGCCCGCTGTGCCGGAACGTCTATAGGAGCAGCGGCAGGCAGACCTGTCGAATAAGCCGCTTGCACCAGCGTCAGGAGCCCCCAGGATGCTTGATTTTCTTTCCCGTCGCATGTGCTCGCTGACCGCGGGCGCGCTGCTTGCGCTCGTTCCGGTCAGCGCTACCGCGGTCAAGCGCACGGTAGCTCATACTGCCCGGCACGGAAGTTCTACGCGCATCGTTCAGAAAGCGCAAGCTGGCAGCCGCGTACGGGCCGTGCAGCAACGTCCAAGCGTGGGTGTCTCGCGCAGAAGCAACCGTGCAGGCAGACGCAATGTCGTCGTGCTGCTGCGGGGACGCCATGGGCGCATGGTGCGGACGCGCTATGTTGAACACTTCTCTGCGCCGTCTTTCGCGTCGAGCAGCGACAACACCACTCTGGGCGATCTGGTCGGCGGGGAAGATCCGCTGGTGCGCGCCTCGTTGCTGGAGGCGCTTGGGAACTTCAACGGTACCGCGTTGGCGATTGATCCCAAAAATGGTCGCGTGCTGGCCATGGTGAACCAGAAACTGGCGCTTGGGCCTGGCGCGGAGCCGTGTTCGACCATCAAGCTGACTGTCGCGCTTGCCGCCCTGTCTGAAGGGCTGATCACCAAAGACACGCCTGTCAATGTGGGCGGTGGGTACCGGCTCAATCTCACGTATGCCCTGGCTCGGAGTGTGAACCCTTTTTTCGAGACGCTGGGCCGTCAGATGGGATTCGAGACGGTGAAGCACTACGCGAACCAGTTCGGGCTCGGCGAGCTTGCGGGCTACAACATCGCGGGCGAACAGCTTGGTATCTATCCAGACCACGAACTGCCAGCGGCAAAGGGCGGTGTGGGCAAGATGTGTTCCTTCGGCGAAAGCGTCTCCATGACGCCGATGCAGCTTGGCGCGATCGTGGCCGCAATCGCAAACGGCGGGTCACTGTTCTACCTGCAGCACCCCACTTCTCCCGAGCAGGTTGCGGCCTTTGAGCCGCGCCTGAAGCGCACTTTAGACATTCAGAAGTACATCCCGGAGATGTTGCCCGGCATGGCCGGCGCGGTGGACGCGAACTACGGCACGGCACGCAGGCTGCGAGCGAACTTCAGCGAATTTCCGGTTCTTGGAAAGACCGGCACCTGCTCGGACAACGGTACGCGCTTTGGCTGGTTTGCGGGGTATGGGGATGGGCCGAACGGCCGTATTGTCACCGTCTTCTTCCTGACCGGGGGCAGGCCTACGTTCGGCCCCAAGGCCGCGGAACTGACCGGTATCTTCTACCGGGCGCTTGCCAATCGCAGCTACTTCCAGCAGCATGCCATTCCGGCAACGGCAGAGTCGGTGGTGGCCGCTCCGGCTCCTTCGAAGCCGACGTTTCCAGAGACAATGATCGCCACGCCTCCTCCTTCCAGCTCGGTTATTCCCGCCACGGAGCCCACCATCCGCCGCCAGCCATGAACTGCTAAGTGCTGCTGCACCTACAATCGATCCTGCGTTGCGGAGGCGCTCCCTTTGGTAGTTCGATTGAAAGACATCGCCGCCGAGCTTGGTGTGTCGGCTGTGACCGTATCCAAGGTGCTGCGGAACCAGCCCGACGTGGGAGAAGACACGCGTAAGCGCGTTTTGCAGCGGGTCAAGGAGATGAACTACACGCCGAACCTGCTGGCGCGCGGTCTTGCCTCCGGAAAAAGCCAGACCATCGGACTCATTGTGCCGGACCTGGTGCACACTTTCTTTGCCGAGTTTGCGAAGGGCTTGAAAGCAGGTCTGCGCCAGCGCGGCTACCAGTTGGTGCTGGCGTCCGCAGAAGAAGAGCCGGAAATGGAGCGGGAAGAGATCGACACGTTACTGGCCCGCGGCGTGGACGCGCTCCTGATCGCATCCTGCCAGGGTGTATCCGACGATCTGCAACACCTGCAGCGCATTGATGTGCCTTGCGTTCTGATCGACCGTACGCTCCCCGGCTTCGGGAGATGCTTTGTTGGCACCGATGACGTGGCCGCAGGCAGGCTGGCGACGGAACACCTCATTGGCCTGGGCCGCAGGCGCATTGCCCATGTGGCGGGCGAAGGTCTCAGCACCGGGCGGCACCGCATGCAGGGCTACCAAAGCGCGCTGGAGTCCGCAGGCCTTTCGTTGGATGAGCGGCTTGTGATCCGTAAGACCCGCCTGGAAGAACTGGGCGATGGTATGGGAAACGATGCCATGCAGCAGTTACTCTCAAGGGAGCAGCCGCCGGACGCCGTATTTTGCTACAACGACCTGACCGCCGTCGGTGCGATCCGCGCCATCCTCGCCGCAGGCCTGCGTGTGCCTGAAGATATTGCCGTGATCGGCTGCGGCAACCTGCGGCTGGCAAGCTACCTGCAGGTACCGCTCAGTTCGATCGATCAGCAAACGGGCGAGCAGGGTGAGCAGGCGGCTAAGTTGACCGTCGCACTGCTAAGCGGCACGCAGAAGCTGGATCCGGTGGAGATCCGGGTCGCGCCCAAAGTGATTGCACGCGCCTCCACCGCCGGTTAGCTGCACAACACAGAACCGCTGCCGAGACGACCTGCCACCGCGCATCGGCATCCACCACTTAGGAGATACGATGAGCGCAAATGTAGAGCACGGCCCCAGCAGCAGCACCGAGATCAATCCCAAGCTGTCGTCGGACATTCATTACTGGAGCAAGGAGTTCGGCGTGGACGGACAGGTGCTGCACGAGGCCATCCGGGTGCACGGCCAGCACGTCAGCAAAGTGAGAGCTGCACTTAGTGCAAAGCATGACGTGACCAGCCCGCAGCATGACAAGGCCGGCGCATAGATTCACTTTCAAGAACGGGTGCCCCATGTCTCGAAGAGATGTGGGGTCTTTTAGATGTAGGTGATCCCATGTCTCAAAGCGAGCCATGGGGCACCTAATTTCGCTCGGACTATTCCACGTGGTAGTTAGGCGCTTCGCGTGTGATGATGACGTCATGGACGTGGCTTTCGCGCAGGCCAGCGCCACTGATGCGGACGAAGCGGGCGTTCTCCTGTAGCTCGGGAATGGTGGCGCAGCCGAGGTAGCCCATGCCGCTACGCAGACCGCCGACCAGTTGGTAAACCATGTCACCCAGCGGTCCGCGGTAGGGAACACGGCCTTCGATGCCTTCCGGCACGAACTTTGCGAGGCGGTTGTTGACGGTCGGTTCGGGTGACGTGAGTGAGCGGTTCGGCTCGCTGTTGCCGGACAGATCGTCCTTGCCCTGGAAATAGCGTTCGCCCGAACCCTGCGCCATGGCCGAAAGTGATCCCATGCCGCGATAGCTCTTGAAACTACGGCCCTGGTACAGGATGGTTTCGCCCGGAGACTCGTCCACGCCCGCAAACAACGAGCCGATCATGATAACGCTGGCGCCCGCCGCAATCGCCTTGGTCACGTCGCCGGAGTACTTGATGCCGCCATCGGCGATCACTGCGATGTCCCGTTCCTTTGCAGCGCGGTAGGCCTCGCTGATGGCGGTGATCTGCGGCATGCCCGCGCCGGTGACCATGCGCGTGGTGCAGATGGAGCCGGGTCCAATGCCCACTTTGATCGCGTCCGCTCCTGCGTCGATCAGCGCCAGGCAGCCGTCGTAAGTGGCAATGTTGCCGGCCAGCAGGTCCACCTCGGGAAAGCGCTTCTTGCACTCGCGGACAGCTTCCAGCACGCGGCTGCTGTGGCCGTGGGCGCTGTCGATGGCAAGAGCATCCACGTTCTCCTCGACCAGCGCGGCGGCGCGTTCCAGGAAGTCGCCTGTGGCACCGATGGCACCGGCCACACGCAGACGGCCCTGTGAATCCTTACAAGCATTGGGGTACTTCAGCTTCTTCTGGATGTCCTTGACGGTGATCAGGCCCTTGAGTTCATAAGCGTCGTTGACCACCAGCAGCTTTTCCACGCGATGCTGGTGCAGGATGTGCTCTGCATCTTCCAGCGTGGTGCCTACGGGAACGGTGATCAGGTTCTCCTTCGTCATCACCTCGCGAATGGGGATGTCTGTCCGCGAAACGAAACGGAGATCGCGGTTCGTCAGGATGCCGACCAGCTTGCGATTCTGCGTCACGGGAACGCCGCTGATCTTGTACTTGCGCATCACGTCCAGCGCGGCAGCGATGGGTTCCTCTGGCGAAATGGTGACAGGATCGACGATCATACCGCTTTCCGAGCGCTTGACCTTGTCGATTTCACTGGCCTGCTGCTCGATGGTGAGGTTGCGGTGCACTACACCCATGCCGCCCGCCTGCGCCATCGCGATAGCCAGGCGCGACTCGGTCACAGTATCCATGGCAGCGGAAAGCAGCGGCGTATTGAGCGTGATGCGCGCGGTCAGGCGGGTGGCCGTGCTGACCTGGGTCGGAACGATCTCAGAGTACGCGGGGATCAGCAGAACATCGTCAAACGTCAGCGCTTCGGGCAGGGGACTCACAAGCATAAGGTTCCCGAGATTGTAGGCGGGTACCGGTGAGACTGCAATGCGGTGAACGCACAAAGGCCGGCGCACTAGGTCTGCTGAGCTGTACCTGCGCCCGGAATCCATCAGAAAGGCTGATGCTTTGGAAGCTGGTGGCGTTTGAACTACGTTGTGACTTCACGTAAACTCGTCGTGTAGGCAAAGTTTGATCGTGCGGTATTGTTCACACGCGAAAAGACTGGGTGGGCTAGATGCCCGCCTTTTTGTTTGCCTGCAGGGTAATTTTCAAGCGTGCAAGCGGGGGATGAATGGCGTTGCAAATGGATGCAGTTCGTGCCGCCGCTGACCGTGTGGCCGCGAGCCACGGGCTGGAGATTGTCGAACTGGATTTTGGCGGAGCAGGGAAGACCCGCGCTCTCCGGGTGTTTGTCGAGAAGGATGCAGCAGAGCGCGAGGCGCTTAAGGCACTGGCGGAGCAGCCTGAATCAGGCGTTCCAAGTGGTGTGCCGGTAGAAGCCCTCTCGGGCGTAACGCATGAAGATTGCGCGAGGTTTGCGACGGATTTCGGAACGCTGATTGACGTGGAAGACCTGGTTCCGGGTACCGCTGAGTACACGCTTGAAGTGTCCTCTCCCGGCGTCGAGCGCAAGCTGCTGCGTGCATCGGATTGGGAGCGATTCCAGGGCTTTCTGGTTACTGCAAAGCTGTTCTCGCCCGTGAACGGCCTCAAGGTGCTGACGGGCCGCATGACTCTGGCCGGGGACGTAGTTACGCTTGACCTTTCCGCCGTCAAGATGAAAGGGAAGCGTAAACAGGGTGCGGTGGCTCCACCCGAAAAGGTCGAGATTGCCCTGCGCGACATTGAAAGGGCAAATCTGGTCGCCGAGCTTTAGACCGGCATGCACTATCGCAACATGCAGCACGACAACTGAATAGAAGGTTGAGGAAACAAGATGGCAAGCGCACTGTACCAGGCAATTGAAACCATGAGCCGCGACAAGGGTATAGACCCGCAGATCGTGGTGGGCGCCGTTGAAGACGCCATCGCGCTCGCAACGCGCAAGTACTACAAGACACTTGAAAATATGCGCGGCGAGTTCGACAAGGAGAGCGGCGAAATTCGGGCCTATGTCTATAAAACCGTGGTTGCTGACGATGCCGAGATCGAGGATACCGAAAACGTCGTGACGCTGACCGACGCGCGCGAGATGGCTCCCGACGTGGAAGAAGGCGCGGAACTGCGCTTTTACAAGGACACGTCGCCCCTGGGCCGTATTGCTGCGCAGATGGCCAAGCAGGTCATCTTCCAGAAGGTGCGTGAAGCGGAGCGCGACACCGTGTTCAACGAGTACAACCACCGTGTCGGCGAGATTATTAACGCCACCGTAAAGCGTGTAGAGCCGATGGACGTGATCTTCGACCTGGGCAAGACTGAGGCACGCATGCCCAAACGCGAGCAGTCACGCCTGGAGCAGTTCAGCGTAGGCGAGCGCATTCGCGTCGCTCTGCTGCGTGTCGATCGTGCTGCCAAGGGGCCGCAGGTTATCGTCAGCCGGGCAGCGCCATCGCTGGTGCAGACGTTGTTCCAGAGCGAAGTGCCTGAGATTTATGATGGTACAGTCGCCATTCGCGCGATTGCGCGAGAGGCTGGCGAGCGCACCAAAATCGCAGTTGTGTCCCGTGACAAGGACGTAGATCCTGTCGGTGCGTGCGTGGGCATGAAGGGCATGCGCGTGCAAAGCATTATTCGCGAACTGCGCGGCGAAAAGATTGACATCATCGAGTTCTCTGAAGAGATCACGACCTTTGCCGAAAAAGCTCTACAGCCTGCGAAGGTTTCACGTGTTTCTATTCAGGACCTGGGCGAAAAGCAACTGGAAGTTATTGTGGATGACACGCAGCTTTCACTTGCCATCGGTAAAAAGGGTCAAAACGTCCGGCTCGCGGCTAAGCTGCTGGGCTGGAAGATCGACATCAAGAGCGAGGAAGAAAAGCGCCAGGAGGTTGAACAGGCCATGTCCGCAATGAGCGGCGGTCCGCAGACACCCATCGAGCAGGTGACAGAACTGGGCGAGCAGGTGCTTGAAAAGCTGATTGCCGCCGGTATCACCACGGTCGAGCACCTTGCAGACATGACGGCGGAAGAGCTAGGGGAGGTGCCGGGTATCGGTGACCGGTCCGTTGATAAAATCGCCGTTGCGGTACGTCACTATTTCGGCCAGTATGAGGAAGGCGAGACGCGCCCTGAGCAGCCGGTAAGCGAACTGGCAGCGTCGCTGGACAATAACACTGCATCTGATTCTTCTGTATCGCACGCGGCCCCGACCGAGGCGGACGGTAAGCCGTACGATCCTGCAGTTGATACCCATGCAGAAGGTTCTGAGGCAGGCGAGACGCTGCTGCTGACACCCGATGCGAATGAGTCAGGCGAAGCTGAGGATGACCTGACCGAAAGGAGTTCTATGAGCAAAACGCCGGAAGCAATCATTGCAGAGCGCGGCATCGATGGCATCGAGCCGCTGGAAGTGGAAGAGTCCGCAGACGAACTGGTCGCACGCGAAGAGGCCGAAGGAACACTCGACGGCTTTGGCAGTGATGCGGACGTACGAGAAGCCGGTATTGAGCTGGACAATCAGGCAATGGAAGATCTTGCAGCACAGTCGGAAGAAACAAGTAACGAAACCATTGATCCGGATGAGAATACCCGTGGCTAGGGCAACTCTGGGCCGGGCAGCACGTTGCCCGGCCCAGCCCGCCACCTGCATAAAATGGATAGAAGGCGCGTATTCTACGCTTTCGAGCGATAATGAATGTACTGGGTTTGATTCCTTCTGGAGTGGAGCTGCCATGAACAGCTAGCAGAGGGTTACGGAGTAACGAGGGCGGATGAGTAAAGTACGAATTAACGATCTGGCACGTGAGCTTGAGGTCAAGAGCAAGAGCATTCTTGACGCGCTGACGGCGGTCGGAGTCACCGAAAAGAAGACCCACTCGAGTTCCATCGAGGAAGACGAGGCGGAAAAGGTCCGCGGACACCTGACGGGCGGGCGTCCCTCGCAGCGTGCTGTCACGTCTGCGGCAGAGGCCCGGCAAAAAGTTGACCTGTCCCGCGCAACCAAGCCCGGTGACGTCATGAAGGCGATCCTGGAGCGCAGACAGGCGGAGCAAGCCGCTGCGTCGCGTCCAACCGTAGTTGTCACTCCGGTCCGCCCCGCAGTTGTAGCGGCCCCGCCCGCAGCGAGAATAGAGCCAACCCCGGCCACTGCCGCACCGGTCGTTGTAGCGCCGCCGGTAATTGCTGCAACTCCAGTGGTTGAAGTCCCTCAGCCCCGGCCTGCCGCTACTCCGCCGGTACCGGCGCATGTTGCTGCGCCACCTGCCCCCACGCCTGCGGTTGCGCCCGCGCGAGCACCAGTGACGCGCCCAGTCATGCCGACACTGAAGATCGCGCAGCCCCGCACCGAGACGACACAAACGCCGTCAGGCGACGCACCTCGCCGAATCGTTCCGCAGGTACGTCAGGCACCTGCCATTGTGCAGCCCGCTCCGCGTACAGCACCCGCAATCGCGTCACGCCCGCCTTCGGGTGTAGTTGTTCGTCCTGGGACCACTCCTATAGAGCGTCCTGCCATCGCCAGCAGCACGCCTCCACCTCTTGGCGTCGTTGTGGCGCGTCCGCCTGCATCTGCTGTTCAGCCCCCACCGGTTGCCACACCTGCTCCAACCCCTGCACCCGTTGAGGCTGCTCCTCCTCCACCCATGCCGGAGGTTCCGGCTGTGCCCGTGCGTCGTGTCATCATGCCACAGACCGGTCCTCGGCCAACTTACTTGGCTCCACCTCCAACACCGGGACAGCCCGCGCGAAGACCTATCTTTCAGCGCCCAGGGGGTGGTCCTAATAGCTCTCCGGGTGGGCCTGGTAGCTCACGTCCGCCTTATCAGGGCGGCTCTGCTAATCCCTCCGGCTTTGCAGGTGCTGGAGCGGGTGCTCCGGGTGTACGCAGGCCCATGCACCCAACCCGAACCTTCCCGGGTGGCCCACCTGCTGGCGGACCGGGCGCGCGCCCAGCGTTCGGTGCACGTCCTGGCTTTGGAGCGGCACGTCCTGGCTTTGGCGGTCCACGTCCCGGTGCCCCCGGCCTGGTAGCAGAGGGCGCGCCCGGTGCACAAAAGCCCGGCATGCGTCCTGCAGCCAAAAAGGGTGCCGCAAACAAGAAGCGGTACGAGAAGAGCAAGGAAGGCCCAATGAAGGGCTTTGCTCCACCGTCCCGTTTTGGCGGTGCACAGATCGGGATGAGCGGCGAAGTTCCAATCACACGGAGCATCACCGTAACTGAAGGCATTACCGTGAAAGATCTAGCTGAGAAGTTGGATCTACGCGGCAAGGACCTGATCGCAACCCTGCTCATGCGCGGTGTCTTTGTGACCGTAAACCAGTCGCTTGACAACGAACTGGTGAAGTCTGTTGCGGCCGCCTATGGTGCCGACACGCAGATTCAAACGGTCGAAGAGCAGATGGAGAACGAGGCTATCGAAGGCCTGCTGGAAGACACCACCGGCATGACCGAAGTGGTTCGTTCCCCCGTGGTCACCGTCATGGGTCACGTCGATCATGGTAAAACCTCACTGCTGGATGCGATCCGTTCCACTGAACTCGACATCGTGGATGTCGCGGCGGGCGAAGCGGGCGGCATTACGCAGCACATTGGTGCGTACAAAGTCCACGTGCAGAAGCCGGACTCACCAGCTTTTGGCCGCCAGATAGTCTTCCTGGACACTCCCGGTCACGAAGCATTTACGCGCATGCGTGCACGCGGAGCCAAGGTTACGGACATCGTCGTTGTCGTAGTCGCAGCGGATGATGGCGTCATGCCGCAGACGATTGAAGCCATTGATCATGCTCGGGCTGCCAAGGTGCCGATCATCGTTGCCGTGAACAAGATCGATAAGGAAGGTGCCAACCCTGAGAAAGTCATGCAGCAGCTCGCGGAGCGCGGTCTGCAGCCGGATACATGGGGCGGAGACACACCTTTCATTCAGGTTTCTGCAAAGAAGCGGACCAACCTGGACGGCCTCGAGGAGATGATCTGCCTGGTCGCGGATACCAACGTACAGCGCGCCATCCTTGACCGTCCGGCAGTCGGAACGGTCATTGAAGCCAAGCTGGATCGTGGTCGCGGTGTCGTTGCCTCCATTCTTGTGCAGAACGGCACGCTGAAGATTGGCGACAGCTACATTGTCGGCAACACCTTTGGCAAGATTCGCGCCATGTTCGACGATCGTGGGCGTCCCATTGAGACGGCTGGACCTTCAACCCCTGTCGAAATCCTCGGTCTGGAAAGCATTCCGGACGCGGGCGACACCTTTATCGTCATGGCAGACCGCGACCGCGCCAAGGAAATTGCACGCTATCGCACGCTCAAGGAGCGTGAGGCACAGCTTGCAAAGTCCAGCCGTGTGTCGCTCGAAGGTCTCGCGGAACAGATCAAGCAGGCAGGCGTCAAGGACCTCAACCTCATTCTCAAGGGCGATGTGCAGGGTTCGGTACAGGTGCTTACCGACAGCCTGCAGCGTATGTCGACAGAGAAAGTACGCGTTCGCGTGTTGCACTCCGGCGTTGGTGCTATCACCGAGAGCGATGTACTGCTGGCCACCGCGTCGAATGCCGTTATCATCGGCTTCAATGTTCGGCCGGAGCGCAAGGCGCAGGACTTGGCCGACCAGGACAACGTGGAAATCCGTCTGCACTCCATCATCTACGAGTTGCAGGACGAGATGACCAAGGCGATGCTTGGCTTGCTCGACCCAGTCTTCCGCGAGAACTATCTTGGTCGTGCAGAAGTCCTCAATGTCTTCAAAATCACCAAGGTCGGGCAGATTGCCGGCTGCGTGGTTCGCGATGGCAACATACCACGTAGTGCACAGGTTCGCCTGATGCGCGATGGTATCGAGGTGTGGAAGGGCAGGATCGCTAACTTAAAGCGTTTCAAGGACGATGTCCGCGAAGTCACAAACGGTATGGAATGCGGTATCGACCTCGGCAGCTTCCGCGATGTGCGCGTAGGTGACCTTATCGAAGCCTTCGCCACGGAAAAAATGGTGGCCGAACTGGGCGAAAATGTCGCAGACCGCAAAGCTGCGGCAGCCAAGGCCGAAAGGGCAGCGGCAGAGAAAGCAGCTGCTGCAGAACCTGCAACAGTGTAATGAAACTGCAATTAGCTAAGGAGAGCGGGAGTTTCCGCTCTCCTTTTTGCTGCAGCAGGAGTGTTATACGGGCATCTCTTGTGTCATTGAGAATCTTGATCTTGGTTGGCGTCTGAACGCCGCGCTTACCCGCAACTAGCAGATGGTCGTCTGCTTGTTTCCATCTCAGCCTGTTGTTCTTGCACAGGGAGCGCACACTTCAGAGGAGCGGGTATCAAGTTGCAAAAAGCAGCTGTTGTGGAGTTACTTTGATGTATCTTGTCGCACCTTCACAGCCAGCGTTTTGCGCGGAAGTACAGCAACGGACCCGCCGCCGAGCAGAGCATCACGCCCAGAGCCCAAAGGTAGCCCAGCCGCCAGTGGAGTTCCGGCATGTGTTCAAAATTCATCCCGTAGATAGAACCGATCAGTGTCGGCGGCAGAAAGATAACGGCTGCGATGCTAAGCGTCTTCATAATGGCGTTCTGCTGAATCGAGATGAGACCAATATTTGAATCGAGCAGAAATTGAATCTGGGTTTGTAGAAAATTGTCGTGTTCCAGCAAGGACTGTACATCCCGGCCAAGTGTCTTCACACGCTGCCGCGAGTCGGGATCGTCAGCCATATGCAGTTGGAGGAAGGGCACGGACCGGCCAATGCTATGCAGGCTTTCGCGAACACGCGATGCCAATTCACCGCTTGTACCAATGCGTTTCAGCACGCCGCCAAGGTCTGCGGCAGCAATGCTCTTCATAGCCGCGGCATTCTGCGAGAAAATTTCGAACGAGATGGGCTCCAGTGAATCGCCGATCTCTTCGAGTATATCCGCATCACGATCGATCACAGTTTCCAGCAGGCACAACAGCACTGCCGCAGGAGTGCCGAACAGGTAGTCCGGCTTCTGCGTTCGCGTAACGAACTGACGAAACGACCGCGGTTCCGCATAGCGGATAGTGAGCGCTTGTGACTTCGCGAGGATCAGTGTGATGCTGGCTAGTTTCGCTTGCTCAGCGTTTGCTCGATCCACTACCCGGATGGTGACAAAGATCGCTCCGCTTTCGGTGTACAGCGCACTGCTGCTTTCCACCTCACGCATTTCGTCGCGGGTCGGAATCTCAAGGTGGAGCGCCGCCTCGACACGCTGCTCCTCCTCGCGTGATGGCTCGCAGAGGTCAATCCACAGCGCATTGCTCAGGTTGCCTGCCGGTTCGAGGGCTAGGTGGCCCCCATTGGAGTAGTACGTGCTGAGCATAAGGGCAGTCCTTTACGGCATCTTATCCGGATGGCGGGCAGAGCGGCTTGTACTTGATGCAAGTTGGCGAAGGAAACGAATCTTCGATTGAGGCCAGCGCGCGCCGCAGCAGGCCAACGTCATCCCTGTCAACGAGCCATTGCTCTCTTCGAGTGAAACATAGAGTCTCACGGTTGGAATAGAGCTTGTCCAAGTTCAAGCGATCAAAGTGGGCGTGCCAAACTAGCGCGGCATTGCAAAGCTGTTTGACTGCGTGTGCAGAGCCATCTACTCTTGATGGATTGGCGTCTCGCGCCCGTGAGCCCAATCGAGCGCGTCCCCGTCGTCCAGTGGCCCAGGACACCGCCCTT
>CAXTFT010000026.1:0-18890 GCA_964243585.1 uncultured Terriglobus sp.
CCGCATAGTGCTCGATCAGCACGCCAAAGAAGAGCTCGACCGAGCCAAAGAGTGCGCGGTGCACCATCACGGGCTGGTGCTTTTCGCCATCCTCGCCGGTGTACTCCAGGTCGAAGCGCGCGGGCAGGTTGAAGTCAAACTGCACCGTGGACAGCTGCCACAGGCGGCCCAGCACGTCGACGAGTTTGACGTCGATCTTCGGGCCGTAGAAGGCGGCTTCGCCCGGAATTTCCTTGTAAGCGATGCCCTTGCGATCCAGCGCAGACTTTAGGCCGTTGACGGCCAGCGCCCAGTCCTCCGGCGCGCCCACGTAGTTCTTGCTGTCGTTCGGGTCCCAGGTGGACAGCTCCACCTTGAACTCCTGAAAGCCAAACGTGTGCAGGACGGACTCGGCGAACTCCACGCAGGCCACGACTTCGTCCTCGATCTGGTCGCGCGTGCAGAAGATGTGCGCATCGTCCTGGGTAAAGCCGCGCACACGCAGCAGGCCGTGCATGGTGCCGCTGCGTTCGTAGCGGTACACGTTGCCCAGCTCGGCATAGCGCACGGGCAGGTCGCGATAGCTCTTGGGGCTGTTCTTGTAGATCAGGATGTGGCCGGGGCAGTTCATGGGCTTCAGCCGGTACTCGGCGTCGTCCAATTCCATGGGCGCGTACATGTTGTCGCCGTAAAAGCCCTCGTGCCCGCTGATCTTCCACAGTTCGCGCTTCATCACGTGCGGCGTGCTCACCAGTTCATAGCCGCGGCGCAGGCACTCGTTGCGCATCCAGTCTTCCATGGTCTTGCGGATGATGGCGCCGCGCGGATGCCAGAAGATGAGGCCCGAGCCCGCAAGCTCCTGGATGGAAAACAGGTCCAGCTGCTTGCCAAGCACGCGGTGGTCGCGCGCCTTGATCTCTTCCAGGTGTTTGAAGTGGGCGTCCAGTTCTTTCTTTTGAAAGAAGGCGGTGCCGTAGATGCGCTGCAGCTGCGGATTCTTCTCGTCGCCCAGCCAGTACGCGCCCGCGATGCTCATCACCTTGAAGGCGCGCACACGGCCGGTGGTGGGCACGTGCGGTCCGCGGCAGAAGTCGAGGAACTGGCCATTGCGGTAGAAGCTGACATTCTCGCCCGGCTGCGTGAACTTCGTGATGAAGTGCACTTTCATAAAGTCACCCTGCTGCTCGTAGCCCCCTAGAGCTTCCTCGTGCGAGATGTACTCGTGGCGGAAGGGCTCGTTGCGTGCCACCACCTCGGTCATCTTCAGCTCAATGGCGGCAAGGTCGTCCGGCGTGAACGGCTTCTCGCGCAGAATGTCGTAGAAAAAGCCGTTGTCCGTCGCGGGTCCGTGCCCCAGCTTGACCTCGGGATAGAGTTCCGTGATCGCCGTCGCCATCACGTGCGCGGCGCTGTGGCGCACCACGCGCAGCGACTCCGGGTCCTGCTCCTTCAGCAGCCACAAGGTCACGTCTTCGTGCAGCGGCTCGGCCAGGTCGACGATGCGCTCAGCCGTTGGTGCCGCGGCGTACATGCTCTCTTCCGTGCCAGCGCCGCGATGCGCGGCGTCGGTCTGCTGCTCGGCACCATCTGCCGTGGACTCGCTGCCGGCTGTGCGAATCTTCGCCACGACGACGACCTCTGCCAGACGCGGAGAGATGCTTTGGGCGATGGCAAAGGGCGTGGTGCCCGCAGGCACCTCGCGCACGCTGCCATCCGGAAGGGTGACTTTGATCAAAGACGAATTGGAGTCGCTCACACACAACAGAATACTGTGCGCAGCCCAGGCCGATGCTCCCACGTGCTGCTCGAGCTACTCGTGAGGATGTGGAACCGGTCCCCGTGTTCGCATGGCGGTTAGTACCGGCACCTGCTGCGGAGTCTTAACCGCTCTCATGACTGGTGAGTTTCTCAGCATCGGTGCGTTGGCTGAGTCAGGCATCGATAAGCTTGCGGATGCGAGCACATTGTCCACCTGGTCTGGACGGCCTTCCGCAATCCGGCTACCCCGGACAAAGGTGAATCGCAGTTCGCGGTCAGTGTTCTCACTTGCGTTTACTACGGAGGCACGCCTGTTTCCAGCCAGGGAGGCGTAAGCCTTCCAACTGGCTTCATCGCACACGGTGACGAAATGCCAGTCCCGGGGCACGCCCCGCAGCAGTGCGGCTGCACGAAGATCCGATGACTTGGCCTTGCAGGAGGCGATTGCCGCGGGGCTCAACGAGTCCAGATCACCTCCAATACAAAATTTCGTCTGAGCCACAGAAGACGTAGACACAGCTAGAAGAACAAGACCCAAGAGCGACGAGCTTTTCATTGGCGGAACTCCAGTCCTACAACCTGCACTTGCAACAGGGAGAAAGACGCCACGGTACCGCGCAGAAGAGGTCTTGCAACGCCAGAAGGCGATATCACTCCTCTCTGACCCTGATCTTTGAAGCGAGCAGCAAGGAGAGACATGGGCATCCGATGGCTGCTGTGCCGCCGTTGAGGCCAACGCGTGCGGCCTAGATGCGGCACGGATACTGTGTCACCGCCGGTGGGTGCCCGGCGGAGTGTATGCAAGACACAAACAGAGCCTGTATGCTGGCCGCCTATGGCCACCCGTCGCGATCTTTTCCTCTCTGTTCCAGCCCTGGCACTGCTGGGTGAAAGCTTTTCTCTTGCCGTAGCTAGCCAGGCTGCCGCACCCGCTGCCGAGTCAAAGCCAGACCCTGCAAAGATCACGCGGGGCACAGGCGTCTTTGCGCACAACCAGGTATTTCGCGCGGCGGACATGCCGATCCGCACAGGATCCACCGGGTCATCCCAGGCGGTGAACCAGGGGGCATTGCTCACCGGCGAAGGTGTTGAAATGCACAACACCGTACTGCTTGCAGGGATGGAGCCGCACCCACCGCACCGGCATGAGCACTCCGAATGGCTGCTGCTGCGCGAGGGGGAATGCGAATGGCTGGTGGAGGGCAAGCGGATTGCAGCCGGTCCGGGCGACATCTGCTACGCCGCCAGCATGCAACTGCATGGCATCCGCAATGTAGGAACTGCTCCTGCGAAGTATTTCGTACTTGCTGTTGGTCCCAATTTGAAGGGCTGAAACTTTGTTCCAATCTGAAGCAGGCGGTCCGCATCGGATACGGTGCTCCGGCTCGGAAGCGGTCAGTTGAGCGTACTCTTTGTTCAGCGGAAAGCAATTCAGCCGCGCGGATGCTTTCCAAGATCAAGCTGCTGCCACTTTTGACCGATGGTGCATGCAGACAGTCCTGCTCCTTTTCTCTCAGGGCTGCCGTTACAGGAGCCTGCTTTGATCATTGCGTGTCTGCCTTCAGAAACCACCTACGATGTGCAATGCCCCATCTGCGGGCGTGGCTTCCTGTTCCTTACCGATCCCACAAACACCGATCGCGCGGGGCTACGCCGCGCCGCAAGTGCTGCGCTTGCGGCACAGCACAACAAGTTGAAGGCCAGGTCTGATCGCAGGCGCAGCGCGGAACGCCGCTCCGGGCAGCCCGATCAGCGTGCCGTCAAAGTCGAACGCCGGCAGCCCACGATAGAACGCCGCGAAAGCGATCCGGATCGGCGTGCCGAAGCGGAACAGCGCAGTACGGACCAGGAGCGCCGATCCGCCTCGCCAGTGTTCCGCCGGGGCAGCGGTGCCGCGCACCCGCGGGAGATCTTTTATCTGCAGGGCTTTGACAGCGATGCGGAGCGTAGCTCGCGGGCCTGGGCGAGCGCCCTACCGTTGCAGGAAGAAGCAAAGTGCTGAAAGGAGGTCATTGTCGCAGATTCATCGAATCGTTCGAAGTCGAAAGAACATCCGATGCCTGAAAGCTAAATCAGGAGTTTCTCATGGCCTCACTACTCAAAGTCGACGTCAGCCCACGTGGCGACGCCTCCTACTCGCGCCAGCTTGGCAATGTCTTTCTGCAAAGCTGGCAGGCAGCCAACGCCGGCGGCGCCGTTGTTACGCGAGACCTTGCAAAGCAGCAACCCACCTACGTCGACCTCCAATGGATTGCCGGCGCGTACTCAAAGCCCGAGGATCTGACGGACGAGCACAAAGCCGCACTGAAACTGTCTGATGAGATCATTGCGGAAGTCAAAGCGGCGGACACACTCCTGATCACCACGCCGCTGTACAACTTCCAGGTGCCCGCCGTCCTAAAGGCCTGGATCGACCACCTGGTGCGTGCAGGCGTGACATTCAGCGCAAGCGATCAGGGCTATAACGGTCTGATCACCGGCACAAAGGCTGTGCTCATTGTGACGGCTGCCGGCGCATATGACGAGGGTTCACCCCTTGAGAGTTACGATCTGCTGACGCCCTACCTGAAGCAGATTCTCGGTTTTATCGGTATTACAGAGCTCAAGGTGCTGAAGGCCGGTGGAACCGCTGGCATCCAGTACGGCAAGGTGTCTGCCGAGGACTGGAAAAAGCCGCTTGAGGAAAAAGCTCAAGCCTTGGCAGCGGCGTAAGCAGTACCAAATGCATGCGTAATGAAAAAGGAGGAAGCTTGAAAAACTTCCTCCTTTTGCTCTGCGTCAAGCGGCTTAGCTGCGCGCTCCGCCGCTCACCGCGACGACCTCACCGGTGATCCACGCGGAATCGTCAGAGGCAAAGAAGGAAGCCACTGTGCCGATGTCGTTTGGCTGGCCGACGCGCCCCAGCGGTGTCATCGGTTCCACCATCTTCCGAAAGTCTTCAATGAAGCCTGCCGTACCCTCTGTCTCGACCAGCCCGGGGCTGACGCTGTTGACACGAATCTTGCGGGGTCCAAGTTCACGCGCAAGCCCAATCGTAATGCCGTCAACCGCACTCTTCGTGGCACCGTACACAGTACCGTTCGCCATGGGAGCCTTGCCGACCACAGAACTGATGTTGATGATGGACCCGCCTGCGGGATTGAACTCCTTTACGGCAGCCTGCGTGGTCAGCAGCAGGCCAAGCACGTTCAAGTCGAAAATCCGGTGGAAATGTTCGGGGGTAATCGCGTCAAGCGGTTGCATGTCGTAGATTCCCGCATTGTTGACCAGAATGTCGATTTTGCCAAAGGCCTTTGTGGTCTCCGCGATCAGAGTCGCGATGTCCTCCGGTTTGGACACGTCTGCGCCTACCGCAATCGCTTTCCCACCCGCGTCGGTAATGCGCTTGACGACAGCCTCACCGCCCGACTTTGAGGACGCAAAATTCACGACAACGGAAGCGCCGTCTTTTGCCAGGTGCTCCGCAATAGATGCACCAATGCCTTTGGAAGCGCCTGTAACGACTGCTACTTTGCCATCCAGCTTGCCCATAATTCATCCTGCCTTTCGATACTTTGACAACCATCGAAGTGATGAGCCATGAAAAGGCAAAGATTCAAGAACAGATCGATCTTTATCAAACTGTGACTAGCCGGCGAGTCCCTTAAGGTACCCCAGGTAGCCTTTCCACACTTTCCGCCGTACGTTTGCGCTGACAAATTTGCCGTCGCGCACCGTTTCGATCAGGCCGCATGCCTCCAGCTGCTTCATGTGATGGGAGAGCGTGGCGGGGTTGATGGCAAGGCATTCGCGCAGTTGCATGCAGGCAGTGGCATCGGCCTTGGCAATCCGGCGAAACACCTCCACGCGACTGGGATCGGCCAGGGCCCGGCTGATCCGCAGCATGGCGCGCGTGTCCGCAGCCGTTTCTGCGGGGTCTTCCGCTTTGTCTTTCTTCTTCGACACAGGTCACCCAGGGCAGCGGTAGTGCCTACGCGTAAGTATAACGGGCAGGCACTGTTCCAATCCGACAACTTGATCTCGGAAGGGCATGGCTTCAGCCCTGCCGCGCGCGACAGTACAAAGCAAAGGCTTCAGCCCCTGAGCCCGCCGTCTTCTAAAACTCGATTGCCTTCTTCGTGAAAGCTGGCCTCGGAGGCTAAAGCCATGCCCTTCCGAACGATTGGTACCCGGCATCAACCCGCGATCAACCCCTGCAGCAACTGCGCCACGGAAAGCTGCAGAACGGGGTGCATCCAGTCCGGTGCAATCTCCGCAAGCGGTTGCAGCACAAAAGCGCGCCGGTGCATCTCCGGGTGTGGCAGCACCAGCTCGTTCGTTGTCAGCATGGCGTCTTCATACAGCAGCAGGTCCAGGTCCAGCGTGCGTGGGCCTTTGGCGATGCCGAGGCTTCGATCGCGGCCATGCTCATGTTCAATGGCGAGCAAGGCATGCAGCAGGTCAACGGGAGAAAGGTCAGTCTTGAGCACCGCGGCAGCGTTCAGGAAGCGAGGCTGGTCGGTGTAGCCGACAGGCTTTGTATCCACAAAGGACGACACGGAAGTGACATTGCCCAGAGCGCGCAGATCGCGAAGTGCAGCGATCAGGGTATGTTCACGGTCACCAAGGTTGGAACCCAGCGCCAAGGCGGCAAGCGGCACGGGCTACGCGTGCACCGGGGCTGCCATGCCCATGTTGCCGGGGACGCGTACAGGAACAGGTTCGTCGTCAAACTCGGGTGCAAGTTCCCATGCGGAGCGGTCTTTCAGCAGCTTGCTGACCAACGCCGTGTGCATGGCGTGGCCCGCGCGTTCTGCCACGACGCGGCCCTGGATGCGGCGGCCAGCCAGCGCCAGGTCGCCGATCAGGTCCAATACCTTGTGCCGCACAAACTCGTCTGGAAAGCGCAGCGGGCCGTTCTGCACGGTCTGGTTCCCGATAATGATGGCGCAGCCATCGCTGGCGCCGCGGATCAGGCCCATGTTGCGCAGCATGGGTTCGTCCTCGCGAAAGCCAAAGGTGCGCGCCGGCGCAATCAAGTCGGCGTATACGCCGGTCTGCAGGTCGCCCAGAAAGCGCGACGATCCGATAGGCGAGGGAAAATCGATACTGTAATCGATACCATAACCCTTGCCCGGGTAGATGCCGATGAACTTCGGCCCATCCTGCGAAGTTTCGGTTACCTCGACCGCCTTCATGATGCGCAGGTATTCGCGGCGGCGGCGCTGGCGCCGGATGCCTGCCTGCTGGAATGCCTCGACATACGGCAGCGCCGATCCATCCAGAATTGGCACTTCAAGGTTATCAATTTCGACAATGACGTTGTCCACGCCATATCCGATTAGCGCGCTGAGCAGGTGTTCCGTGGTGGAGATCAGCACGCTTTGCCGCATCAGCGATGTGGCGTACGACACACGCGCAACATTGCGGCCGTTGGCTGGAATCTCAAAGTTATCCAGGTCAGTGCGCCGAAACACAATGCCGGAACCAGCGGGCGCTGGGATCAACCGCATGCTGACCGGCGCGCCGGAATGGAGCCCTACCCCGGCAAAGCTGATTGGCTCAGCCAGCGTGCATTCGGTGTGTGCCTGTCCACTCAGCGGCAACTACAGCTCCCTGCCGTACCTCCGCGTGGGGTGCGGATTGTTCGACACCGTGCAGACTATCCCACCCGACCGTCACCCTGTGTGTGGTAAATACGCCACAGTTGACGCATTCGGCACGTGTCGAAGCGTGGGCCGTTACGCCCTGCAAAGTCGGGAGAACAGGTGTTGCCGACGGTAAGATCAACGGATGTCAAAGGAAGTAGCCAGCCTGCACGCAACAGTTCAGCAGAACGCAGGGCTATGGCTGGCGCACCTGCAGGAACTGGTGTTGTGTGAATCACCCACGGAAGATGCCGCCGCGGTAAACCGGGCCATGGACCTGGTGCAGGGCTGGGCGCTTGAGCTGGGTGCGCGTGCCGTGCGACATACGCGTGACGGCCACGGTGACGTGCTAGAACTTTGGTTCGATACACCCGGCATTGCGAACAGGCCGCTGCTGCTGCTGGGCCATCTGGACACCGTATGGCCGCTGGGAACGCTTGCCGCCATGCCGTGGCGTCAGCAGCCGGACAGTGCGGGCCGCAACCGGCTGTGGGGGCCGGGCGTGCTGGACATGAAGGCCGGTGTCACTATGGCGTTGGCAGCGCTACAGGCGGTGCAACGCTGCGGTAGTCTGCCGCGACCTGTGGTGCTGCTGCTGAACCCGGATGAGGAGACCGGCAGCGAGCTTTCCCGTCCGCACACCGAGCGCATTGCCCGCAGGTGCGAGGCCGTCTTTGTACTGGAACCGGCGCAGGGTTTGCCGGGTTCGCCCGACAATGCAGCCTACAAGACAGCGCGCAAGGGCGTAGGCCAGTACAGGCTGGATGTGACCGGCGTGGCGTCGCATGCGGGTGTCGATTTCGGCAGCGGCCACTCTGCCGTGCTGGAGCTTGCAGGGCTGCTGCAGCAGGTGGCGGCATTTACCGACCCGACATCTGGCCTGACCGTCAACCCCGGCGTCATCGGCGGCGGCACCCGTTCCAACGTGGTGCCAGCAGAGGCCTGGGCTGAGGTGGATGTCCGCATCGCACGCACTACCGACGCCGAACGGGTGGACGCACTGTTCCATGGCCTGCGGGTGGCTGATCCAGCCTGTTCCCTACGTGTCGCGGGGGGCATCAACCGGCCACCCATGGAGCGTGGCGCGGGAACCGTGCAACTGTTTGAGCAGGCTCGCGCGCTGGCAATGGGACTTGGTTTTGAATTGAACGAAGCGGCGACTGGCGGCGGGTCAGACGGGAACTTTACCGCCGGTCTGGGCATTCCCACGCTGGATGGCATGGGCGCCGTAGGCGAAGGCGCGCATGCCGCGCATGAGTCGATCCTGCTGGATCATTTGTTGACGCGAACGGTGTTGCTGGCTGCCATGATTGCGGCTGTATAACCCGCACCCTCTCGGTGCGAAAGGTCAACGGCAAGGGGTGCCCCGTACACGCGCAAAGCGGGTGTGCGGGACGACCGCCAGTCGCTACTTCAGACCGCCAGTGGCTCCTTCATCTGCTGGAGCAAACCCCTAAGTCGGGCCAGCGGCAGGCCGACCACGTTGCTGTAGTCGCCTTCGATGCGTGGAATCCACTGCGCCGCGCGGCCCTGGATGGCGTAAGCCCCGGCTTTGTCCATGGGCTCGCCGATTGCGACGTATGCGGCGATGTCATCGTCGGTCATGTCGCTGAAAAAGACGGCAGTGGTCTCTACGGCAGTCAGCGTCCGGTCGCTTGTCAGCACTGCGACGGCGGTGGTCACCTGGTGCCCGCGACCACTTAGAAGCCGGAGCATCCGTGCGGCGTCTTCCGCACCTCGCGGCTTGCCCAGCAGTTCACCATGGATGGCCACGGTGGTGTCTGCACCGATCACGACAGAATCGGGATGCAGAAACAGCACGGCACGTGCCTTCGCCTCGGCCAGCCGCAGCGTGTAGTCCGTGTGGACCTCGCCGGGCAGCGGCGTCTCATCGATGTCAGCGATGACCACCGTGAACTCAAGACCAATCTGCGCCAGCAGCTCTCGCCGCCGTGGTGACGCCGAGGCGAGGATCAGCGGCTGCTCTGGCTGCAGTGGAGAGGCGGTCACGACAGGTCTTTGACGGTCAGTTCGCGCACACCGTCCACGCCTGCAATCAGCGCGCGTTCGGCCATCCCCAGGAACAGGCCGTGCTCCACCACGCCGACCATCGCGCGGATCTCGGCGGCAGTTTCCTCCGGGTCGACGATGCCGGCGGACGAGCAGTCCAGCAGGATATTGCCCTCATCCGTGATGTAGGGGCCGCTGCCGGTTTTGCTCTGCCGGATTTTAGTCTTGAAGCCCAGGTCTTCCAGTTGCGCAGTGACCAGCGGCACGGCCATGGTAATGACCTCGACCGGCAGCGGAAATACCCCAAGCTCATCCACCAGCTTGCTTTCGTCGGCCACAATAATGAACCGCTTGCACGCACTTGCGACGATCTTTTCGCGCAGCAGCTTGCCGCCGCCACCCTTGATCAGCGCCATGCGCGGACCCACTTCATCCGCTCCGTCGATGGCGACGTCAATGGTCCGGTGCTGGCTGAAATCCGTGATGGGAATGCCGAGCGAAAGCGCCAGTTTTTCGCTGTCGTCAGACGAGGCGATGCCGCGGATTCTCAAGCCCTGCTTTACCTGCTCGCCAAGCAGTTGAATGAACAGCGTAGCCGTGGAGCCGGAGCCCAGCCCGACCGTCATACCGGGCTGGACAAAGCGCAGCGCAGCCTTTGCCGCCGCCAGTTTTGCGGCCTGCTGTGCGGACGTGTCAGGCATGGTCGGCCTCCACGCGGATCGTTACCGCCATGCCATGCGTCGCGCCGGGTGCCAGCGTAATGCGGTCATCCGCGGCGTTCACAGTCTCCACGCACACGAAATGGTGCCAGCTGTCTTCGGCTAAATCAGGCATGCCCGGGGTTAGCACGCTCCACGGATTCCAGATCACGGTTGTCTGCGAACCTTCTTTCTCGATGTGGATCGAGCGCTTGCCCGCGGGGTCGTGCAGAGTGAGCGGCTCGGCAGTGTGCACGTGTACCTGGTCCACGTCGCGGGTCCAGGCGAACTGCGTTTCGCGCTGCACCTTGCGCACCATGTTGTCACGCTTGTCCAGGTAGGTGCTGCCGCGCAGGCCGTCCAACCGGGCCGCAGGCACGTCACTTACGGCGTAGTAGGTGTGCAGGCCCTCTTCAAACTGCATGGGCGCAGTGCCGTGGTTGGTCACGGTCAGCGTCTGCTGCAGCTCTTTGCCGATGCTGAAGCCCATGGTTGCGGAGAAGTGGTCGTAACCCAGGCTGCGCGACAGCTCATCGGGGTGCAGCGACAGGCTTACATGCACGTCACCCTCTGGCGACAGGTGCACGCGATCCAGCGTCCACACCGTGACGCGTGCAAAGCCATGCATCGGGCTCGTCGTGCCGTGTGCCGCGTCGAATGCTTCGGCATTCCAGCGTGGTCCAAACCATGGAAACAGCACCGGCACGCCGCCGCGAATGGGCTTGCCGGGCGCCAGCGCCGATTTGGGCGACAGGTAGATTACCGGGTTGCCGCCGTGCGGCGTCCACCGCGTCAGGTGCGCGCCCTGCAGGTAAACCGTGGCCTCGGACGCGTGCGCGACGATGCGCATCTGCACCATGCCCGGCTCGTCTTCGTGGAACGAGACGTGGTCGAGGATGGCGAATTTTTGCTGGAGTTCAGTAATCGATTGCGGCATGTGTGCGAGAAGGCTCCCGGCCAACAGTCTACCGCTGTGCACTTGCCTGAGGCGCTGCGGATACCTGCGACAAAGCATCTGCGCGCAGCTTGCCGATGCGGCCTTTCGGCCCCACCACGAACGGCAGCGCCAACGCATTCCACTGTCTGTCTGCGTCCGGCGTGTCGCCCTTTGCGGCGTCAGGCAGTGTCGGCTGCCAGTTGCGACCGTCATCGCGGGAGATGTCGGTGCCGTTCGGCCCCACCGCGATCCAAGTGCGGGTGTTCACGTCATACGCGACCGAAGAGCGATAGCCGTGCGGCTCCGTCTTGCTCGGCAGCCACGTCACACCCTCGTCCGTGCTGTACGCAGCAGTTTGGCTGCCGACCGTGGGTGCCGTGTAATCGCCACCGACAGCAACCACTGTGTCAAGGTTCGAAGACAGGGCAAAGATGCCCGACGCGGCATTGTCTCCTCCAAGCGGCAGTTGCGACGGATAGAACCAGATACGATCCAGGCACTGTCCGGGGTCGTTGTAGCTGGTGCTTTGGGAACACTGCGGCCACACGCCGCGATTCAGTCGTCCGCCGCCACCACCAAATACTGGTCCGGACAACAACAGGAACAGCGACTGATTGCTGGCCGCGAATGCACCGCCTGCAGAAGTCGCACGCAGGCCGTCTGCCTTGCTCTGCAGCCAGGTTTGTCCGCCATCCTGCGTGTTAGCCAGGTAGAAGTGGCCCTTGACGGGGTCGCCCAGCACCCAGCCTTCGTCACGGCTGCGGAAGACAATGGCGTCAAAGAAGCCGTCCGGCGTGTCCGGGTTTGCGAGAATGAGCTTCCACGTGGCGCAGCCATCGGTCGTTTTGTAGACACGTGAAGCATCACCCTTGCCGCTTGACATCACGATGGCCGTCTTTGCGTCAAAGGCCTGAATGCCACGAAAATCCAACTTGCCCGCGTCCGGCGGCGTGGCACACATCGTCCAGTGTGCACCGCCATCCAGCGTGCGCAGAACTGTGCCCGCGGTGCCGCTGGCCCAGGCAATTTGTCCGCGCGTATCGCCAACGGCTACACCCCGCAGGCTGGCAGTGGAGCCGCTGGTCTGCAAAGTAAATTGCGCCGGGAGCACCGGCGCAATCAAAAACAGTATCAACAAGGGGAATTGGCGCATGGGGGGAGTGTATCGTCCCATGCGCTGCGGGTTAGCGGCGTGTGACAGTCACCAGCCACTTGGTGCCATCCGCGACGATCTCGCGAGAGAAGTCGCAGGCACCAAGATCGCTGACGCTTTCCGCCAGCTGAAGACAAAGTTCTTCGCGAACCTCATCTTCATAGGTGTGCTGTACAGATAGGGAAGAAGAAAGGTATTCCAGGTTTTCCATGTAGTAGACGAATCCTCTATTTTGGTAGGTCCTGAAAGCTATGATGGCAGGGGCAGCGCTGAAATTCCTTCGCCTCTGAAACTAAATTTCTGACAAGTTCTCTTTTGGAAGCAGCGTTTATGCCATCTGAAGTCTTTTCAACCAGATCATGTGACGCTGAAAAGATGTACCTCGGTCGCCAGTGGCGCATGTTGCGTTCCGCCAAAAAGAGTCATAAAAACTTAGCCATTCGGGCGAGTCACTGTTCGTAGCACAGTATCGCTCGTAAGTGCGTCTGGTCCGGACTCTGCGATCAGGCGCTGACCGATGGCTATGCTGGTGAAGCAGCGCTGCCACTAAGCGAGCGGCTTGCCCGCTTCAAAGGTTGTGCGCACCGCATCCGCAGACTTGCCCGTGGCCATCTGGTAGTGCGGCAGATCGATGAAGCTTTTCCAATCACCGCCCCACTCGATGCCTGTCCTCTTCTCCTTGACGAGCGCGGCAAGGTCTTTGTATGCGGCATCATCGCCCTTGGTCTTGCCGTCCAGGTACCGGCCATTACCGTCAAACAACCCCACGTCCCAGGCAATGCCGAAGTCATGGTTGCTTCGGCCGCCCTTGGCGTTGGTAACGGGCTTGCGATTCACCTGGGCGGTGCGGCCAATGGCGTAGAGCGCATCCTGTTCAGCGTAGGTCCGAGTGCCGGAAAGAATGCTGACGCGCAGTCTAAAGGCCGTGGCTGCCTTCATGAACCGCCGCGCAATCTGCTGCGCCGGCGGCATCAGGGGCGAGATGTTCTTTTCCGTTCTCCTATCAAAGGTGCCGAGTGTACTGCGCAGTTCGGCTGCCTGCTCGGCCAGCTTGTCTTGGCCGTTTGTACGTCGAAGGACCACTTGCCGTCCAGCGGACCGGAGTAACCTCCCGCAAACCGCGCAGGTTCGCTGCAGAAACAAGACATCAGCTGGGAGAAGAGACAGGCTCATCGAGCGTCCTTTCGCGCACGTCGGATGCACGTCAGCGCATGAGAAAAGAATCGCCGAAAGTCCAGCGGAAAGTAAGCAAGGTCGCCAGCAGAAACTTACTGGCGTTGCACGATTGTGAGCTGCTGTCAGGTACGTTGCTGCTGCGTGCGACCAGCGTTTCGAATAGGAAGACGACACCCAAACGGAAAGGCTTAAAACAGGTATCGC
Source organism: uncultured Terriglobus sp. (assembly GCA_964243585.1). Taxonomy (GTDB): domain Bacteria; phylum Acidobacteriota; class Terriglobia; order Terriglobales; family Acidobacteriaceae; genus Terriglobus. The sequence goes on from CAXTFT010000026.1 coordinate 13,543, forward strand.
AACTGCACGGTCACGCTTCGCGGTGTAAGAAAGTGGGTTCCTGAAAAGGTTGAAAGATAGTTGTAGAGCGCGGTGGTGTTGTTCAGGTTGACCACCTCGACCCGGAATCCAAGACTCTGATGCTCGTGCGAGATAAGACTATCCTCGCCCAGCGCAAAATCCACCGTATTACGAACCGCGATGCGCGCAGGATTTTTGTCCGCGTCGTAAGTGCCTTGCGACGGTATGCGGATGCGTGTTGCACCGACCTGCCCCGTGCAGGCGCGGAGCGGCGTGGATACGGTTGCAAACAGGCCGCCGCAATGCAGTCCCATCTGCTGCTGTTCATCCCCGGTAAGCTGCAGCGCCGTCGCAGTATCGGGCGTGGCGACAGACACCAGGCCGCCATCATACCGGTACGAGGTGTTGATCCACGGGCCGCGCTTTCCCCACTGGTAACGCAAATTGACATTCATCGCCAGGCCCTCATCGTGGTCGGGCCGCACCACGTCACTGTAGGGCGCACTGAAGCTGACACCACCAGTCTGCGGGCCGAACAGACGCGAGCGGGTGTGGCTTACCGTCATAAAACCAGCGACACCATGCAACGGAAGAAGCGTCACGCGCACCAGGCCGCCATCAATCTTTGATTTGCGAAATTGTGTCGGAAAGGTAAGCGGGCTGTTGAGCAGCACATCGAAGTCGTACGCACCGTAGGTGAACTTCCAAAGGTACTCGCTGCTTATAGAGAGCCGCTTCATCACGGTGGTGAAGCCCACGTTGAACTGGTTCCGCGTTGCGGTTGTCAGCACATTTGAGGCAGCGGCGCCCAGCGCTGCCGAAGGCGATCCAGGCCCGTCGGAGCTTGCAACAATCAGGTTCTCGTTGTACGGCGTAAGAAACACGCGGGAGTAGTCCCCTCGAAAGGTGGTGCGCAGGCGAACGGGACTATACGTCAGGCCCACGCGGGGCTGCAGGCCGTCCGTGCCCACCAGGCCGTTGTATTTGTCGTAGCGCAGGCCCAGCTTCAGCTGAAGATCACCGAACCGCACAAAATCCTGAGCAAAGAACGCCAACTGCTTAACGTCGGTCCTGCCCCTGTATGAGTAGATTGCGCCGCCACGGGTCAGGTCGAGCGGCAGGAGCGCGGAAAGGAAGTCCGCATTTGCGACAAGTCCATCTGCCACGCACTGCGCGGGGTCCCGAAGCGTGGTGTTGGAAGAAGGCGCACCATCCTCATTGACACACGGGCTGTTGTAGGTCGAAGTCGTCAACGCCGTGGCAAACTGTTCGGCCAGGAACGTGTGTTTCAACTCACCACCGGCGGCTATATTGTGACGGCCACGGCTAAGCGTGAATTGTGTCCGCAGACCTGTGTTGGTCAGGCGGCGCGCCTGCTCAAGGTATGCCGGAGAGTCTGCGTAGACGTTGCCGGAGGGGCGGTAGCGAATCTTGTCCTGCCGCAGCCAGGCGTTGGTCTGGCTGAAGGCGCGCTCGCTGAAGGTGTGCAGCACCTGTGGCGCAACGTTGAAGCTGGCAATCGTCTGTCGCTGGTTCTGACCGAGTGATTGCTGATCGTAGGTGTTGGGCGTCTGAAACCAGGAACGGCTCAGGCTGGCATTGAGCTGCGTGGTCGTCTTATCTGTCAGACGGTAATCCAGCCGCTGAAATATGTTCTCTGCATTGCCGTTGCTGTGTAGATTTGCAGCTTCCGGCGTATCCAGAAAGCGCGCGCTGTTGACCGCGTCGGCAGCCGTGAACGAACCGAAGCGCTTGGTACCCGTGGCCACACTGGCACTGCTGTTTGATGTTCCAAAGCTGCCACGTCCTACCTCGAAGCTTCCATGTGGCCGGCTTTGATCCAATCCGGATTTTGTTTGCGCCACAATGGCCATGCTCGTCTTGTCGCCGGTGTCAGCAGGGGGCGCACCCTGGCGAACATCAACCGACTGCAGCGTGTTCAGGGCAACCTGTGAAGAGAAAGTCCGGCTCTGCTGATCTGTGATCGGCTGGCCGTCCACAAAGAACGAGGCTTCCGCGTGATCGCCAAGCGGGTGAAACGAGCCGTTCGAATCCGCGGAAACACCGGGCGATGTCATCGTAATCAGCGAACTGAAAGGCGCGGCAACGCTCTGGCTTGGCATGCGCTCCATCTCGTCCGGTGTGATCAGAACGTGCGCCGGTGCAGTCGGCTCTTCCACAATTTCTGTAGCGGAGACTGTGACCTCGGAACTCGCCGCGGGTACAAGTGCAAGGTTCAGTTGAAGTGCGGTGCCGTCCCAGTTGAATACCTGTTCCAGGGGAACGAACCCCGGGGCCGCCACCCGCAACCGGTACGCCCCATTCAGCAGTGCCGTAACCACGGTGATACCGTCCTCTCCCGTCACCTGTCGCTTTTCATCACCGCTCGGAAGAAATCTCAGCACGACTGCCGCACCCGGCAGAAGCGAGCCGCTGGAATCCCTAACAACGACGGAGAGCGCGGGCTCAGTGACATGCTGGGCAGGGATAGACCCACAGAGCAAAGCAGGAAGCATCAGGACAATAGAAGGCGTGCATAAAACTTTCATTTAGGTCTACCTAATTAAACTTTAGGCTAGACTAAATGAAGTAACGGAGGGCGAGACACCTTGAAAGCCAGGAAATCCGGCCATCGGGACAGGAACAGCGAATCGGTCGATGACTACCTAAAATCGATCCACTCCCTCGGTGGTGACGAGCGGCGGTGGGTTGGCGGGTCGGAACTTGCCGGTAGATTGCAGGTCGCGCCAGCCTCTGTGACGAACATGCTGCAGAAACTTGCCGGTGAACCGAAATCGCTGGTGGACTACAAGCGTGGGACCGGCGTGCGGCTGTCAAAAGCGGGCCAGCGGCGCGCGCTCGAAATTGTGCGCCACCACCGCCTGATTGAAACCTTCCTGTTCCAGGTACTAGGCTACCCGGTGGAAGAGCTCCACGACGAGGCAGAACGTCTGGAGCACTTTATCTCCGAGTCTTTCGAGGAGCGGATCGCGGCAAAAATGGGCAATCCAACTACTGATCCACACGGCCATTGCATCCCGGCCATGGACGGCACGTTGCCGGCTTCCCACGGCGTCCAATGCCGGTGCGGGCTCTGAAGGAGCATTCGATCAAGGTTCCTTAAAAGGGTATGTCCATGCCGTCCTCGGTTGTTTCAACCATGCACTACAACCCGGCGGAACGGACCCTGACCATCGTCTATCGGCACCAGCGTGGCACCTACCGCTACTTCGACGTTCCGCCGGAAGAGTGGTCTGCCTTCCAGTCCGCAGAGTCGAAAGGCACGTACCTGAACCATGTTTTTAAGGCTCGCAAGTACAGGTATAAAAAGTTTGCCTGACAGCGCTGGATCGTACGATCCGGCAAAATCGCTGTGCACCTTAGAGCTCAAAATGCCTGCGCTCGCAGCGCAGACGGGCGTGATGCGTTCGCACTCTGGTAGCCTTGGCCGCGTGACGTTCCTGCGTGTCCGCCCGCTTGCCTCCATTGCCTTGGCACTGTCTTTCATAATGCGGACCCCTGCGCAGCAATCCGCGTTGCGCTATGCGGGGACGGTGGGCCAGCAGCACGTCATCATGGTTCTGGAGCTTTCAGGCGAAGCAGTCGGCGGTGGCCACTACGCCTACGGCAATCTGAAGAGCGCAATCCGGATTGTGGACAGCCGGCAGTTCGGCACCACACTTGTCTTGCAGGATGAGGACGGCAACATCCTGCACCTGCACTTTGAAGACGCAGCCGGTGAGAAAACGGGCAGCTTGAACACAGCTGCCATGCTGGAAGGCACGCTGGATCGTGGCGAACTGGACCTGCCGGTGAAGTTGTCCCGCGAAGAGCATGAATAACAGCTTTACGAAGCACTTTTTGAGCCGATCCGCGATCGAAAAGGCACTTTCGGCACACACCTTCGGGCTGTCCGCAGGCTATTTTGCGGGATTCAAGCTGTACTTTACCGTGCAGAAACGACAGTTTTCCGGCGCTCCGTCTGCACATAGGTGTATCGGATGCGGTGGATAACAGTTACCGTGCTGAGAAAAGCAAGCACCCATAGCGCTGGAGCCATGACGCCCCAGGTGTCGCACAGCGCCCCCAAAATGACCAGCACAATGCGCTCAGGGCGCTCCATGAAGCCCACCTTGCAGGAGCCGATCAGCGCCTCAGCCCTGGCCCGCGTGTAGCTGACCATGAGCGACGCCGTCATGGCAAAGGCCACCAGCACTACATACACGAAGCGGTTGCCGCGCGCGTAGTAGACCAGCAGACCGAAGAAGATGGCCACATCAGAATAGCGGTCGATCACCGAATCAAAAAACGCACCAAAGACTGAAACCTGGTTGGTCGCCCTCGCCACGCGGCCGTCCACCATGTCGAACAGACCCGCGCCGATCAGGATCAGGCCCGCGTACAGGAACATGCGGTGCGCATTGCTGCCGCGTGCATAGCCAAAAAACAGTGCCGCTGCGACGTTAATGATCAGGCCGACAAAGGTCAGGGTGTTGGGGGAAATCTGCGACAGGGCCAGACCGTTGACGATCTTTTGCAGCAGCCATCCGCTGCCCTTGCCAAAGGCGCTTGTCCAGGTAAAACGCGAACTCATGATCGTATTGCCTACATTCCGCCGGGCGTGCGCGGGATCGATCCAGTGTACCGTTGTGACCGGCAGCCGTAATCGAGAACCTGGGTGGGATCCTCAGTTCGGCATGCAGGTAATATTTTTGCAATGCTTCAAGCGATCAAAACGCCTGGATCTGGCCGCATTTCAGGTCTTTTGCGAGAGACGTAAACTCCTCCGCAGTACCGGTGTCATCAGGAAAGATGGTGTCGGCGTTGCACATTACGTGTCGCATCTGCCTTGCTGTGAATCCCTTAGCTTTTCGAAGATCGACGCCGCGAAAGTTGGTTCCACGGAGCGTCGCGCCGTCAAAGGTCGCGCCTGTCAGATCGCCGACGGCACGGAAGTCAGCTGAATCGAGCGTGGCACCCGACAGGACGGCATCCTTAAGGTCTGCGCCTACAAAGCAGCTCTGCTGCAGGTTTGCGTAAGGCAGCTTTGCCTTGGAAAGGTGCGCAAATGAAAAATCGGAATACTGGAATTGGGACTCGTTGGCAAAGCGCGTGCCTTCAAAGTAGGCACCCGTCAGATCGCTGCCCGCGAGCTCCATCTTTCCAAACGTCATCCGTGAAAAGTCGACGATCCTGAGATTGGTGTGGTCAATCTCGATGATGTCGTCGACGCCCAACAACTTACCAGCCTGTTCTTTTACCACGTCAATGACAGCTTGGCTGTCATGCCTGGACGCTTCGTTGATGGGCTCCGTTCGGAACGGATTACAGTCTCGGGTCTGTAGGGG
>CAXTFT010000026.1:18900-26753 GCA_964243585.1 uncultured Terriglobus sp.
GGGTCCAGCTTCTCTTTCTCCTCAAGGTGACTCGCGAGGATATGCAGTATAGGCAGGCGCTCTTCATCAGAGTCCGTGGCGATTCGCCCCAGCTGGTGGATACCTCCCAGCTGAACGGAAGGCGACACATTGCCGAGTTGCTCGACGGCTTTGTTGATTCGATCGGTTAGCTGACCATTTTCCTGCAGGCGCACTGTTTTGCTGTTGTAGTCTGCTGTTTTGCTGTTGTAGTACACCGTGCCCAAGATGGCCAAACCGCCCAGAATCTGGGCAAGCGTGGCGCGCCGATCATTTTCAGCTTTAAGCAGGTCTGCAAGGGTGATCGCGCCGTCAGTTTGTGAGCGCTTTGCGGACCGGATCTGAAGCTTCGGAACAACCCACAATGCAAGCAGCGCAAGAACGCCGATCGAGGCAAGGAGATAGATCATGCTAATTCTCGCTGGTAATTGCCTTCAGCTTCAACTCGTGCCTCGCCTTGAGCAGCGTTTCACTGCCTTCATTCACATCGCCATCAGCGGCAACGAGGTACCGGCTGTCATAACCAATTAGATCCGGATGAGATTCCTGGCGCATCTGGCCTTGCTGCAGATCGTTCTGCGCTTTTGCCAGGTCGGTCACGCCGGACCACTCGATGATCCAGACTTGAACCCGCCGCTCTGGGGTTTCCGCCTTGTTTGCAGGCCCGCCCTTCCCAGCCAACCTGGGTGAATTGTCTGACGGTACCAGGACATTGCCCTGCAACAGAACCACGTACCCACTACGACTGGCAAGGCTCCTGATCTGTCTGGACCAGGGTGGCAACGTGGATGGATCGCTTACAACTCTTTGCATACCGACGAAGCTCCATCCCTTGGCTGCGCTCTTCTTTATCGCTGCCCGAATGCGGTCCATCTCCTGGTTCCCGCTTGCAGGAAGGAACGTACGTCCGCAAAGCACGGATGGAAGCGATGCGAAACTCATGGGCAGCAAAACTACAAACCTTCGGCGCGGTATGGCATTCATGGCAATGTCTCGCTTGAGTAGCCCTATAGTCGCACGGTTGTACCGCTGTACGTTCAAGCTTTCTTGCGTGAACGCTAACAGGCTGCGTCTTTACCAGCGGCATGGTCGAAAGTACGCAGGGCAGGCGGACCTCCGCAGCCAGCGACACAGGGAGCATGGGGAGACAGGCTGTTCAGCAGGGGGCGTAAACAGTTACTAGACCGAACGCCACCTCAAAAGAAAGAGCTTTCACTTGGCAACGTCCCGTATTGCCACTGAAAGTTGAGAGCGCCACGCATCCATCCTGCCGCAAAGCGTGCCACCCATCTGCTGCGCGTCAATTCGCTCGGTGTACAGCCATCAAGCATCATCCTTTGCTTCCAATGTGCATCTTAGGAAATGGAAGGTAAACAACACCATGGCCAAGACCGAGATCACAAATGGGGCAAAAACTCCCCACCGTATGTATAAAAACCGCGTTGCACTGTCAGACGATGTAAAGACGCAGGTCGTCGATGAGATGAACAGGACGCTGGCCGCGTCGCTAGATTTGTACTCCCAGGCAAAGTTCGCCCATTGGAACGTCAAGGGCATGAATTTTTATCAATTGCACTTGGTTTTCGACGCTGTGGCGAAGACGATTTTCAAGCAGATTGACCCGATTGCCGAGCGGATTACGCAGTTGGGGGGCATGGCGAATGGCACGGTTCGGCAGTCTGCCGCTACCAGCACCATTCCTACTTACAACGTCGAGGCCGTCAGCGGCCCGGACCATCTGAAGTCGCTTGCCGATTCACTGGGCAGTTACTGCGGCCTGATGCGTGAGGTGTCAGAAAAGGTGGATGATATCGGCGACAAGCCGTCGGCTGACTTCTTCAACCAGTTGATTGTGGATGCGGAAGAGGAGCTTTACTTCCTTGAGAGCCACATGGAAGCCGGCGACGTTCAGTAACATCCGTTGCAGCTGGCAGAGCTGATCTGTCGCTGCACAGCGGGACGACAAGTAAGGGGTTCGCCTTGGCGAACCCCTTTGCTATAGAGGCAGCTTTCGATTATGCCGCGTCGTGGATGGTGCTGACCTTCAAAATCTCCAGTTCTCGTTTGCCGTTCGGCGTTACCACTGTGGTTTCATCGCCCACTTGCTTGCCGACAAGCGCGCGACCAATGGGTGACGTCGTGCTGATCAGGCCCTTGGTTACGTCGCTTTCCTCGCTGGTGACCAGTTTGTAAGTCAATTCTTCGTTCTTGCTTTGGTCAAAGACAACGATGGTCGACCCGAAGCCGACGCGGTCGTGCGGAATGTTGGCCAGATTCACCAAAGAAAACTCGGCCATTCGCCTCTTCAGCTGACCCAGGTGCGCGTTCACAAACTCCTGCCGCTGCTTGGCAGAATGGTATTCCGCATTTTCGCTCAGATCGCCAAGTGCAACGGCGCGCTTGATTTCGGCGGGCAGTTCGTTGGTCAATTCGTATTCGAGTGCCCGTATTTGTTCTTCGAGCTTCTTGGTGACGTCCAGCATAGGTGTTGTTCCATTCCGTGGAGATGGCGTGCAGCGCCAGGCGCGATTAGCGGCTCCGTGTAAGTGCTGATTATAACGACCACCCACATTTCTCGACGACGAGGCTACCTGTCGCCCGCCCGCGCCAACCGTTCCTGTGCGTCCAGCCAGTCCTGCAGGATGATGACGGCGGCGTACTGGTCCAGCACCGCTTTACGGCCGGGACCGTGCGGGTGGCCCAGGCGGTCCATCCATTCGTGCGCCGCAGTGCTGGACAGGCGTTCATCCTGCAGGTGTACCGGCAACTGGAACTCATCGTGCAGAGCGGCGGCAAACGCCTGCGCTTTTTCTGCCTGGGGCGACAGGTCTCCTGACATGTGCAGCGGATTGCCGGCAACGATCCCGGCTACCCCGTACTTGCGAAGCAGGCGCGCAATGTTCTTGAACTCCTGCTTCCGGCTGGACCGGCCCATGGTGATCAGGGGCTGCGCCATGCCAAGGGCATCGGTCATGGCAATGCCGACGCGGCGGTCGCCGATATCTAATCCCAGTATGCGCGGCTTTGGCTCTATGCAAGGAAGCATGGTGTTCGACATCGGCTCCTGGCTGTCGGGCTCGGCGTTGATGATCGGCATTTTCCTATCCCAAGTGATATCAGCATCGCCTGTGCATGGGAATCCAGTGGGGAAGCGCATCTCGTCCTGTGGGTAGGAGTGTTTCAATGCGTTTACGATTTGCTCTAGCATCCATCGCTTTACTCAGCGTCTTCAGTTCTGCCCACGCTAACACCATCAGCGTATTTAATCTGAGTGGCTCAACAGCAAGCGGCACACTGTCTGGTACGGTCACCCTAGACGCCACGACAGGCAAGTTCACGGACTCTGCGATCAAATTCCTCTACAGCGGACAGACGATCCTAGGCCTGAGTAACGGGACCTACAGTTTTTCTGGCGCACCTACAAACACTGCATCAGCAGCCGGCTACAGCGGCAATGATTTTGCGGGCACAGGAAACGCTCTTTACTTTGACTTCGATTGCCTGTGACGTCCCTGGTGGGCTACACGGGCGGGGCGCTGTGTTCAACAACCAGGGCCTGCTCTGGCCAGGTAAGCTCTATTGAGCTCCTCAGCAGTGGACTCGACCTGAGCCAGGTCACTTCAGGCACATTGACGTTGGTATCGCCCACGGTTGCCGTCACGCCTGAGCCGTCTGCGTTGCTGCTGCTTGGCACGGGCGTGCTGGGCATAGGTATTTTGCTTCGCAAGCGGTACGTATAGATCCCTTACCTATAGGCGAGGGCCTCAGGACGATCACACTTATCACCTCTTCGTTCAACTGCGGTGGTGTCCCAGAATCTCGAGCTTTACGCTGGCAAGCCCTTGTTCCAGCATGCCGATCTCGCGCGCGGCGGCTGAGGACAGATCGATGACGCGATTGGGCGGGAGCGCCCCCCGGTCGTTGATGCGGACGATAACCGAGCGCATGGAACGAAGATTGGTGACACGCACCAACGTACCCAGCGGCAGAGACTTGTGGGCAGCGGTCAGCAGCGATTCATCGTAAGTCTCCCCAGACGCCGTTTTGCGCCCGTTCCACATGGAGCCGTACCAGGAAGCGAAACCCGCAAGCGGATTCAAGTGGAAACTTGGAAGTAGCCGGCGATGTTTTGCAGGCATAACCGGCTTGGAAAACAGCCCCGCCAGAGTGGGATGGGGCGGTGGCGCCAGAGGGGCCACGGAGGCGTGCAGCTCAACCTGGTAGGCCACCTGGGTGGCCAGCATGCCTCCGGTCGCGGCTACCGTACTGATGGCAGCGCCGGTGGTGATCGCAATGGCAAGTGCCAGAGGCTGGCGGGTACGTGCCATTCGCAGCAGGGCGCGGGCATGTAGCAGGTTTTTGGACAGGGAGTGGATGTTGACCCGGCCACGGCGCTGCCGTGAAGGGGTGGATAAGAGCTGATCCGAACTGTTTTCGGTGCTGTTGCGGTTCAAGCAGTTACCTGCAAGATGGAAGTACTTGGCGGGTGTCAGCATTCACGCAAGTTCGCGCGTGGCAGTGCCGCTGCCGGTTACAGGACGGTCGCATACCGTTTTACGGATCGCCTGCCAAAGCTGGCAGACAGAAGTTAGACCGAACGCGATGATCCTGAACTCCGCTTTTTCTTCCGTCTTCTCTCCTAGGAATTTGGCGCTCTTGGCGGCGCCTTGCCAGACTGCCGGGCCGTGGGCCTCGGGCGATTCTTGCCGCATACCATCCCTTAGGCTTGGTCGCGGCGTGGTCCAGTCCGCTGTCTCATGCTCTCCCAATCGGGGAGGGCGGAGGCTTGTGCCCGGCCACCTGATGATTCTAACCTCATTTCTAATGGCAGGGCAGGGTAAAAACGTCTGAAAGTGGGTGGTCTGTACCGGAAGACGCCACCCCAAGCAAAGCCGGAAACTGCTCAGTTACGATGGTTATGAGGCTTTCATGGACACATCGTTTACTGCACGCCGCCCCGAAGACATCGCTCTGGACCTCCTAAAATTTATCGCTTCCACCACCAACGTCGTGCGCAGCGGCGGCAGCGGCACACCCGGTTTCGGCAGCGGCTCTGTAGCAAAGGGCGAAGACCAGGTAACACAGTTGCTTGAGCTGTACGGCCGTTGCCGCGAGGCTGTTGAGGCTGGAACGAAGTAGGTGCCCAACCCACCTGTCGGGGCGCCTTTGCAGATTGCGGTAATCGGCGCGGGAGCGTTTGGGCGTAACCACCTTCGGATTTACCGATCGTTGGCGGAGGACCAGTCCCAACTGGCGGCCTGCGTCGATGCCGACCCTGCCGCTCGCGACGCAGTTGCGTCGGAGTACGGTATCCCTGTCTTCGACTCGATGGAATCACTGCTTGCCAGCGGCGTTGCTGTCCATGCGGCCAGTGTCTGCACCCCTACCGTGCACCATGCGGCCGCTGCCATCGCGCTGCTGCGCGCGGGCGTGGATGTGCTAATCGAGAAACCCATTGCCTCCTCTTTGCAGGAAGCCGACGCGATTCTGGCAGCGGCCGCTGAAAGTGGCCGCATGGTACAGGTGGGGCACCTGGAGCGCTTCAACCCTGCGGTTACCGCTGCCATGCCGCTGCGCAACCGGCCCATGTTCTTTGAGTCGCACCGGTTAAGCGTCTTTACGCCGCGGTCGCTCGACGTAGACGTGGTGCTGGACCTGATGATCCACGACCTGGATGTGGTGCTGACGTTTGCCGCGTCGCCCGTGCGCGAGGTGCGCGCCGTGGGGCTGCCGGTGCTGTCGCAAAAGACCGACATTGCCAACGTCCGCATCGAGTTTGAGAGCGGTGCGGTGGCAAATTTTACCGCGTCGCGGGTGTCGACGGAGCGTGTGCGCAAGCTGCGTTTCTTTCAGCCGCACCAGTACCTTTCGCTGGACTTTGCGCGGCAGGACGTTCTGATGATTGACGTGACCGCCGCTGCCTCGCTGACATCCGCGCAGATGCGGGCGATGTTTGCCTCAGCCGGGGGCTCGCCCGGCTCCGAGTCACACACCGCGGCAGAGGTGGAGGCGCATCTGCAATCGCTCCGGCCGGGCACGGGAGGCGAGAACAGCCAGATCGCGGACGACCTGGCATCAAGGCCGTCGCGCCAATCTGCGCGACGGCACCGACCGCCGTCCATGCAAATCCTGTTGCGCCATGCGTACGCAGCGGGCTGCCGGTCGCCGGTGATCTACTGGCGCATCCTTCGCAGGGACTTTCGCTCCGCAAGGTGCCCACGGAGCCGGGTGAACCGCTGCGACTGGAGATTGAAAGCTTCCTCAATGTGGTCCGCACCGGTGGCACGCCAGCCGTAAGTGGCAAAGATGGCCGCGCCGCGCTGGCCCTGGCGCTGGAGATCAATCGCGCCATTACTGAGCACGCGGACCGTGCAGGACTACGCCATCCACAAGTTTGAGTACCAATTGCTGCGCGCCCTCGGCAGGGCGATGCCTTACCTGACGGTCCTCTTCCTGCTTGGCTTTCTTTGGTCTGCGTGGAATCTGTGGGGCACCCGTGTCGCCGCCGTCCCGGGTACTTACGTCGCGTCTGGACCGTGGGGCAGGGCAAGGCTCGATGTGGAGAAAACCGGCGTCTTTACCATGGTCGCGCACCACCGGAACGAGTCGACTGGCAAAGACGAAGACACGCAGACGGTCCACGGCACATGGAAGGCTGGCAGCAGAGACAGCTTCTGGCGCGAGATCACCTTTGAACCTTTTATCGGGCTGGCCGGGTGGAACCGCGGGAACTCCTACGAGTTCTACCCCGTTACTTTCGGACCGTACTGGCTGCACGGTCCTGGCTTCCAGATGGACCCGAGGGCTTCCATCTTTTTCCGGAGTTCGTGGCGTCCGTGGCAGGTTTCTTCGCTTTCTGCGTGGCTATCGGTAAGTCATTCGCACACGCTGTTATCGCGGTAAGCCCGTCATCCTGATCAAAGCGGAGGGTTCCTGCAGGGTTTACCTGCCGAAGAACCGGGCAGTCGGGCTGGTCAGGTCATAGCAGGACAGTCAGCAGCAGAGACCCGTCCGGACGGCGAGGCCTTGCACGCAACCGCTTTCGGAAGGGCATGGCTTCAGCCATGCCACCAACTCGCGGGAAAAGCTGAACCTCAGCGGCTGAAGTCGATCTACGGAAAGAAGTCTTATGGCACAAGCTCGAGCTGTTCCCTTCCGAAGGCCATCGAACCTTACCGAATCGCCTGAACGCTGTAGCGGAATAGTTGATCAAAGTCGGTGCGGACGGTCAGGTCAGTGGACTCGTGCTTTGTGATTGCCGCTTCGATGGCCTTCTGGGCCGACTCACGCTTGTAGCCGAGGTTGACCAGCGCGGAAAGCACGTCCTCCGCAACCGGACCGGCGTGAAAGCCGCCGCTCGCCGCGGGTGCCGTGCCGCCCAGGTCGTCCAGCTTGTCCTTCAGCTCCAGCACGACTCGCTCGGCGGTCTTTTTGCCAATACCGGGGATGCGGACCAACTGCGTATGATCGCCACCTCGAATGGCTGCAACCAGCGAACCTGCGGGCAGGCCGGACAGCACGGTGATGCCCAGCTTGGGGCCGATGCCGGAAACGGTAATCAACCGTTCGAACAGCCGCTTCTCATCCCGGTTGAGAAAGCCGAACAGCGCAATGGCGTCCTCGCGTACCTGCGTGTTGATGTGGAGGCTTACCTCCGCGCCTTCCGCCGGCAAAGCGGAGTAGGTGGGGACAGAAATGGCTACGTCATACCCCACCCCACCGCAATCGATGACGGCCTGGCTCGGCGACTTACTCAGGAGGCGGCCACGAAGATGAGCGATCATGTCAGTCGCGATTGTAGAGCCTGGCGACCCGGCTGGAGGCGAAGCGATTAG
>CAXTFT010000026.1:26763-30582 GCA_964243585.1 uncultured Terriglobus sp.
TGAAACTGGTAGCCGCTGTTTGCGGGAAACAGCTTGTTCACTGCACGCAGCCGCTCCGCCAGTGCCGGCGCGGAAAGCAGGGGGTAGTCGCGCTCGCGCAGATCGGCATAATCGAAGTCGACCGACAGGGACAGCAGGTAGATGGCAAGGGCATCGGCAAAGGCAGACGCCTCATAGGCCGACCTAGCTTTTTCGTCAACACGAACCGTGTTGACCGGCACCACGGGTAAGGGCTTGCCAGCCTCGGGCAGCGAAAGCCGCAGGGCTGTGGCGCGCTCCTCCCAGGCGTCGACGGAGGTCTCCCCGCGTACGTTGGCCGTGACCTGTTTCCAGGCCAGATCGGCAAAGTCGCGTGGAGTGCCAGTGGTGTCCACGAAATTATGGGCGACGTTGATGCAAAATTCAAACGCCAGCGCAAAGCTGTCGGTTTGCAGACGGCTGGAGAGGAAGACGTACTCCGCGTCGCCTACCCGCGCATTCCGGTGGCAGATCGCCTTTTCAGCCAGTACGGCGTCAAACTCCCGCGCAATCAGGGTGCGGTCGGCCGAGGCGAATGGGCCGGATTCGTCGCCGTCGAGGCGTGCTCCGGAGAGCGCCAGCGGCACAAACAGGTAGACGTGCTGCGCCAGACCCGCCGCCATGGCCTCCGGCACCGCACCCACCAGGCGCGCCAGTTCGGCAGGCGATGTACTGGGGCCATCCAGATTGCCCAGCGTTGCGTAGCGCACGCCGTTGGGTGCGGTAATGGCATCGGCCTGCTGTGCGGCTTCGGCGGGTGTCAGCAGCACGGTCTGGAGCGTGTCAGGCATTCTCACAGGTATTCTACTGGGAGGCCGCGTTCGTGGTGCGGGAGAGAAGAGAACATGGCTGACAGAAAGTCTGTAACCCCTGTGTACGCGCCGCAGTATAACGGTCCCCGGCTGCTTGGTGCGCCGGTGGGCGATTTTTCCGTGTTGCAGACACTGTTGATCACGGTTGCCACGGGTCTTGCCTCGTTTTTCGCGGCGACTTTCCTGGGCATCATGACCATCCTGGTGCTGACGGAGGCAACCAGCCGCAAGATCGACTTCGCCATTGCCTATAAGTGGGTAGGTCTGCCATTCGGTTTGCTGATGCTGGTGCTTGCGGCAGGTTACCTGGGATGGTTGCTGTTGCTGCGGATAAAGCAGAAGTCCATCCGTTGACAAGCCGGGCCCGCTGCTGACGGCCTGTCCTCTACACTTGCGAGGCATGCCACCCAGAGCTTTCAGAGACTACAACGCGCCGGAGCGGTACCGGTGGACCATCGGTTTGCTGCTTGGCGTGGGTGTGCTGGTCAACTACTTTGACCGGGTCAACCTGTCGGTGTCGCATGACGCGCTGGTGACCAGCTTCGGCATCACGCCAGCGGTCTTTGGTCAGTTGTCCGCGGCGTATTCCTGGACCTATGCGGCATGCCAGCTGCCCACCGGCGTGGTGCTGGATGCCTTCGGCGTCCGCAAGGTCTCACTGGTTTCCATCCTGATCTGGGGCATGGCATCCGTGGCTGCCGCGTTTGCGCCGGGCGTGCTGTTCTTTTTCGCGGCGCGTCTGCTGCTGGGCATCGGTGAGGCGCCTACCTTTCCCGCCAACGCCAAGGCGGTGGGCGCGTGGTTTCCGGCAGAGGAACGGTCGCTGGCCACGGCCCTGTTTGACAGCGCGGCAAAGCTGGCCAATGCAGTCGGCGTGCCGCTGCTTGGATTGCTGCTGCTTCGCGTGGGCTGGCGCATGTCCTTCGGGTTTACCGCCGCGCTTTCCTTCTCGTACCTGTTGCTGTTTGCCCTGGTGTACCGGGAACCGCACCGCTTTTCCATGCGGAATGTGGTTCTGTCCAGCGAAAGTCCCGGTGATCCGCAGGCATCGCTGGCTCCGCCCGTCCCGCTTGGCCGGCTGATGCGTCAGCGAAAGATCATCGGGCTCGCCATTGGTTCCGGAGCTTATAACTATGTCTTTTACCTGCTACTAACGTGGCTGCCCACGTATCTTGCACAGTCCTTGCACATCTCTCTGCGGCAGTCGTTTTTGTTTACCGGGGCTCCTTGGTTGTTTGCAGCGGCCTGCGGCCTGTTCATCGGCGGCTTTCTGGTGGATGGTCTGATCAAGCGCGGCTACAGCGCGCCCCGGGTTCGGCGTGCCGTGCTGGTGGGAGGCACCATTTGTGGGCTGGGCATTGCGGGTGCTATCTTCGCGCACAATGTGGTAACTGCATTGGTGCCGATTTCGCTTGCCATTGGCGGCCTTTCCGCAGCATCGCCCGTGTTGTGGAGTATGCCTTCGTTGCTGGTACCGAACTCAAGCACAGGCAAGGTGGGCGGCATCATGAATTTTGCAAACCAGATTTCAGCAATAGCCGCACCAATCCTCACCGGCATCACCGTGCAGCGCACTCACGGGTACACATGGGCATTCGGCATCGCTGCCGCATACCTCGTGATCGGTATCCTCGCGTATGCGCTGCTGCTGGGAAGCATTGAGCCGCTGGACCTACGCGATACGACTGGTCGCGAGGACGTAGCTCGGTAGACAGGCCATGGGTCAGTGACATCCAGATACAGCATCCAGTGCCGCGCAGAACAGCCTGAAATGCGCATAATTTCTATCATGAATTTCTGCCTCGATATGTTCTCTGCGGAACATACACTGTCTGGCTTGCATGGATAGTTTGAGTAAGTAACACATCTGGGAGATATGGGGACAGTAGGTGCGGGGACGCTCACTCTGTCCCCCTTTTTTTAGGCCATGTATCAGTTACTGGTGCTGCAGACATGCGCCATAAACCTATATGGCAGGTACCCGGCAGCGGAGCCGGAGCAGGTATGGCAAAATTACATTGCGTGGTATGCCATGAATGGTTTTCTCGCATCAATCCCGGCCAGCGTCAGGACAAATTTGTTGCGGCACGCCGTAAAGCTGGAGCTTAGCTGCAAGACTGTTCTGCATGAACCCTATGAGCAGCCGCAATACGCATATTTTCCGCTGACCGGTGTCTGCTCTGTCGTAACCAGGACGAAAAGTGGACACGCGGTAGAGACAGCCATGCTGGGCGATGAAAGTTGCACCGGCGCCACCTACCTGATGGGACATGCCGACGTGCCGTCACAGTATGTGCAGCAGGTTACCGGCATCAGCCTTCGTATCCCTTATGCGGACCTTCATGCGGCGTTCCGCGGGTCTGAAGCTGTGCGGGACCGCGTTATGGAACTGGTCCAGGTATGGTCGCTTAGCATGGGCCAACTGGTGGCATGCCAGCGGTTACACCACGCAGAGCAAAGGCTGGCACGCTGGCTGCTGGCGATTCGGCAACGGTCGAACTCCGACCTGTTTGATTTGAGCCATGAGTTTTTGGCAGAAATGCTGGGTTGCGGCCGCCCAAAAGTCACACTGCTACTGCTGGAGTTTCGCGAACAGGGCCTCGTCGATTCAGCACGCAACGGCCACATCGCGATTCGCGACCCAGCCGGGCTGGAATCCGTTGCCTGCGAGTGCCACCGCGTTGTCACAGAGCTTTATGCAGGCCTGTACAGGACTTCGGCTTCGGTACCTCTTCGAGCTATTGCTTCAGCATCGCGCGCGTCGATCCAACTGTAATGCCGCCGTCGACCAGGAGCGTTTGCCCTGTGACGTAGCGCGAAGCTTCGCTGGCCAGGAACACCACGGCACCATCCAGGTCGTTCGGGGCGCCGGGCCGGTTCAGCGGGATGCGTTCTTTCAGGTACTCCACCCACTCCTTGTCCTGGTACATGACCCTGTTCTGCTCGGTCTGGAACCAGCCAGGTGCCAACGCGTTGACGGTGACGCCGT
>CAXTFT010000027.1:0-30283 GCA_964243585.1 uncultured Terriglobus sp.
TCGACGAGATGCCCATCATGTACATGGAAAATTCCCTGCAGATGGAGTGGTGCCTTAACTGCCATCGCAACCCCGTCAAGAATTTGCGCCCGACGACCGAGATTTACAGCATGGCATGGGCAGGCCCCTCCCCTGGCAAGCCGGTCTGGTGTGCAGAAACCGGCAAAGCGGCTCCCACTGCACAGTCAGTCAGCTGCACCACAAAGGATCCAGGTACAGCAAATCCTCTGATTGCCATGTTGCAGACGACATCGCCTGCGGCCCCAGGCGAATCTTTTGCACCAGGCACAACTGGCCCCATTCAGTCGGTCGGCAATGCGGTTCGCGGGGCCTCGAACGGACAAGCTCCTGGTGGTAGTGGCGTTCAGCTTGAGCCAAATGCGCTCCATGGTGCCGGTCAAACAGTATCCGATGTTCCGGTCATGCCCCTCTTGCCGGCCAGCTATCACAAGTTCACCTCGCAGGACGCATTAGGAACATACCTAGCAGACAAGTACCGCATCCGCACCCCGCATGAACTGCAAAGCTGCGAGGTATGCCACCGATGAGCAAGCTAGAGAACGGCAGGAACGAAAACCGCATGGCTGAAACGACCACAACTGGTGCCACGATCATTACGTCGATCAAGCCTGCAAAGCTGACGCTGGAAGAGGTTCGGGCCCGATTGGACGGCAAGCGTGGCAAGCGTTTCTGGCAGAGCCTGGATGACCTTGCAGACGCTCCCGGATTTGAGGAAATGCTGCATGAGGAGTTCCCCCGCCAAGCCTCGGAACTGACGGATGGTGTGAGCCGTCGCGGCTTTATGAAGGTGATGGGTGCCTCACTGGCCCTGGCCGGTATGACCGGTTGCACCAAGCAGCCGGATGAGCAGATCTACCCGTACATCAAGCAGCCGGAAGACCTCGTCATTGGCAAGCCAAACTACTTCGCCACCGCCTACCCGTTTCCGACAGGTGCCGTGCCGGTGTTGGTGAAGAGCGACACCTTTCGCCCGGTTAAGGTGGACGGCAACCCGGAACACCCGGTCTCCAAGGGTCGTTCCGACCTGTTCACTCAGGCCACCTTGCTCGACCTGTACGACCCGGATCGTTCTGCGCACGTCATCAAGATTGCCGCGGGACAGGCTATCAACAGCGACTTTGGTGCCTTTAGCGATGCGTTTCGTGCCGCAGTCAACAGCACTGCAGGCGGTCAGGGAGTCGTTGTTCTGTCGGAAACGATCATCTCGCCATCACTGGCGGCGCAGTGGAAGCAGTTACAGGTGAAGTACCCGCAAGCCAGATTGGTGCAGTGGGAGCCGGTTAACCGCGATTCTGCACGCATCGCCTCCAAGGCAGCTTTCGGCGATTTCTACGATACGCAGTACAAGCTCGAGAACGCCGATGTAATCCTGTCGCTGGATGCAGACTTTTTATCTTCCAGCGCATTTCCAGGCTTCTTGCCGCTGTCGGCCGCTTACGCCGAACGTCACCGCTACGAAGCCGGCAAGCCCATGAACCGGCTGTATGTCGTTGAGAGCATGCCGACGGTGACCGGTGCAAAGGCTGAGCACCGCCTTGGGCTGAAGCCGAGCGACATCGAGAAGTTTGCAGCCGCTTTAGCAGGTGGTTCCGGTTTCAGCGGTTCAGAGCCTGCACAGAAGTTCTTCAATGCTGTTCTTGCTGACTTGAAAAAGTCCGGCGCCAGGGCCGTCGTGATCGCAGGCGAGCAGAGTTCGCCAGCCATCCAGGCCGCAGCGCACACGCTGAATGCGCAACTCGGCGCAGTTGGCTCGACCGTGATTTACACCGAGACCGTTGCCGCCATTCCCACCATCCAGAACGAGGATTTCAAGAACCTGGTAGGCGCCATGCGCGCCGGCCAGGTAAGGGTTCTGCTGATGCTGGGCGTGAATCCGGCATACAGTGCGCCCGGCGACACGCGCTTCGGTGAGGCACTTGCTCGCGTCCCCTTTACGGCGCACTTTGGGCCTTATTACGATGAAACGGCTCAGAAGTCGCAGTGGCACGTGAATGCCGCACATTACCTGGAGAGCTGGTCCGATGCACGCGCCTACGATGGCAGCGTTCTGATCGTTCAGCCCATGATCGACCCGCTGTACAGCGGACGCACAGCCCATGATGTGCTCCAAACGGTTCTGGAAAACCCGCAACTGACCTCATACGAGGTGGTGCAGGCCAACTTCAAGAATTACAGCAAGGGCTCAACGGGCAATGCCGCTGCCAACAGTACCGCCGCAGCACCCGCGAACAGCAAGAACATCGTGGATGCCACGGCATGGCAGAAGTCACTGCACGATGGCTGGGTTGAAGGTACCGCCTTCGCGCCCAAGTCCGTAACAGCAGCAAAGGCTGCGATGCCAATCGCATCTGCAAGCTCTACGGCAGGCAGCTATGAGATTGCTTTCAAAGCCGATCCTTCGCTTTACGATGGCCGCTTCTCGAATAATGGCTGGCTGCAGGAACTGCCCAAGCAGATCACACACCTGAGTTGGGACAATGCGGCTCTCCTCAGCATGGAAACCATGTCCGCGCTGAAAGTAGAAGAGCGCGACCTGATCGAGATTGCCAGCAATGGGCAGAAGGTCACCTTTCCCGTGCTGATGCAGCCCGGTCTGCCGGATGGCGTGATCATGGTTCACCTGGGTTTTGGTCGCTGGTTTGGCCGCGTGGGTCAGTATGTCGGATCGGACGCGAACAAGCTGCGCAGTATCGATTCGCCCTGGTTCCAGGCCGGTGCCACTGCAGTTAAGGCACCCGGTAACTACGACGTTTCCGTGACCAGCGTGCACTCCATGGACCGGCGTGGCAAGGCAGCACAGAGCGACCTCGCACATCCAGACCTTTCCGGTGCGGCGTCCTTGCCCGGCCATGAGGCCATGGAGCGCGGTGTTATCCGCACTGCAACGCTGTCCGAAGCACAGAAAACGCCCGGCTACGCCCACGAAGGCAACCTGCTCTATGAGACCCCCAAGCAGGACGACAGCTTCTTTCCGGACGCATGGAAGTATGACAAGACCGACAAGGCCAATGGCCAGGTGCAGAACGCCTGGGCCATGACCATCGACCTTAACTCCTGCATTGGCTGCAACGCCTGTGTAGTCAGTTGTTACGCCGAAAACAACATTCCGGTGGTCGGCCGCGAACAGGTAAAAATTGGACGCAACATGCAGTGGCTGCGCATTGATACCTACTTTGAGGGCGATCTGCATGCACCCAAGGCACACTTCCAGCCGATGATGTGCCAGCACTGTGAGAATGCGGGATGCGAACAGGTCTGCCCGGTGGGTGCCACGGTGCATACGCCTGAAGGCATCAACACCATGGTGTACAACCGCTGCGTGGGTACCCGCTACTGCTCAAACAACTGCCCATATAAGGTGCGCCGGTTCAACTTCCTGCTGTACGCGGATTACGACACGGAGAGCCTGAAGTTCATGCGCAATCCGGATGTCAGCGTGCGTTCACGCGGCGTCATGGAGAAGTGCACCTACTGCATTCAGCGTATTGAGTACGCCAAGATTGAAGCAGACAAGGAAGCGCGTCCGGTACGAGACGGTGAGATTGTCACGGCGTGCCAGCAGGCCTGCCCGACGGACGCTATCGTGTTTGGCAATATGAACGACAAGGGAAGCCGGGTTGCCCGGCTCAAGGCAGAAGAGCGCAGCTACCAGGTGCTTGCCGACCTCAACTACCGTCCGCGGACAAGTTACATCGCGGGTGTGACCAACCCGAACCCTGAGCTGGAGACGGCGTAATGGCGACCAAACCTGCTATCGATCCGTACCGCCACCCGGTGAACGACCCCATGATCGACCCGATCACGGGAGAGTTCGCGGTTATTGCACCGGGACATAACTTCACCAGCGTTACGCGCAAAATTGCAAACGTAGTGCTCACCTCTCATACTCCACTTGGCTGGTTTATGGGCCTGGTTGTCGCGGGTGGCATCGCCTCATTAGCCGTCGTGGCGATCACATGGTTGGTCCTGCGTGGTGTCGGTATCTGGGGTGTTACGATCCCCGGCGCGTGGGGTTTTGCCATCGTCAACTTCGTCTGGTGGATCGGTATCGGTCACGCCGGTACGTTGATCTCGGCGATCCTGCTGTTGTTCAAGCAGGGCTGGCGTAACTCGATCAATCGCTTTGCCGAAGCCATGACAATCTTCGCCGTGGTCTGCGCGGGTATGTTCCCGGTGCTGCACATTGGTCGTCCGTGGCTGGGCTACTGGCTCTTGCCGCTGCCGAACACCATGAACATCTGGCCGCAGTTCCGTTCGCCGCTTTGCTGGGACGTTTTTGCCGTGTCGACCTACGCGACCATCTCGGTAGTGTTCTGGTATATCGGCATGATTCCGGACTTTGGAACCCTGCGCGACAAAGCCCAATTACCCTTCGCCAAGTGGTTTTACGGCATTCTGTCACTGGGCTGGCGGGGATCGACTCGCCACTGGATGCGGTATGAGACGGCCTCGCTGCTGCTCGCCGGTTTGTCCACTCCGCTTGTGTTGTCCGTACACACGGTCATCAGCTTTGACTTTGCGGTCGCGGCGCTGCCGGGTTGGCATACTACGGTCTTCCCGCCCTACTTTGTTGCGGGTGCTATCTACTCAGGCTTCGCCATGGTGCTGACCCTGGCCATTCCGATCCGGAAGTTTTACCACATGGAAGACCTGGTGACGCTGCGTCACCTCGACAACATGGGTAAGGTCATGCTCGGCACGGGTCTCATCGTTGCCTATGGCTACGGCCTGGAAGTCTTCATGGCCTGGTTTTCAGCGAGCCACTGGGAATGGTTCATGATGTGGAACCGTATGTTCGGACCCATGGGCTGGGGCTACTGGTTGCTGATCCTCTTCAACATTGCACTCCCACTGGGAACGTTGTGGTGGCGCAGGCTGCGGGTCAACACCGCATACCTGTTCACCATCTCCATCGTGGTCAACATTGGGATGTGGTTTGAGCGTTTCGTAATCGTGGTCACTTCGCTCTATCGTGACTTTCTACCATCTAGCTGGGGTACGTACCGCGCGACCAAGTGGGATTACATGCTGTACATCGGCACCATGGGCATTTTTACCAGCCTGTTCCTGCTGTTTGTGCGCTTTGCTCCCATGATCCCGATGAATGAAATCAAGATGATGCTGCCGCAAACAAAGCTGGCGGGCGGCCTGGATGCGGAAGAAACCGTTGAGGAGACTGCCTGATGCCAGTGGAAGAAGGAATCTACGGTCTTCTTGCTGAATTCAACACGCCCGGCGCGATGGTGCGGGCCACGGAGGCTGCTCGTGCACAAGGCTTTAGAAGAATGGAGTGCTACACCCCTTATCCTGTGGAGGAGGCCGCGACCGCACTTGATGTGCACCGCACCAGGGTGCCCCTGCTTACTCTGATGGGGGGTGTGATGGGCCTGATGACAGCGTTTCTGATGGAAACCTGGATGTCGGCAATCTCCTACCCAATTAACGTCGCGGGTCGTCCGCTATTCTCATGGCCGGCATTCATTATTCCTGCGTACGAGATGACGATTCTTTTCGCGGGCTTGTCGGCGGCCTTCTCCATGCTTGCACTGAACGGTTTACCGCAGACGTACCACCCAGTGTTCAACGCGCCCAATTTTCGCACGGGCGCGACCGACGACAAGTTTTTCCTGTGCCTGGAAGCCACCGATCCGCAGTTCAGCCTGACGGATTCGCGCCGGTTCCTGGAGCGGTTCCACGCAGTAAGTGTTGTGGAGGTAGATCTCTAATGCAGGCAACAGGCAATAGCGCAAAGGGAACAGCGTCTCGCCGCCGTGTGGCTGCGTCGCTTGCCTGCCTGGGCGTCATCGGTCTCGCCGGTTGCCGGCAGGACATGCACAACCAGCCCAAGTTCGATCAGCAGCGTGGCACCAGCTTTTACGCTGATGGTCGTTCCGTACGGCCGCAGGTGACGGGAACGGTGGCACGCGGGCAGGAAGATGCCGGTTCTTATTTCCGCACGGGCATGGTCAATGGCGCGGAAGGCGATGGCTTGCCCATGCCGCTGACAGCGGAACTGGTGGAGCGTGGACAGGAGAAGTACAACGTGTACTGCACGGCCTGCCACTCGCGCGTTGGCAACGGCAAGGGCATGATCGTCATGCGCGGCTACTTTCCCGCCGGTAATCTGCACACGGACCGGCTGCGGCAGGCACCACTTGGTCATTTCTACAACGTAATCGCCAATGGCTACGGAGCCATGCCGGACTACAGCGGCCAGATTGATACAGAAGATCGCTGGGCTATTGCCGCTTACATCCGCGCACTGCAACTGAGCCAGCACGCTACCACCGCCGACGCCGGCGGCGCGCACATCGAGCAGATGGCCGAAGTCGAGAAGCAGGAAGGCTTTGCGCCGGACTTCATCAAGGACTGGGAGTTACCCATGACGGCCGGCCAGGTCAAGCAGAGTGCGCCTACGGCGTCGGCTCCGCTGCCCCAGCCCATGCCTGCACCAGCCGCGGCGATGACCACCTCCAGCACTGCGGCAACGCCGAATGCGACTACAAAGGCTGACCCGAAGGCACCCGCGCTAACCACCGCGCCTTCCACGCCCGGCGTGAAAACGGTAGCAACGCCGAAAGGAACACCCATTGCTACAGCTGCAGAAGGCGGAACAACAGCACCCAGCAAGGCCGCACCTGCTGCTGCCGTTGCGGACGTAGCAGGTGGCGAGAAACTGTACCAGGCGAACTGCAGCCCCTGCCACCAGGCAAACCGCCAGGGCATGCCGCCGGTTATTCCGTCCCTGGTCGGTATTGTCGGACGGGTTGGCGCGGCACACATTCACAGTGTGACTACCACTGGCATCATGACCGGCAAGGTAAACATGCCGTCCTTCACCGGCAAGCTTTCGTCGGAAGACGTTGACAAGGTCATTGCTTACCTTGCCGCAAGCAAATAGGCAAACAGAATAGGCACCGAGTCTCACAAGGAAGTAGAGAAAGCCGCAACGCATGGCACACGGACACGAACAATTCGCACCCCAAGGAGCTGGAGACCCCGGTAACGCGGGGCACGCCCTGCACACCGATCACGGTCCCCGCGCTCTGCCCGCCAACCTGAGCGCCCCGCCGGTTGTCGCTCTCTGGAAGACGCGTGCCCTCATGGCCGCAGGTGCGGGCCTGGTCCTCTCGCTGGTCGTCGGTTTCCTGGGCGGCTTCGATCACATTGTCCGCGGCTATCTTCTCGCCTTCATGCTGTGCTTCGGGTTCGCAGGTGGCGGCCTTTGCTTGCTGATGCTGCAATACATCACAGGCGGCAAGTGGGGCCTGATCATGCGGCGGCCCATGGAAGCCATGACCCGCACCACGCCGCTACTGATTGCATTGTTCATCCCGCTGATCATCTTCAGCAAGCGCCTTTGGTTATGGGCCGCTTATTCAACGCACAGAGCCGTTGAAGACGCGCTACATGGCGGGCTGCTCGATGAGGCCCAGGCGCACGCGCTTGACTGGAAGCGCATTATGCTCAGCCCATTGAGTGTTGCGCTGCAGATGGCGGTAGTCTTCGGATTCATGCTCCTGTGGGGCTACTTCCTGAACCGCTGGTCGTTGGACCGTGATGCGGACCCAGCCCGCGGTTCGCAAGCCTCCTTTGAGTTCTGGCGGATTCGCTCCGAAAACCTGTCCGGCATTGGCATCCTGATCTATGCAGTTTTGCTAACTGTTGTCGCCATCGACCTGGTTATGACCCTCGACATCACCTGGTATTCCACCATGTACGGCCTTATCTTCCTGGTCGGTCAGGGCTATGGTGTACTGGCGCTGGGTGTGCATACCATCATTCGGCTGTCACGTTTTCAGCCGCTCGATGTAGCACTGCGCAAAACCGAGCAGTACGACCTGGGCAAGTTCATGCTCGGTTTCGTCATGCTCAATATCTACCTGAGCTTCGCGCAGTTTCTGATTATCTGGTCGGCGAACTCGCCGGAAGAGATTCCCTGGTATCTGAATCGGATTCGTGGCGGTTGGTGGGTCATTTGCTCGCTCGATTTCATCTTTCATTGGGTGGTGCCATTCTGCCTCCTTCTAAGCCGGTCATTCAAGTACGACAACCGCAAGATGCTGGCACTCACTTCCTGGATGATTTTTGCCCGCTGCTTCGACCTTTTCTGGCTGATCGAGCCAAACTTCCCGGGTGCCGCAGCCAATCTGCACATGAGCTTCGGTATTCTTGCCTACATTACCGTGCCGCTATGCATAGTCGGCGTTTGGGTGTGGGTATACCTGACGAACCTGGCGTCGCGACCAGTAATCGTCCTCAACGATCCGCATACGGCGGAAGTCCTGGAGCCGGAACATGCCCACTGAGTTCAATGAACGCGATCACTTCCTAAGCCAGAAGCCGCCCTCGTCCGGCGCAGACGAGCATGGTATCGCCAAGCCTACCCCACACCCGTCCAGCAAGATGGATGCGGAACATCCCGGCTACGAAGTCACTGATGTCAATGCAAAAGGGGTTGTCGTCTTCATTGGTGGCCTCATGGGCTTTCTGGTGGTGTTCTTCGTCCTTTGCTACGCCATGGGAAAGGCTATCAACTTTGGCCTGCTCAAGCAGGATCAGGATCAGGCGTCGCACAACCCGCTTTCCGCGGTCAGCACCAAGGCCTTGCAGCGGCGCGGTGAGAGCCTGGCCAACAATCCAGTGCAAGAGCAGAAGGTGGCGGCGGAGATCGCACAGAGCTTTCCAACACCCCGCGTTCCGACCGATGATGACAACCAGGAGACCGCAGACATGCATGCCCGTGAGGACCTGTTGCTGGAGCACTACACAGCAGCCGAGCCAGGCGACGGGCCGGAGGGCACCGTCCACATCCCCATCGACCGCGCCATGCAGTTAGTGGTACAGCGTGGTCTGCCGAAAGCCGCGACCCAGGTCACTTCGGTTCAGACCAATCTCACGGGTGACCAGCAATATTCTGCCACTGCCCCACTTACCAATGGCTTCGCAAGAACGGCTTACGAACTCGATCAGATGGAAAGCCGTGAGCAGAGGTTGAGTGCCGGCGAGAGTCCAATAGCAGCACGGGCTAGTTCAGGCCAGATCGTAGCTCACAAGTAGCAGGAGACACCATGCAGAAGCAGGCAACAATCCGGAAGATGCGCAACACAGCCAGGCTAAGCCTACTGTTGTCTGCACTCGTGTACGGCCTGCTTTCGAGCATGAGCAGCCCCGCACGGGCGCAGGTTTCAAGCTATGGCGATAAACAGACGGGAGAGTCCTACGGCAACGAATTGCCAACAGTTCTGAAAGGTGCTTCGATCGACCAGCACCTGAACACGACGCTTCCAAATGTCCCATTTGTAGACGAGACAGGTAAAGCAGTCCACGTAGGTGATTACTTTGGCCACGAAAAGCCTTCTGTTTTAGCACTGGTGTATTTCCAATGTCCCATGCTCTGCTCGGAAGAACTGGACGGCCTGACCCAGGCACTTGCCATGGTGCACCTGGATCCGGCAAAAGACTTCAACGTGCTGGTGGTCAGTATTGACCCGACGGATACGCCTGATACTGCCGCACAAAAAAAGGCGCTGTATACCAAGCGGTACGCACGTCCAGGTACAGAATCAGGGTGGCACTTTCTTACGGGGCAACAGGCATCGATCGATGCCATTACTAAGGCGGTTGGCTTCGGCTACGTCAAGGTCCCGTCCTCCGATGGAAAAACGACCCAGTTTGCACACGCAAGTGCTATACAGATTGTTACTCCAGAAGCGAAGGTGGCACAGTATTACCTCGGTGTTGAGTACTCGCCGAAAGATCTGCTGCTTGGTCTGGTAGAAGCTTCAGGTAACAAGATCGGCTCACCCGTGGCTAATATTCTGACCTACTGCTACCACTACGATCCGCACCGCAACAAGCATAGCCTGATCGTCGCCCGCGTAGTTCAGTTTGGCGGCATGATCACAGTTGCAGGACTTGGCGGATTTATGTTTTTGATGTTTCGGCGCGACCTCAGGCTTGGCCGCGACCATGCATTGACCCGCAGGGACGACCGG
Source organism: uncultured Terriglobus sp. (assembly GCA_964243585.1). Taxonomy (GTDB): domain Bacteria; phylum Acidobacteriota; class Terriglobia; order Terriglobales; family Acidobacteriaceae; genus Terriglobus. The sequence continues at coordinate 10,020 of CAXTFT010000027.1, forward strand.
TAATCTACCGGAGGCCCTGCCACGCATCGCCGCTGCAAGTGCAGCGCTGCAACAAGAGAACGGATAGGAAGAGTAAAGGCAGACGATGGGAATCAGTCCAGTACTTTGGCAGTTTCTAACCAAGTGGCTCACCACTTCGGCCGTGTGGCCGCAGCAGGCCTCTACCATCGCGCCGTGGGCAGATGCGTTGTACATCTTTCTTTGGCTGATGACCCTTTTCGGCGTCATCCTGGTGGGCGTACTTGTATTCACTTTCGCGGTCCGCTACCGGAAAGAGCGGCATCCCGTCGCCGTCCAGATCGAAGGCTCCACGCTGCTGGAAGCTACCTGGACAATCATCCCGCTAGGTATTTTTCTGTTCGTTTTCGTGTGGGGCGCGTGGCTGTACTTCCGCATTTACAATCCGCCGGCTGACGCCATGCAGGTGTACGTCGTAGGCAAGCAGTGGATGTGGAAGGCAGAACACCCAGGCGGTCAGCATGAAATCAATGCGCTGCACGTGCCAATTGGTCGCCCAGTGCAGTTGACGATGATCTCGCAGGATGTATTCCATTCCTACTCCATCCCGGCATTCCGGGTGAAACGTGAAGTGATTCCGGGCCGCTACAGTACGGTCTGGTTCAACGCGACCAAAGCGGGTACATACCACCTGTTCTGCACGCAGTATTGCGGTACCCTGCACTCCGGTATGATTGGCGAAATTGTCGCCATGGCTCCAGAGGATTACGAGAAGTGGACCCAGCAGTCCACCAGCGGCATGAGCTTGGCCCAGAACGGCGAACGCCTTTTTGCTTCCATGGGATGCAACAGCTGCCACTCCGGCAACGCTGTGGCGGCAGGACCCAACCTGGCTGGCATCTACGGGTCTAAAATCAGAATGGACGACGGATCAGAGCAGGTTGCTACGGACGGCTGGCTGCGCGACACCATCCTCAATCCTTCACAGCACGTACCGCTAGGTTATAAGCCGATTATGCCCACCTACCAAGGGCAGATCAGCGAAGAAGGCCTGATTGATCTGGTTGAGTACATCAAGCAGCTCAAGACCAATTACCGTATCCAGCAGACGCTGGATACCTCGAAGTCAGACGATGTGGCGCCTATCACGCCCGTCGAGAAGGTGACGCCATGAGCACCATCGTGTCCTTGCCCGACCAGAGCACGGCAACACTGCCGAAGCGCAACTACATCAACAACGAGCACGGCCTATTGTCATGGCTGCTGACTGCAGATCACAAGCGGATCGCGATGCTGTACCTGATCAGCATTACGTTCTTCTTCTTCATTGGCGGCTTCTTTGCAGGTATGGTGAGGCTGGAACTGCTGACCCCGGCTGGCGATCTGATGGCGGCCGACACCTACAACAAGATGTTCACGATGCACGGCATTGTGATGATCTTCTTGTTCCTGGTGCCTTCTGTTCCAGCAACTCTTGGAAACTTCCTGATTCCCATCATGATTGGGGCGAAAGATCTTGCTTTCCCAAAGATCAATCTGCTGAGCTGGTACCTGTACATGATTGGCGGCATTTTTGTCCTGACTACGCTTGTGCTGGGCGGCGTAGATACCGGATGGACTTTCACCACGCCGCTGTCGACCCACTACTTGAACACACACGTCGTTACAACTGCTACGGCGATCTTCATCGCGGGCTTCTCCTCAATCTTTACCGGCCTTAATTTCATCGTCACAATTCACCGCATGCGCGCGCCCGGCATGACATGGTTCCGGCTGCCCCTGTTCGTGTGGTCGAACTACGCTGCATCGGTACTTATGGTGCTTGGCACGCCTGTTCTTGCTATTGCGATCGTTCTGGTTGCGCTTGAGCGGACTGTTGGAATCGGCGTTTTCGACCCAACAAAGGGCGGTGATCCGCTGTTGTTCCAGCACTTGTTTTGGTTCTATTCGCATCCCGCCGTGTACATCATGATTTTGCCCGGGTTTGGCGTGATCTCTGAGGTTATCTCCACGTTCAGCCGTAAGCGGGTCTTCGGTTACACGGCGGTGGCGTTCTCCTCGGTGGCAATTGCTGTGTTCGGCTTCTTCGTATGGGCGCACCACATGTTCATCATGGGTGTTTCAAACTACTCGGCACTGGTGTTCTCGCTCCTGACGATGCTTGTGGCCGTGCCGTCTGCGATCAAGATCTTCAACTGGTCGTTCACCATGCAGAAAGGGTCCATCACCTTTGAGACTCCTATGCTGTACGCTTTCGGTTTCATCGGTCTCTTCACCATTGGTGGCTTGACTGGCGTATTTCTCGGCGCACTCGGCATGGACGTGATGCTGACAGAGACTTATTTCGTAGTGGCCCACTTCCACTTCGTCATGGTGGGCGGCATGCTAATGGCGTTCCTGGCTGGTATTCACTTTTGGTGGCCGAAGCTCACAGGCCGTATGTATCCGGAGTCAGTTTCAAAGCTGGCCGCGATCATCACCTTTGTCGGCTTTATCCTTACCTTCTTCCCGCAGTTCATCGTTGGCTATTTGGGTATGCCACGCAGATACCATGCATACCCGCCCGAGTTCCAGGTGCTCAATGTGCTCTCAACCGCAGGTGCTACCGTACTCGGCGTTGGGTATATGCTGCCGCTGCTGTACCTGGCATGGTCGTTGAAATATGGCGCCATTGCTGGAAACAACCCGTGGCAGGCAACTGGACTCGAGTGGCAGATCCAATCTCCCCCGCTGACAGAAAATTTCCTTGAGACCCCAATCGTCGATCACGAGGCTTACGATTACGAGTGGCTCGAGAAGAAAACCGAACGGGAACTGCAACACGTTGGGTAATTCCATCATTGAAGAGCAGAATTAAAAGCGGGCTGGCCGGTTGGCTGGCCCGCCGAACGAATGAATCAAAGTTGTACGAAAGGTTCTGTCATGTCGATTGCATCGACCCTTACGCATCCGCCGGAGCCGGAAATTCACGCGTCGCATGACGTGCACGAGCACCCGTTCTATCAAAAGCATCACTTCGAAACAGCAGAACAGCAGCGTGAAGCAGCCTCCTTCGGTATGTGGCTTTTCCTGCTGACCGAAATTATGTTCTTTGGCGGGTTGTTCTTTGCTTACCTGCTTTATCGCAATTGGTACTATGACGCTTTTGTCTCGGCATCGAATTCCATTTCCATGCCCATGGGGCTCATCAACACCATTGTGCTGATCAGCTCTTCATTCACGATGGCTATGGGTGTCTGGTCTGCGGAAATCAGGAACAAAAAGTTTCTGGAGTGGTCACTGATCGCCACCATTATTCTTGGGTTTGCCTTCTTAGGAATCAAGAGCGGCGAGTACTACGACAAGTTTCATGAGCACCATGTGCCGGGTGCGTCCTTTGACATCGCTGAATTTGTGCATCCACAAAACGCGAAGGAAAAGCCCCTGACTGTAGACATGGCGAATAAGACGCAGATCTATTTTTCGCTCTATTTCGCTATGACCGGGGTACATGCGTTTCACATGATCATCGGCATCGCGATCCTGTTTGTCCTGTTGTGGAAGGCGAAGACGGGTCTTTATACCACCGGGTATGTACAGCCGATCGAGAATTTTGGCCTTTACTGGCACTTTGTCGATATCGTTTGGATCTTCCTTTTTCCATTTCTGTACCTCATCAACCGGCATTGATCGGAACGGCCTGCTGACGGATGCGCCGTACCTATAATTTTGTAAGAAGGAAGCTGCATGAGCGACCAGGCAATATCGCAAAACCTGAAGCCAGTCGACGCCGAACACGGCAACCTCGATTATCACGACGCTCCAAACATCACAAATCCAGAGCATGTTGCGCATCACATCGTAAGCCCCGCCACGTATGGCCTGATCTTCGGCGTACTGATGATTGGAACGCTACTTACGGTCGGCGCGTCCATGTTACCGCTCGGTATCTTCAATGCGCCGATCGCGATAGGCATCGCATGTACCAAAGCTGTATTTGTCGTACTGTTTTTCATGCACGTGAAGTACAGTTCACGCCTGGTCAAGCTGACAGTGAGTGCTGGCTTCTTCACATTCCTGGTGCTTGTAATGATGAGCCTGCTCGACTACGTGTCACGCGCCTGGGGTCAGTGGTAAATCTGTCGCTGAATGAAACAGGCGCTCTGCTTGAGCGCCTTTTCCTTTCCAGTAGTTCGGGACTGAGAGTCTTCGCAGAGTATGGGGTTCGAACAAGGTGCAGACACCTCTATCATTGCCTCAGACAGTCCGTGCCAGAACGGCATCATGATGTGTTGTTGCGCCCACGGTGAAGTAGCGCTCTCCGATGTGCTGGAAGCCTGCCTTCTCGTAGAAGCGAATGGCATCATGGTTCTTGCCATATACGCCTAACAGCAATCGCTTGCGGCCAAGCTCCTGCGCAATGGAAACCGCCTTGTGCATAAGATCACGTCCAATGCCGAGCCCCTGAAAGCGATGCAACAGGTAGATGCGGCGCAGTTCATAATCCGTCGGTTCAATTTCTACGGGCAGATCCGGTTCGCAGCAGACAAAGTAACCAACCGGCGCGTCGCCCGGCTCGGCCTCTGCAAGCACACAACGCGTGGTGGGCTGTGCAAGATATTTTGCAAATGCTTCAGGTGAGTTGTTCCGCTGGCAGTGCTGTAGCAGGTCGCTGCCGCTCAGCACTCCGGCGAACGCTTCCAGGACGCTGGCGCTCGCTACCAGGGACAACATCGCTGAGTCTTCCGCAGTGCAGGTACGAAGGTGATAGAGCGGTGCAGTCATCCTGCACAGGATAACGGCTTCGCTCCACTTGCAAAGAAATGAAGTTGGCTGTTGTCGTTCATCATCTTCGATGGATCAACATCGTGCCCGCCTATGTTCTTTCGAACTTGAGGTTGCAACGGTTGCTAAAGGCGTGGCTTTGCGGTGGAGACAGCGCATCCATCTATTGAAGAGGTTGATGCCATGGCGAAGTCGAATGCAAACCAAAGAGATAGCGTGGCGGCACCCCCGGGTGAAGCAGGTTATGACGAGGCTGCTAAGGGGCTTAGTGAAGGTGATCCGCAGGCCCTTTCTCGCCACCCCGCACGCGAGAAAGCGATTCGCGCAGCCAGCAAGGCAGTGCGGCAGCAGAAGTCTGGTGAAAAGACACGGGAAAGCTCCGATCGAAGAAAAGCTGCGGCACAACCAGGATCGGAAGCTGAGGATCGCCGGGCGGCGGCTGTCGCCAAGCTTTCACCGGAATTGCCGGAGGCATTACGCCAACTCGCCAGCGGGGACCGTGTCACGGTCCGGCGCGACGGCGCACCCAATCTGACCGGTAAAACGGTCGTGTACTGGATGCAGCGGGCAGAGCGTGCCTTTGACAATCCCGCGCTGGACTGTGCGATTGAAGCGGCGAACATCCTCAGTCTGCCAGTAATCGTGTATTTCGCGGGTATCTCGAATTTTCCGCATGCGAATCTGCGACACTACCACTTTCTAAACGAAGGTCTGCGCGACGTAGAGTCTGACCTGAAGCAGCGGAACGTCAGCTTCGTTCTGCGCAATGCCCCGCGCGAGGATCACCTCAAGCTATTTGCCGATGCAGAGGCAGCGCTGGTGATCGGAGACGAAAATCCTATGCGCGAGCCGGAACGCTGGCGTCGCGAGATTGCGGCGAAAATTGATGTGCCGTTCTGGACGGTTGATGCAGATTCGCTGGTACCGATGAACCGCTTCGACAAGGCGCAGTACGCCGCGTACACCATGCGCGGCCGTCTCTGGAAGATGGTGCCGGACTATCTGGAGCCCAGCACAAATCTGAAAGCAGAGTACGCCTGGCACAAGCCGTCGGGCTTTCAGGCGGACGACGTACAGAAGGATATGACCGCAGGCTGGAAAGAGCTGGACCGCACGGTTGGACCTGCGCCTGACTTGCGGGGTGGTGCCCACGCGGCACACGTGCGGCTGAAGTATTTTGTGGAGAAGTTGTTGCCTGGGTATGCGCACAATCGCAATCACCCGGATCAGGACGCGACATCGGTACTGTCGCCTTACCTGCACTATGGCCACATCAGCCCGTTGGTTATCTATCTGGCCATCGAAGCCGCCGTTGAAAAAGACAAGACTCTGCGCGAGAGTGCGGACAGCTTTCTGGATGAGCTGGTCACGTGGCGCGAACTCTGCGTGAACTACGTCCGCTACAATCCCCACTACGACGACCCGGAATGCGCCGAGGACTGGGCGCGCAAGACGGTTGCGGCGCACGCGGCTGACAAGCGGGAACCCATCTACAGTCCGCAGCAGATGGAACGTGCCGAAACATACGACGAGCTGTGGAATGCCGCGCAGCGTCAGATGGTGCGTCTGGGATGGATGCACAATTTCATGCGGATGTACTGGGCCAAGAAAATCCTGGAGTGGTCGCCGGACAATGCCACCGCGATGAAGACAACGATCTACCTGAATGATAAGTACTTTCTCGATGGTCGCGACCCGGGCGGTTACGCAGGCATTGCGTGGGCCATCTACGGTAAGTTCGACCGGCCCTGGGGCGAGCGCAAGATTTTTGGAAAGATCCGATACATGAGTGGTGCCAGCAGCGGCCGAAAGTTCAACAGCAAGGCGTATATAGCTCAGTACGCGCCCGAAAGTGACGGTTCAGGTGCCGCAAAGCGGCAGCCCGAAAGGTCTCGTGCACATCGTGCAAAAGGGCAGTATGGCAGTTGATGGTTCCGGCTATACCTCTGCATGTCCGCAGGAATGCAGATCCTTCCGCTTCGCTGCAGGATGACAAAGTGAAATGGGCTGCGGAATGACAAAGTTGAATTGGTTACAAGACGACGAGATGTTGATTCAACGCTGAATTTGCAAGCAGCCATGTCTAGTGACATGACAAACCATCGTTGCAGTGGCATGACGACGTGAGGTTCTGTTACTCACGGCATGCTGAGTAGTCAAGCTGCATCAATGCGCGTCCGGTGCGGCGTTGGAACCGCCGAGTGCACGTTTTACGCTATGCAAACTCCTGCTGAGTGCGTGGCTTGTGCTTCTGGCCGCCGTTCCCAGTGCGCTTGATGTCTTGCTGCCTGCCACGGCGATTGCTGTGTCGGTGGAACGGCTGCCCATAGCCAGCGCGCCGCCTGTAGCCTCACCGCCCCGTAAAGTACCGTCCACTGCGCTGTTGCCGCCCAGGATGGCTGCCTGGGCGGGGCGCTTTGCAGGATTGGTCCATGCAATGTCCGTGACCGGCAGCTGCTCCACCCGAGCCAAACGGCCTGGAAGAAAGTCGCTGCGGGTCAGCTTTTCGCGCAGCGGCCACCGTGCCGAAGCTACCCAAACTGCGCCGGCCATCGCCAGGTTTGCCTCGCCAAGGTTGATTACTGCTGCGGAAGCAAGCTGTGTACTTGCCGTGCACCGGTCGCTGCCGCACCCGTGGCGGCATAGTTCCTCGTTCAGAAAGGAGGCGTGCTTGCCGCTGGAGATCCACACCGTAGCTCCATGCGTGGTGGCATCCAGTGTCGAGGCCCGGCTGATCTGGCTCCCGTCGCAGACCGTGTCTTCATGCGCGGCGGCGTACCAGTAGGTGGCGTGCCAGGCATTGGCGTTTGTAAAATCCGTCACCTGCAAGGCTTCCAAGAGCACCGACACGTGCTCCGCATCCAGAGCATGGCCCAGGCGCCCGCAGTCTCTGCGCCACAGATGGTAGAAATGCAGTTCAATCTGGGGGAGAGCGCCTTCTGCAGTGGGATGTGGACGCGCCTGTCCGTAAATCGTGCCGTCTTCCGCAGCTACCGTCGGCACTGCCATGCCAGGGGTAAAGCGCGCCGGACGTGTGGAGCAATCATTGCCGCTGACCATCAGGGTCGGTCGAAAGCGCTGCAGCAGCGTCTCTTCCAGCGTGTCGCTTAGGCCATCGCCGTCATTATCGACGTATGCAGCAGTCTGCGCGGCCAGCGGCGACAGCAGAAGGTATGCGCAAGCCAACGGCATGCAGTTCCGGTAAACACGCGGCGGCTTCATCAAGCGGTCTTCCTGGACTACCGTGGCAGCGGCCCGGCAGGCACATGGTCTTCAACGTAACGTGCGATCAGGTTATACAGGTGCGCGCTGGTGCCCGGGCCCTCGTTGATGGCGTGGGTTCGATTGGGATAGTCCATGAAGTCGAACTTTTTTCCCAGTTCTACCAGCCGGTTGATCAGCAGTTCCGTAGCCTGAAAGTGTACGTTGTCGTCACCGGAACCGTGCACGATTAGCAGGTCGCCAGCTAAGCCTTCGGCAAAGTTGATCGGTGAGCCGTCATGGTAGCCCTTCACGTTTTCTACCGGCAGACCCATGTAGCGTTCCTGGTAGATCGTGTCGTACTTGCGCTGGTCTGCCACTGGAGCCACTGCGATACCCGCGCGAAACAGTCCCGGCGAACGGAACATGAGGTTCAGCGTGTTGGAACCGCCACCGCTCCAGCCCCAGATGGCGAGCCGCTCGGCGTCAATGTACGTGTGCTCCCGGGCAAGCTCGCGGATGGCCGCTGCCTGCTGTTGCGAAGATAGAACTCCGACAGCGCCATAGATCGATTTGCGCCAGGCACGCCCGCGCGGCTCCGGCGTGCCGCCATTATCAAAGCTGACGATGAGGTAGCCCTCGCGTGCAATCAGCGTATGCACCAGCAGAGAGGTGCCATCCCACTGGTCGACAACGGTGGCCTGCGCGGGTTCACCATAGACATGGACCAGCACCGGATATTTCTTTGCCGGATCGAAGTGGGGCGGCTTGATCATCCAGCCGTTCAGCTTGACGCCACCGTCCACGGGCACCTGGAAGAATTCGCGCCCCGCGCCGATCAGGGGTTGCACCTTTGTCGCCAGCTTTTCGTTGGTTGCAAGCTGCTTCAGCACCTTGCCGTCCCCCATCTGAATGAGGTTGAAGCTCCATGGATGCGTACTGCTCGACCAGCCATGCAGGGCCACCTTGCCATCAGGTGCGGCAACGTAACGATGGGTGCCGGGTTCGCTCTCCGGAGTCATGCGCTCTGGCTTGCCCCTGCCGTCAAGCCGGACGCGGTACAGGTACTGTCTTGCGGCATCTGCAGGCGAGGCGTGGAAGTACAGGTAGCCGCCAGTTTCATCCAGCTCGACCAGCGAGATCACATCGCCGGGAAAGTCTGTCAGCAGGTGCGCCTTACCATCTGGTGAAACGCGGTAGGCATGCCGCCAGCCATCGCGCTCGCTTAACCATAGAAGATCGTGCTGCTGGCTTGCGGTTAGGGACGGCAGCCAGCGCAGGTCTTCCATGATATCGACCCACGCCTTGTCCTCATCGGTAAAGAAGACCCTGCCTTTGCCCGCCGCGATATCGAACAGGTACACGTCGTTTCGGTTCTGCCTGCGGTTCATGTACTCCAACGCAAGCTGGCCGGGTGCGAAGCTGCCTACCCACTCCATGCGTGGGATGTAGTTCTGGCGCGGGTCGCCGGGCAGCGTCAGCCAGCGTGTGGCTCCGCCTGCCGCCGGAACCACACCGGCACGAACGGCAGCGTTGGTGGTTCCCGCAAGCGGATAGCGATAGTGAAACAGTTGCGGGTACTCGGCCGCCGTGTCGTTGATCAGGGTGTAGTCGCCTTCACCGGTCTGGTTGAACTGCAGGTAGGCAACGCTCTTCGAATCAGGACTCCATCGAAACGCATCGCGGAGAAAGAACTCTTCCTCAGTCACCCAATCCGTCGTGCCGTTGATGATTTCCGTCGAGCCATCGTTCGTGATCCGGCGCCGCTTGCCGCCTGCTATGTCCTCGACATAGATGTTGTTGGCAAACACATAGCCTATAGAGGCACCGTCCGGCGAGAACTTTGCAAACATCAACGAGGACGCGGGTACGTCGCCGCCGACCCTCTGCAGCTTGCCGGTGGCGATGTTCAGCACCCAGTAGTCTCCGCGCGTGTTTAGCCGCCACACCTTTCGCGTGTTGGTAAACAGCAGCAATTGCTGCTTGTCCGCCGACCAGGCGTAGTCGTCGATGTCGAGCTCGTCTTTTGCCCCGGCGGGCACCAGCCGGGCGGCAGGCACCAGTACCGTACGCTCACCCGTGGCGGTGGTGTAAGCCACCAGGTCCATCTGCTTGGGATTCGCAACTGCGGGCTCCAGCGCGGTATAGCGCGTGCTGCCGTCCAGCCATTGGCTGCCTGCGGGCACATCGGCGCGATACTCATGTTTGTTGACCAGCGCGTCAATGCCTGTTCGAAAGTCTGCGGAGGGGTGCTGTGCAGATGTCGGCACCTGGGCAGGGCTCACCTGCAAGGCAAGCACAGCGGTAGCGATTGGCAGAAGGCAGAGAGGTAAAGAGAGCCGCATGTGTGGAGATTGTAAGACTTGCCCTGCTGTTCTCGACTTTTCGTGAAGGAAGATCGTGATTTGAGCGCCTGGCGCGTCCTTGCAGTGGTAACGCTTGCGCTTGTTCCATCCGCAAGGCGATAATCCCCGCTTACGGCAGCCTGGCTGCGCAGTGCTCCTGAACCTCCTGGAAAGACGGTTACCCCATGAACATGCAGGCAAGAACCATTGGTCTTACGCTCTCAAAGCGCATCATCTCGGGCCTGGTCGGCGAAGAAGGTCTGGTAGGAAAACTGTATTCGTACCCGGAAGACGAGTTTTATGAAGATGCTTTGGTGGAGATGCCGCGCGAACACCTGATCGCCGTGATGTGCGAACAGATTGTGGCGGTGGCCAAGGAAAATGACGGCACACCTCTGGAGGGTGTCGGCATCGCCCTGCCCGGCGTTGTTCGCGCCGGCGTGGTAGAGGATTCGCCAAACCTGCCGCAGATGAAGGGCGCCCGGGTGGTTGCGGAGGTTGGCGCGCTGCTGAAGGAACACGGTATCCACGCGCCGGTGACTATCGTCAATGATGCCGACGCGGTGGCGGCCGGGCTCGCTCATCAGCAGGGCAAGCTGGACAGCATGATCCGCGTCTGGACTATCGGCACGGGCATCGGCTTTGGCCGGTACCCGTTGGCAGAGAACGTGGGCGAAGGCGGCCACATGGTTGTTACTCTCGACGACCGAGAAACCTACTGCGGATGCGGCGGCCGTGGCCACATAGAAGGCATCATGGGGCATCGAGCCATGCGTCTGCGCTTTCTGGATATGGAGCCGGAAGATGTCTTCGAGGCAGCGGATGCGGGCGACCAGCGCTGTATCGAGTTCAAGAAGCTGTGGCACAAGGCGCTTGCTGCCGGCACTGCCTCATCAATCCATATGAGCGGCGCAGGAAAGTTCTACCTTACCGGCTATAACGTACGGTTCGTGGAACTGCCGCTGCTGAACCATTTCGTTCAGCAAATGGTGCGGATGAGCCCGCTGCAGGCGTTTTCTGTCGAGGTACGGCCTGAGAACCCTGAAACCGTTGTGGTGGGTTCCGCAGTCGTGGCACGAACCGCAGTGGGCACGACGGCAAATGCTTAGTTTTAATGTTCCGCTGCATCGGTATGATGCGCTGCGTTCCATTGACCCACCGGATTGCTGCCACCTATAATCTTAGTATTGTGCAGTCTGGCGTTTGGGCACAAGTAGCTTAACGGCGCTGCGCTAAGAAGCAAGGTCCCCGATGCGGCATTTGACAGCGCGGGCATACGGATTCTGAACAGGTCCCCAAGGAGCTCTACCAATCCCATGAATTGTGTTTCGAAGTACTCGACGCTGGTCGTCGGAATCGCCAGCCTTGCGTGCTCCTCTCAGGTTTTTGCTCAGGCAGCTGGCCCACAGGCGCCCGCAACTGCTGCTCCTGCCGCAGCCGTACAGCCCGCTGCTATCCCAGCCAAGATCGCTTTAATTGCATTTGAACAGGCTGTCTTCGCAACAAACGAAGGGCAGCAGGCAGTACAGACTGTAGCCAAGAAGTACGATCCCACCAAGGCAAAAATCCAGCAGCAGGAGACCGAAGTGGAGAGCCTGCAAAAGCAGTTGCAGAGCGCCACCGGTATCTCTGAAGAGGAAAAGGCAACCCGGGTGCGCACCATCGATGCCAAGCAAAAGGCGCTGCAGCGCGATGGCGAGGACGCTTCGACGGCCTACCAGAACGACCTGCAGGAGGCCTACAGCCGCGTAGCCCAAAAGGTAAACGTCGTCTTTCAGAAGTACCTGAACGACAATGGTTACACCCTGGGCCTGGATGTCAGCGGTCAGCAGAGCAATGTACTTTTCGCGGCCCCTCAGACTGATGTAACACGTGCCGTCATCGACGCATACAACACCAGTTCCGGCGTGGCGGCACCGCCACCCAGCAGTGGCCCTGCACCATCCACGACGCGCCCATCCACCACACCTCGCAGCACCACACCGCGCCCACCGGCAAGGTAAGCTCCACGTAGTTCAAGAAAAGGGCAGACGAAGACCGTCTGCCCTTTACCTTGCCCGCCTTGTGCACAAAAGGTAATCAGGTTCCTTGTGGAAATAACTGTGGAAGTCTTGTCCAGTCTTGCGGTATAACTCGAATTTCTGGCGCAAAGAAGTGCCCAGGCACCTGCAGCACCTAAATAAGTCTTTCCGTTTGTTCAAGATACTTAACTTTGAAGGTGAATGGACTGTTACAGCCTACCTGGGCCGCAGTTTCTCACTGGGTGAGCTTTCCACAGATCGCCTGTTGCGTTCCTCAGGATCTGGTAGAAATTTTGTACTTGCAAGTACCTGCTGCTTTGCGATAGCCATCCTTCTTGGCTCTTCCTCTGCAGTAAGCCAGGTCCTGCCCTCGCGTGTTCCACGACTGGCGCAGAGCGGTCAAACTTATACCGTTGGCCAGAGGTTAGCTGCGGACCTGATGTGGACGCAGGCAGAGCGGGATGAACGTTTTCCGCATATGGATCGCTTGTTTCCCGTACACAAAGTGACCCGTGGCGGTCCAGTTCGTGCGCTACCTTCAGGTAAGGCTCTTCCGCTGCCAACCGACACATCGGCAAAGTACATGCATGCAGAACATCTTGCGGGTTTGCTGGTCTTGCAGGATGGCCAGGTGCGCCTGGAACAGTACGCGTCTGGACTGACCCGGAAGACACGCTGGACCACATTCTCCGTGACCAAGGCTGTTACGGATACGCTCACCGGTGCGGCACTGCACGCCGGCACTCTGCACTCGCTGGATGACGACGTGACCCGCTACCTGCCTGAAATGCGTGGTAGCAGTTACGACGGTGTTACCGTTCGGCAATTGATGACAATGACCAGCGGCGTGCGCTGGCATGAAAACTACACCTCAGCAGACGCGGACAACGTGCTGCTGTACAGCACACCTGTAGCAAACGGGGTTGATCCGGTCATTGAATACATGCGGAAGCTGCCGCGAGAAGCATTGCCGGGTTCTCGATGGCTTTACAACACCGGAGAGACGGACTTGCTGGGCGTCCTGCTACGTCGCGCAACCGGCAGAACGCTGGCAGAGCAGCTGAGCCGAAGCGTCTGGCAACGTGCGGGGATGCAGGATGACGCAACCTGGATCGCCACCGCCAAGGGGCCGGAGGGTGAGGAGTTTGGCGGTTCCGGTCTGTCCGCGTCATTGCGCGACCTTGGCCGCCTCGGCTTGTGGGTGCTGGAAGGCGGACACGGAGTCGTCAGCAGTGAGTGGTTTGCTACCGCCACAAAGACACAGGTCAAGGCCGGAAAAGCTGGTTACGGTTTCGGATGGTGGCCGCAGGGTGACGATGGCAGCTACGCCGCGCTTGGCATCTTCGGCCAATCGCTTTATATCGACCCGGCCCAAAGACTGGTGATCGTCACTGTGGGTAACTGGTCTGACGCGACTGGTGCAAAACATTCAGCGGCTCGAGCGGCCTTCTGGCAGGAGGTGAAAGCCGCTGCCATTCAGCCGCTCGAATAGCGTAGGTCACATACCTGTTGTCGGTACCTTCCAGATGTCCTCGCAATACTCGCGAATCGTTCGGTCCGACGAGAACTTGCCCGACCTTGCCGAGTTTAGCAGCGACATACGACCCCAGCGCGCCTCGTCCGCGTAGGCCTTGCCTGCTTCCGCCTGGCAGCTGGCGTAGGCATCGAAATCGGCCATTACCAGAAAGCGGTCCTTGTTCATCAAGTCGTCAACGATAGGCGCGAATAAGTTGCGATCACCGCGGGAGAAGCGTCCGTCTCGCAGGCCATCCATCACCTCGCGCAGCTTGGGACTTTTCTCGTAGTAGCTGCGTGGCCGGTAGCCCGCCTTCATCAAATCGTCAATCTCCGGCGCCGTCAAGCCGAACAGGAAGAAGTTCTCCGGACCGGCCTCGTTGCGGATTTCTATGTTGGCTCCGTCTAGCGTGCCAATGGCGACAGCACCGTTCATCATGAATTTCATGCAGCCGGTGCCGCTGGCTTCCTTGCCCGCAGTCGAAATCTGCTCGGACAGGTCTGCGGCAGGGTAGATCTTTTGTCCTACGGAAACCGAGTAATTCGGCAGGAAAACGACCTTTAGCAGGTCGCGTGTTTCCGGATCGCTATTGACCAGGTCGCCAACCGAGCACACAAGCTTGATGATGAGCTTGGCCATGGTATAGCTTGGCGCGGCCTTGCCACCGAACAGGAAGGTGCGTGGAGCCATGTTCTTAATGCTTCCGTTCTTGATCCCGCAGTACAGCGACAGAATGTGCAGCGCGTTCAGGTGCTGGCGCTTGTACTCGTGCAGCCGTTTCACCTGCACATCAAACATCGACGCCGGGTTCACGACAATGTCCATCGTATTTTTGATGTACGCACCCAGTCGGCCTTTTGCGCCTTCCTGCGTGAGACGCCACTTGTGCAGAAAGCCCTTGTCGTCGATGAATTTTTCAAGGTCTCGCAGCTGGTAAAGATCCTTGTGCCAGCCCGTGCCGATACTTTCATTGATCAGCGCGGTTAGGTTCGGGTCGCTCAGCATCATCCAGCGCCGGGGTGTCACGCCGTTGGTCTTGTTGCTGAAACGCTCAGGGAAAGCCTCGTAAAAGTCTTTGAGCGTGTCTTTTTTTAGCAGCTCGGTGTGCAGCTCCGCGACGCCGTTGATGGCCTTGCTGCCGACGACGGCGAGGTGGGCCATCTGTACGTTGCGCTCGCCCTCTTCGCCAATGATGCTCATGCGGCGCAGACGGTCCGGATCGTCCGGGAAGCGTTTGCGCATGGCTTCAAGAAACTGTGTGTTGATCTGGAAGATGATTTCCAGGTGGCGCGGCAGCAGGTTGCCGAACATCTCCAGCGGCCAGCGTTCCAGCGCCTCCGGCAAAAGGGTGTGGTTGGTGTAGCCAAAGGTGTTCTGCGTCACGCGCCATGCATCGGCCCATGAGACGCCATGCTCGTCCATCAGGAGCCGCATCAATTCTGCAATGCCGATGGATGGGTGTGTGTCGTTCAGCTGAACGGTCCATTTCTGGTCGAACTCTTCCAGCGGCTTGCCCAGGGCAAGGTGCAGGCGCACCATGTCCTGCAGCGAGCACGACGTAAAGAAGAACTGCTGCATCAGCCGCAGTCGCTTGCCCTCCACCGTTTCGTCCGGCGGATACAGCACCTTGCTGATGGTTTCCGACTCCATCTTCTGCTGCACCGCGCCCATGTAGTCGCCGCGGTTGAAGATGCTCAGGTCGAACGAATCTTCCGCCTCGGCCTTCCAAAGCCGCAGGCGGTTGACGGTGCGCGTCTTGTAGCCGGGTATGGGTGTGTCATACGCGACACCCTTCACGGTCATGCCGGGGATCCACCGCCAGCGTAGCGCACCCTTTTCATCGGTGTAGGTCTCAGTGTGGCCGAAGAAGCCAACGGCCATTGACAGGGAGGCGGCAATCTCCCACGGATTGCCATACTGCAGCCATTTGTCGGACTTTTCGACCTGCCAGCCGTCCTCAATGGTCTGGCGGAAGATGCCGAACTCATACCGCAGGCCGTAGCCCAGCACGGGCGTGTTCAGCGTCGAAAGCGAGTCGAGAAAGCACGCGGCAAGTCGGCCCAGGCCGCCATTGCCGAGGCCGGGTTCAGGCTCCTCCGCGGCAATGGTCTTCAGGTCCAGTCCCAGACTCTTTAATGCTTCGCATGCCGCGTCCGTCATGTCCAGGCACAGCAGGTCGTTCTCGAGGTGCGGTCCCAGCAGGTACTCTGCACTCAGGTAGCTGACCACGCGGACATCGTGCCGGCGGTACTGCTCGATCGTCTGCAGCCACTGGTCCATTAGTCGGTCGCGCACCACGGCAGAAATGGCATGATACTGGTCCAGTACAGACGAACTTTCCAGCGGCCGCCCTACCGTATGCGTCATGTGGTTGCGGAACGACACGGCAAGTTCGGCCGCAGTCTTACCCGCGCGGTTTTCATGCGCGACCGGTACACGTGGCTGTTGCCTGCGGTCCTGCTGCTCTGATTGGGTCGGCTGCTGCTCTGCTATGGGACTCAAAGGCTATATCTCCGAATATTTCTATTTTATGCTTTTGCTGCAAGCGCGTTTGTTGCTTGTGGTTCGCACCGTACTCAGCGGCCCTAAAGCCGCTATGGTTGAGAAGCAATGCTGCGTTACGCCATTACAGACCGCACCCTGTTTCCGGGGGATGAACCCGCCCGCCGCGCTGCCTTGGTCGTGCAGGCCGAGCGCCTCGCGTGGGAGGGTGTCGAATACCTGCAACTGCGCGAAAAAGACCTGTCTGAAGGCGATCTGGTTTCGCTGGCACGCGATTTAATGGCAGCCATCCGCGACGCAGGTGGACCGACGCAGCTGCTGCTGAACGGCCCGCCAACACTGGCGCAGTGGGCCAAGGCCGATGGCGTGCACCTGTCGCTGACGACCTTTGCGCAGAACCTGCAGTCCCACCACAGCCTCCTCGTCAGCGCGTCCTGCCACACCCTGAACGACGTGCGCCGCGCCTGCGAGTTCGCCGAACTGATCCTGTTCGCGCCCGTGTTCGAAAAGCGTGTCGAGGGTGAAGTCGTCGTGTCGGGTGTCGGCCTCGATCTGCTGCACGAAGCCTGCGTGCTGGCGGGTGATGTGCCGGTGCTGGCACTCGGTGGCGTCACCAATGAGAACACAGAAGCGTGCCTGGAAGCCGGCGCCCAAGGCGTTGCAGGCATACGGCTGTTCTCACGTGGCGTGTAGTCCGAGCGTCGTAAACCCACCCGAGTCTATGCTGCCTTTGCTGTAATGCGGGAATCTGTTAAAGATGATTTCTGCTATTTCTGACACTTGGGCTTCGTCAATCAAGGGCAGCACACATTGCCTCTGAAGTACGCCGAGTTCGGCGTACATGCCGTGATCATAATGCGCGGCGTGCAGCGACCGGTTGCCATAATTGAAGTTGAGGTCTTGCACTCGTTCCGCGAGTATCTAGTCGGCAACTCGACCGGTATCAATGGCGTACTCAAATTGCAGGTTAAACTCTGTAACCCGAAGACAGGCTCGATAGGTTTTCGCGTCTGTTAAGAAGCGGGTAAGCATCAACGCGATAAGGAGCAGGGAAGAGCACAGAGTCTAGTCGCCTGTGCTGAAACCAACGCCAGAGTTGCCAACCAAACAGGCCCGCGAGGAAGAGCGAAGCAAGAAGATGGTCTTTGCGGACGTCGTAGATCACCTCGAAGCGAATCGCCTTGCGCTCTTCGTTCGTCGTGACCTGCGCACGATGAGGAGCGAAGAGGCGCATGTGGCTGATTCTACTGCTGACAAGCCTTGCAAAAGTGGGTAGATCGCCCGCCCAGCACAATGCGCTGCACGGGCGCGCCGCACACCTTGCACGGTTGGCCGGTGCGGCTGTAGACGCGGTGCTCCAGTTGGAAGAAGCCGCGCACGCCGTCGGCATCCACGTAGTCCGAGACGGACGACCCGCCGAGTTCGATGGCATGTTTCAGCACGGTCTGTAGAGCTTCGTGCAGCCTGCTGAGTTCGGCGCGCGTCAGCCGTCCGGCGTGCCGTTTGGGCCGGATGCCTGCGCGGAACAGGCTTTCATCTGCGTAGATGTTGCCCACGCCGTGCAGCAACGACTGGTTCAGCAGGGCCGACTTGATGGGCGTCTTGCGGCCACGGAAGAGCGCGGCAAAATCCTGCGCGGAGATGGTCAGCGGCTCAGCACCCGGACCCTGGTACTCAGTGCCCGCGTCCACAATGCCGACGCGCCCAAAGCGCCGCGGATCGATAAAGCGCACCTCGCGCCCGTCGTTCAGGTGCAGGATAACGTGCGTGTGTTTCGGCACGGGCACCTCCGCCTTGCTTACCAACAGGCGGCCCGTCATGCCCAGGTGTACGGTCATCTGCGCCGCGCCGTCGTCCTGCTTTGCCACGTCCACTACGACGGTCTTGCCGACGCGCCGCACCCGTTCAATACGCGCACCGGTCAGCGTCTCCTCAATGTGCGCGGGCGACGATTTTAAAGGCTCCTTGTGAGGGCCAACCGTCACGCTGTCCACAAGCGCGTCACGCACCCGCTCATGCACGCCGTTGGCGACGGTTTCGACTTCTGGCAGTTCCGGCACGTGTGTCCCTTCCGGCAGACCGTTGATAATGAGGTCATTGCCTTTATGAATGATCGCTCCGCATCCGGGGCTTTCAGGGAGATGAAATGGAGAAGGTTGACGTCGCGTCCGCACGCGACTGGCGGGTCTGGCTGCTTTCACTGCTTGCGCTGCTGCCGATACTCACCACCTATCTGCTGCTGTGGCGAAACGCGCTGAACATCCCTTACATGGATGACTATGATGCCATTCTAGGCTTCGCAAACGTTTACCACCGGCTTCCCAGCCTGCAGGCGAAGCTGCTATACATCAACGACGCCATGCACGTGCAGTACAAACTGATCGCCTTACACAGCATTGTGGCGATGGATCTGGCCATCCAACACAATATCGACTTCGTCGCCATTCAGTGGCTGGGCAACATCTCACTGCTGCTGATTGCATTTTGCCTGTGGAAGATGCTGCCGGGTGACACGCTGCGGGACCGGCTGATTTTCTGCCTTCCTGCCTGCTGCCTGTTGTTCCTGCTGCGGGACAGCGAGGCCATGGACTGGGCCATGGATTGCCTGCAGCTAGTGGCTGTCGTGGGATACGCGCTGTTGGCCTTCTGGCTATTCTGCGGGCAGCAGCGCGAGAGGTTCGCAGGTGGCTGCATCGCATTTGCCCTGGCCACGTGGAGCTCCGCCAATGGCCTGCTGGTTCTCCCGGTGGCTCTCCTGATCCTCTGGCAACGCCGCAGTTGGCACCGTGTGGCGGTGCTGCTGGGCGTAGCCGCAGTGGTGCTGCTGTCTTATTTTCATGGTTACCACCCGGACCTGCCGGTGCCGGATGGAAGCCCTTCCAGCATCGCAATCGCTCCAGCCTTCTACCTCGCACTGCTTGGCGCGCTGTTTTCCCGGGTGCTGCCTGCTGCAATCTTTGGTTCGGTTCTGCTGTGCGCAACGGTGCCTGTGGTGTGGCGTGCTCTCTGGCGTGACAGGCGGCTCGACGCGGTGTCGGCGTCCATGCTCTTTCTGGTGCTTAATGCGGCGCTAATGACAGTGGGGCGCTTCCGCCTGGGGCTGGTTGGAGCGGTAGCTTCGCGCTACAGCATCTATTCGCAGGTGCTGGCAGCGCTGGTGTACATCGCATACCTGCGGCCACTGGCGCGTCGCACCACCAGCAGAACATGGCTTTCTGCACAGCCGTGGCGCTACTGGGGCATGGCTGCTGTGGCGATGGTGCTGTTTGTGCACTATGAGCGCATTGGTGCTCGTTTACTGCGTGAACGCACCGCCGCGTCTCTGGCCCACATGGCGGCCTGGGAAAACTACGGCCCAGAAAGTTCCCTTGTGGCTCTGGATAATCCAATTATTCAGAAAAACTGGGCACGCTGGATACCCCACGCTTCGGATGTTCTTACAAAAAGCATCCAGCAGCAGATCTACGTGCCACCACGGCTGTCGGCACCGGAGGCAACGCCGGAGTTCTTTAGGCGATACTGAAAGTAAGCGCGGCATGTTGTTCGCCGCCTGGAGTCTGCATGGCGTCAATGATTGAAGCAATCGAAGTAAAGCGAAAAATGTATTTCGAGCTCGAGGGCGTGCCGTACCACTGCCTGGACAAGGAAATCTCAACTCCCACCGCACGCGGCGGTCAGACGCTGGTTCGCCTGAAGATGCGTAACCTGTTGACTCGCGCCGTCTTCGACAAGACCTTCAAGGCCGACGACAAGTTCACCGAGCCCGACCTGGAAGACGTGGACGCCAGCTACCTGTACAACGACGCAGACGGTGCCTACTTCCTGGACCAGGAGAGCTTCGAAACACTGCAGCTGACCAACGAAATGCTGGGCGACTCGCTGGAATTTCTACTCGAAGGCACAGTGGTGCAGATTGAGAAGTACCAGGGCAATCCCATCGGCCTGCAACTGCCCATG
>CAXTFT010000028.1:0-23626 GCA_964243585.1 uncultured Terriglobus sp.
ACGAATCATGTTGATCGTGTCCTGCGTTATGGTATCGAAGGCCGTCACTGTTTTCGAGTTTGCTTCAAACGACCGCTGCGCAACGATGAGGTTGGCAAACTCCGTTGAGATGTCCACATTGGATTGCTCAAGAGCACTGCCCGCGATGCTGCCTCGGCCGCCGCCGCCTGCCACGCCAATGTCCATGGCACCAGAGGCTGAGTCGATGGAGTAAATATTACTTCCCTCGCGATTGAGCGCACCTGGATTGGACACCGTGGCAATAGCGACTTGGCCGAGCACTTCGGTGCCGCCGTTCGTATAGGTCGCGGTCATGATGCCTGAGCTATCCACTGCGAATGACTTGTAGGTACCGCTTGCGTAGCCGTTCTGAAAGTTGGCGTTTGTAGCAGACTTTGATGAGGCTTGGTTCACCAGGCTGTTCCCGCTGCTGTCGAACAACTGCCAACTCAGCGTCAGGTCGCTGGCATTGTCCGTTAGACCGCTGAAGGTGATGCCTTCAGCGGAACTTGAAGGTGAGACAAGGTTGCCGTTAGGACCAAAGGTCAGCGTACCTGTGTTGTTGCTAACACCTGCTGACTCCCCGGCCGGCAGAGTGATGCTGTAATCCCAGGCATTGGAGGCCGTCTTTGTGAAATTGATCTCAGCGTTATGTGCCTGCCCAAGTGAGTCATACATGTTTGATGATGCCGTAAATTTCGTGCCAATTGTAGCGCTGGAATCTAAACTGGTTGAAAGGGAAAACTGCGAAGTTGGCTTCGCAAGCTGTGTCTTGGCCACAGGTACATTCAAGGTCTTGAGCGGCGCGTTCAGGTCAACGGCACCGTTGCTTGCCGGATAACCTTGCACTCCATAACCTTCGCTGGTGGTCAGGTCGCCGCCCGCGCTTAGTTGAAAATTACCCGTGCGTGTCAGCTGCTGCGTACCCGCCTGTTTTACGACAAAGTAGCCGTTGCCGTTGATGGCAATGTCTGTCGCTGTGCCGGTTGGCAGAAGGTTGCCCTGAGACAAATTGCTCTCAACAGACGAGACGCGTGCGCCGATGCCCATCTGTAAAGGAGCGTTTGAGCCGGACGTCCCAATGTTTTGGTAGAACATGTCAGCGAAATTCACAGTCTGCTTCTTGAAGGCGGTGGTGTTCAGGTTAGCGAGATTATTACCGATGGTGCTGAGCGAAACAGAGTTCGCCTGCAAGCCGGTCAATGCGATTGAGAAGGAAGGCATGTCAGAATCCTTTGCTTTGAAGTAATGTTCCAGTGAGTTGTGCGGGCGGTTCCGTCACGCTACTCATTCGTCGTGACTGGCTGCGAGATGGTCAGGCTGTTGCCGATCGTCGTCAGTTGCTTGTTCATGTCGATGAGCTGTTCAAGGCTGTTGACCCCGACCAGTTGCTGCACATAAGCGGCGGGATCAACAGGCTGAGTGGGGTCCTGGTTCTTGAGCTGTGTGACCAGCAGAACCAGAAAATCGGAGGATGTGATGGTTGAGCTTTCCGTTGCGCTTTTCGACGCCTGTGCCGGAGTAGCGTAGGGCGAGGCACGCTGCACCTGGGCAGCGGCGATGTTGGAATCCATTGCAAGTGTGTTCAAGGCAAACCTTTCTAGAGCGGCTTAGATATGAATGCTGACGGTAGCGGAACTACCGTGAAAGGCCCCGCTGGGGATGTAGGTCAGGGAGTGGTGCGAGGCATCGTGCCCTGCTACGTTGTGGCGTGAAAGTTGCTTGCCCGCCGCTGACCGGGCGGATGCAGCGGGTGCCTGCTGCTGTGGGTTCGCGCTATGATCGCCGCCAAATGACATGCCTGGCGAACTGTCAGTGGACGCGATCGGAACGCTGCGCACCGCTGGTTCATGTTTTCCCGACAAACTGATCGCATGGACGCTGACCTGGTGTTCCTGTAAGAACTGATGAAGTGCGGGAGCGGCGTCTACCATGGATTCTGCTACACCGGTGAGCGAAGCATGCAATGATCCCCCGCGCATCTCCGCGCGGATGTTCACAATCCCAAGCGACGGATCATCGACCGCAACCTCCAGCCTGCGCGCAGGCTTTGTTACACCGTCAGAGTCGTTCATCAGGCTGCCTCCGACGGCCAAGCGAACGTCGGCATGGGTCAGACTGGAATGTGTCATCGCGCCAGACGGGCTGCTGATGGATGGTGAAAACGACGCGCCCTCCGCGAGTTCAAAGAAAGCGCGACTCCGGCTGGTAGATCGGTTTGTGTGCTCGACAAAACCCTTTGCTTCCAGCCAAGGCAGACCGCCTCCGTCATCATCGGCAGCGTCCACCGAAGATGCGTGCAGCGTTCCTGCTGCAGGTCTAACTACGCTAACCTCGGCAAAAAGCAGAACGCCTTTGGAATCATCCCGCCCTTCGATACCAGTCCCTTGAGAACACCCGGTGTTCGTGTTCACGGTATTGGGAATTAGATTTGGACCTGCACTCGCGGGAGTGCTGCTACTCATGCGTGTGGTGCCAGCCGGTTTGATTTCTGCTGTCGCATAGACCGGAGAAGGTTGAGCCAAGTTAGACATGGGCAAAGCTGATGCGCCCGACCGGGCAGGGTCTGCAGCAGGGGTAGTGGCATGCGTGGAAGGTTGCGCGTCCTGTACCGGCTGCAGAGCAATTGCCGGTGCCTTGTGTAACAACCGGTGTTCTGAACGACCATGCGAAATGTGGGGTTTATGTGCCTGCGGATCGGCCCGCGTGCCTGCGACTGCATCCGGGTCCTTTGTGTTCGCATCGGTCTCACTCGCTACCTGAGCAGCGTCTGAGCCTGCCTGCGCTGCTGCACTTGGAACAGTCGGTTCAAGGAGGTCACCCGGGGCTGGCAGTGCCGCCGGGGCAACACCTCCTGCTGTGGCGATACCTGCCTCCGTGTCACTCCCGTCGACATGGGCCTGCGTGATCGCGTTTCGAGCAGGCTTAGCTTGCAGCTCCAAAGTTTGCATCAGGGCAACACCTGTTGCAGAGGCAGCTTGTGCTTGCCCACTACTTATCACTAACGGAAGAGGCTCAAGGGTCGTGTAGGTAGCTCCAGAAAGCAAAGCCTTTTCGCAGGGGGTACTCGACAGGACTTGCGGTTCTCTAAGCGTCACGGGCGTTGGTACATCCTGTGCCGCGGTCCTAGGAGTAGTGGGTATCCTTGCTGCCTGCATTGCGGCGGCAAAGTCACCCGGTAGTGCTACGTCTGGTGACGAACCTTGTTCAGTCTGCGACAAGGGTGCTGCCATATCGATTTGCTGGGCCGCTCTTGTCAGGTCTACATGCACGCTGTGGTATGTGCAGGTTGCTGCCCAGACAGGCAGCGCAGTTCTTAGATCAGACTTCCCGCAAAAGCCGGTTCGTTGAGAAAGCTCTAAGATTGCGTACTACCTCATCCAGGCGCATCTGCTCCGCACGGGCTTCATTGCACGCTTCCGTAAACCGCGACTGCTCAAAGGTGCGTTGCATTTGTTTGCTTGCAGTGCGTGCTGCCGCCTCAAAGCGCGCAGCTTCGTCTACCACCTTTTGCGCGGTGACTCGCCTACCCACGTGGTAAGTGGAAGCTGCCTTGCAAAGCTCCGTCTCCGCGCAGGCCAGCAGCCAGTCGTCGACTACCCCGGTTTGCTGAGCATGATGGAAGTCGTCCCGTGCACCCTGCACCTGCCGCCCCACCCGGGCCAGCGCGTCGTCCTCGTTCTGCAGCATGTGCTTCGCCGTTCGGAGTTCCACTGCGGTCAGCAGGTGTTGCTGCTCGCGCAGGCGCACCAGCCGCAGAACGCGTTGGCTTTGCACGCTCATACAAGCGCCGGCAACGCTGCCAGTGCAGCAAGGGTGTCCGCAAACGTTGGCCGGTCTGATGTGTGCTGCTGTAACAGCTTACGGATAAGGGGGCGCATTGCGATGGCTTGATCCATCTCAGGATCCGAACCCGCACGATATGCACCGACACGCAACAGGTCTTCTCCGCGGGCGTAGACGGCCAGCATACGACGCACGGCACGTGCATGCTGCTGGTGCGACGGGGACGCAACCGCAGGCATTAGGCGACTTAGTGAGCGGAGTATGTCGATGGGTGGGTACATGCCCTCGCCCGCAAGATCGCGAGAAAGCATGACATGGCCGTCCAGGATCGATCGCGCACTGTCGACAACGGGATCCTGTTCATCATCGCCTTCCATCAACACCGTGTAGAAGGCCGTGATACTGCCGTTTGCAAAATTGCCCGCGCGTTCCAGCAGGCAGGCCATCTTTGCAAAGACCGATGGCGGATAGCCCTTTGTGGAAGGCGGCTCTCCAGCGGCAAGGCCAATCTCACGCGCGGCCATGGCATACCGTGTCAGTGAGTCAAGAATCAGCAGCACGTGCTTGCCCCGCGCGGCAAAATACTCCGCAGTGGTGGTTGCCGCCAAAGCCGCACGCATGCGAAGCAACGGCGATTCATCCGACGTGGAAACCAGCACGACCGACCTCGATCTGCCTTCTTGGCCAAGTGAGTCCTCAAGGAACTCGCCGACTTCACGTCCGCGCTCTCCTACCAGCCCTACAACTGTCAGATCAGCCGTGGTGTTGCGTGTCATCATGCCGATCAGCGTGCTTTTACCCACGCCCGATCCGCCGAAAACACCGATGCGCTGGCCACGGGCCACGGTCAACATGCTGTCAATAGCCCGCACGCCGCAGCCCAACGGTTGCGTCATACGGGTGCGTTCCATGGGACCGGGTGCACTGCGCTCCAGGGGCAGCGTACTCTCCCCAACCAGGTTGCCCAGGCCATCAAGCGGCTTACCATTTGCGTTTAGAACGCGGCCAAGCATGGAGGCACCGACTGTCACTTGAGCCCGCCTGCCCTGGCCGATCACACGGTCCCCGAAACGAATGCCTGCACCCGATGAGAGCGGCATGGCCAACACGTTGTGTCCGCGAAACCCAATGACTTCCGCGCCGTGACGGGAGCCATCGCGGCTCAGGATTTCACAGCAGTCGCCAACGGAACAGGGCGGCCCGATGGACTGCACGTAGTTGCCGTTTGCCTCCACGATCTCACCGCAAAGCGGCATCGGCGCAACAGACTTGAGGTGCTGAAAAAAGTTTTCAAGCCGCATGCAAGGGCCTTAGCAGGATGCAACCGTCATGGCAGGGCGACGGCCCAGCAGTTCAAAAAAGCCGCGTTCAATCTCCTGCAGTTGAGCGCGGACGCCAAGCTGTACCGTGCCACTGCGCGTCTTCAGCATGCATTCTCCGCGTGGCATCTCTTTGTCGCCTTCAATGACCATGCCCTTTGCAGCAGGAGGAGGAAAAACTTCACTCCAGCGGTCGACCTCATCCACTGACACTCGCAGGACTGCTTCGCTGGAATCTGCGACCTGCTCCAGCGCCACACGTGCGGCAGCAGCCAGCAGTGTGGGGTCCATCTCTGATTCGCGGCGCAGGACACGCTCCGCAATTGCAAGCGAAAGCTTTACAACCTCCTGCTCTACATCGGAGAAGTACCGCTGTTTTTCCTCCTCGAATTGGGTTACGAAACGCGTGATCAATTGCCTTTCAGCCAGGACCTTTTCCTGCAAGCTACTTGCGGCGGCAGCGATGCCGTCACAGCGACCCTGCTCGTAAGCGGCATGGAGGGTCGCTTCCGGATCAAACGTCTCCATCGCAGGGATGTCGGCATGTGCTGATGCGTGCTCCAGTACGGCGTTTGCGTCCGCCCGCTCCTGCAGGCTGCGAAAGGTCAGTGGTTCCGAAGAGGCAACCCTGCCGTTCCCCTGTAGCGGAGCCATCGGGACACTAGCTTCCAAAATCATTGTCGGTCTCCATCTTCAAGATCATCTTGCCTTCCGCTTCCAGCTTGCGCGCCAGCGTCAGCAGGTCCTGCTGTGCCTGCGCTACGTCCTTGCCGCGAACCGGCCCCAGGCTTTCCATATCTTCCTGCATCATCTCCACGGCACGTGAACTCATGGCTGCAAACAGGTGTGCTCTCAAGTTGTCATCGGCAGATTTCAGAGCCATCGCGAGTGTCCTCTTATCAGCCGCGCTGACAAGTTCACGAATGCTGTTGGGCGGAACAGTTAACAGGTCGTCAAAGGTAAACATCAGGTTGCGGATACCGATGGCCAGCGTGGGTTCCTGCTGCTCGATGTTCTCCAGGATGCTGCGACTGGCGTTGCTCTCCATGCGGTTCAGCAGGTCAGCGACCGCTTTGAAACCGGCATAGGACTGCCGTCCATTAGAACCGAGCGCGTGGATACGCTTGTAGAGGATCATCGCCACACGCTGCGCCATCTCCGGTGAAAACTGCCGCATCTCGGCCAGTCTTCGAACTGCCTCGACACGGAGATCCTCCGGCAGCTGCATCAGCACAGCCGATCCGCGTTTCGGGTTTAGGTGGGCAAGGACCAGCGCCACCGTCTGTGCGTGCTCGCCTTCAAGAAACTTACTCAGCTGCACGGGATCCATCTTCTGCAGCGCGGCAAGATCGCCCACCTGGGTGTCGCCCATGCGGTTCACATCGCGCAGCAGCTCTTCGGCACGCTGACGTCCAAAGGTCTCTGTCAGCAATCGCGCGGCGTAATCACGACCACCGCGCAGGATGTACTGCTGTGTTTCCAGCAGACCGTAGAACTCCACCAGCACCTGCGTCTGCTCGGCGGGGCTAATCTCGCGCATACGGGAAAGCTCTTCGGTAAGCCGCTGCACTTCCTGTTCGCCAAGGCCGCGGAGCAGCGTTTTCGAGGTCTCCTCGCCCAGCGTCATGATGAGGATGGCTGCTTTGCGAAGCGGCGCGATGACAAGCTTTGGTGCTTCCGGCACGGCTGTCGTGACAATGGACGCAGTGGTCGCTGTGGTTTGCGTGGCGGTGGAAAGCTGTGACACTGTTGCAACCGTTGCCATCAGTCACTCTCCTCAACGCCGGTTGTGATCCATGACCCGATGACGCGCGCACCCCCCTGCGGCTCTGCCTTGATCTGCTCTGAGACCCGGTCAAATATCTGCTGCGTATTGAAGGAGGCGCCTGCCGCCAATGGTTGCACCTGTGCCTTGACCGCGTCTGTGACGGTTGGCACAGATGCCGGAGCAGGCAGTAGCTGTGGGCGCGCAGGAGCTGCAAGTAGTTGCTGCGTCTGCTTTGTGAGTGGACGCAAAACCAACAGGCCAAGCAGCAGGGTGCCCAGCAGCGATGCCACCGTACGCGGCAGCGAGGGCTGTGTGCGCAAAAGGTCCTGTGCGGTCTCTGCAAACCGGGCCACGCCAGTTGCAGCTACCGGGTCGCTGTTGCCGGAGAATGCAAGATTCTCAAGGACGACCTGGTCACCTCTGTCTTCGTCAAAGCCGACTGCGGCCTGTGCAAGTTGCTGCAGCCGCTTCATCTCGTCGGGCGAACGGTGCTGCCAGGCGGTGTGCTGCACCTTGCCGCTTGCCTGGTGAACTTCACGGTCGTTGATCACAATGGCAGCGGTCAGGCGGCGAACGCGGCCGGGGGCTTCCTCGGTGTGCGTCACGTGACGATTGATGGCGTAGCTGCTGCTCTCTTCGTGCGAGTTCTGCATTTGACCGGGCACGCTGGGCGTTGCTGCGGCACCCTGTGTCGCAGATCCTGGAGTAGCTGTCACAGCCGATGCGGGGCTACTTGGTGCAGGTATTGCAGCAGGCTGCGCTGCAGGCGTATTCCCCGAGGCTCCGGCCACCGTCCCCTGCCGCGTCATCTGCGAGTTCTGCTCGGTACGCTGTGTGCTTACAGGTGTCGCGCTCTTCGGGTCGTACACCTCATCTGTGTGTTCTTCCGTCGCCTGCAGATAGCTGATGCTGACTGTGGCATGCACATTCCCGTTGCCTGCCAATGGCTCCAAGACCTGGATGAGCTTGTTCTGCAATGCAACTTCATTCTCACGATCCTCGCCGTTGCGGCTATTCGGTGACAGGTCCGTGTGGCCGTCAGCATCCACAAGCGTGACCGCTTCCGGTCGCAGGTTTTCAACAGAACCCGCGATCAGGTTCCGTATGGCCTCGCTTTGTTGATGAGGCATGTTCGCATGGCGCAGTCTCAGGACAGCGGACGCCTTCGCTGGCTGGTCTTCCGACGCAAAGGCTCCCTGCTTTGGCAGCACAATATGGACACGTGCGGAACGCACCGAATCAAGGCTGCCGATGGTATGTTCCAGTTCACCCTCGAGTGCCCGTTGGTAGTTCACCTTCTCATCAAATTCGGAACCTATCCAGTTCGGCTTGTCGAACAACTCAAATCCCAGCCGACCGGACTGCGGCAGACCTCCCGCTGAAATGGCAACGCGTGCCTTATCCAACTGCTCGGCTGGCACCTGCATAGAGGTACCGTCGGGCGTGGCCTGATAGGTAATGCCAGCTGCGCTCAGTTGCTGCTGCATGCTGGCTGCGTCTCGTCCATCCAGGCCGCTGAACAGTATGCGCCAGTCGGTGCGGGTACTCCACCAGGTGGAGATGGCAGACAGCGCCAGCAACGCAGCGCTGCACAACAACAGCAGCCGGCGTTGCGATGGCGGCATCGCCATCCAACGCTCACGCGCCGAGCCGACCAGCGCGCCAGCCCGCCCTGCCGGGTGGCTTTTCACGGGTTCAATGGTTGCTGTGCTCATGCGAAGTTAGAACTGCATCCCCATCATCTGCTGGTATGCCGCGACAGCCTTGTTACGAACCTGCAGGGCAAGCTCAAAGGTCAGGTCTGCCTTTTGCGTAGCGATCATGGCTTCGTGCACCTCAGTACCTTGACCGCTCAGCAGGCCTGTTACAGCCTGCTGCGCCGCGGTGTCGGTCGCCTTAATCTGTTGTTGTGCAGCCTGCAGCATGCCGCCAAAGACGCCTTCCGGATGGTCGCTTGCTGCTTTTGGCTTGGCTGCGACTTCGCGGTGCTCCAGCAACGAGGCCCGCAAAGCAGAAGCGTTTTGAATCGGTAGCATAGCGGTCTCCTTGCGACGCTGAGGTTACTTCAGGATGTCGAGTGATGCGGTCAGCATGCCTTTTTCAGCCTGCACCGCACTTGCGTTCATGCCATAGGCCCGGCTGGCACCCATCAGGTCGACCATCTCGGTCACTGGGTTTATATCCGGGTAAGAAACATAACCATCCAGGTCAGCATCGGGATGACCGGGATCGTAGCGCCGGAGCGCGGGAGCATCGCTGGCCACCACGCCTGCAACTTCGACACCGCCTTGAGTTGCCACTGCGCCGCCGAGCCCAAAGCCACGCATGGTCCCTGCAAAACCATCGTTGCCCGCACTTCGCAGCAGCACGCTTTGGCGCTGATACGGCGTACCACCCTCAGTTCGTGTGGTTTCCGCGTTGGCCATGTTGGCAGCCACCACTTCGGCACGAACACGCTCCGCACGCAAAGCCGAACTGCTGATCTCCAGCATTCCGAATAAGTTCATGGTTTACCTCATATCCGACTTAATGGCATCCATCATGTTGCTGTACTGATGACGTAGCAGTTCCACACCGGTACGAAACTGCAGTTGCGACGTGGCCATGGTCATGGCTTCGCGATCGGTGGAAACATTGTTCCCGTCAGGCCGTGCAACCAGATCGCCAATCTCTCCCGCTGCCGCTTCGGGCAGCATGCCATGGCTGTCGAGTGCCTTCGCAAACTCACCCTGGAAATCGATCCCCATGGTTTTATAACCAGGTGTATCAATGTTGGCCATGTTCGACGCGGTGAGTTTCATCTGCTGCGTATTCAACGAGAGGTAGCGAGTAATGGCGTCGGCAGTGGGCATTTCAAGCATGATTGACCTGAACCTTTGGAACTTTTACGGGTACTCCCCAAGGAATGCACGTGATCGACCAAACGGGAAAGGCCGCTCCTGAGAGCGGCCTAACAACGCTGCATCCTGATCCTGTTGCCTATCGAACGTGGCTACGCATGCGCAGATGCTCGATACCCAGCAGAGGAGCATCGCCAGCCATGATGATGGCACGCTGCACCACGTGGCATAGCTCCCTTACATTGCCATTCCACTCGGCCTCGCTGAGCCTGCTTAGTGCTTCCTGACTGATTGACTTGCGCGGAGCACTTTCCGCAAACTTTCTAAGAAAGAACTCAACCAGCATGGGGATGTCCTCCCGCCGGCTTCTTAGTGAAGGAACCTCGACTGGAAACACTGCAAGTCGATGGTACAAGTCAAGCCGAAAGAGCTTCTCGCCTGCGTTGGCTTCAAGCGGCTGATGGGTCGCGGCAACAATGCGGACGTCAACGCGCGAAGTGTCATTGTCTCCCACTCGCTGAATCTCACCGCTCTCTAAAAAGCGCAGCATCTTCGCCTGGAGCGGCAGCGGCATCTCACCGATTTCATCCAGAAACAGGGTGCCACCATGCGCTGCTTCGATGCGTCCCACACGAGATGTAACCGCGCCGGTAAAAGCGCCACGTGTATGACCAAATAGCTCCGCCTCAAGCAGATGTTCCGGAATCGCCGCACAATTTAGTACCACAAAGGCCTTGGACGCTCGCGCGCTGAGCCGATGTACGGCTTTTGCAACCAGTTCCTTGCCCGTTCCAGTCTCCCCCTGGATCAGCACCGTCGCCGCGTGCGGTGCTACCATGCGCACAAGCCGGGCCATTTCGCACATCGATTTTGATGATCCCACCATGTCGGGGAGCTGCATCTTGATCTCCAGCGGTTCCGCTGGTAGCCCAGGAGCACCTAGGGAGACCGGTTCTTCGCCAGCCGGGATCTGCAGGTCTGCCAAGCTCTGGTCTTCACCTGATTCCGCAATGGAAAATGGAGACAACATGGCATGGTTTTCAACGCCAGGACGATGCTCCACGGGCCTGGATGACCTCAGATGCTGCGGAGCACCCGCAGGCGAGTCACTTGGCTCGGTTTTGGCTGACTGCGGAGTCAAGTCCTTGTAGGTAGAAGTGTCACTGTCCTGCGCCTCGCGAAGAGCATGCAAAAGCTCATTCCGCCTCAAGCTGCGGCTGCCCAAGCGGCTGATACCGCCGTTCATTTGCAGAAGATCGGTGCCGGGGCAAAGAGCTGCCGCATGTTCAGTGAACTCCGTCGCATCCAGGTCCGGCAGCCAATGGTCGACAATGATCGCTTCCGGTGCCGCAGCGCCAAGGTAGGCCATGGCCTCTGCGCCGCCAGCCGCGGGAAGAACGGTCCAGCGCATGCTGAGCAGCCGCGCGCCGATTCGCTCACGCAGCTCCGTGTCAGGTGTCACAAGAACTACCGTGCGTTGCCGCATGACACTAGGAACGTTCACCAACCCCTCCCCGCAAACGCGTCAGCGCCACTTTGCATGGTTTCAACATTCGACATCGCCGCACTTCGAACCTGCTGCAATGCCGCAATGGCGCGCCGGCATTCCACCCGGCCTGCCTCCAGAGCCTGTTTCCAGGCTTCCGGTTCAGAGCGAAGCAGTGCAAGATCAAGCACAAAGGACAATGCTGTAAGCGGCTGCGCAAGGGCATGAATTGCATCCTGAAGCGCTGCTTCCGGCGCTTTGGGGTAATCCGCCGTCATGGCTGAATCTCGTTCCGGTTCTTCAGCCCTCATGCAGCACCCGCCTGCGAGTAGGCCGACAGAACGGCTACAGGAACGAGAGACTTCGATAGCACTGCTTTGGCGCCGATCGCATAACCTTCTCCCCGGACGGTCTCGATGACAGACGTTCCTGTATTCGCGCCCAGCTTGCGTCGCAGGTAGTTCACATAGACGTCGACCACATTCGTACCTGCGTCCGGCACCATTCGCCAGACCTCGCGCAGTAATTCCTGGCGCGAAACAGCACGGCCGCGCTGAAGCAAAAGGTACTCCAGCAGCGTGAACTCTTTACTGGTAAGTTCAATCGATCGTGCCATGTGGGTCACTTCGCGAGTAATGCGGTTCATCTGCAGATCACCATGGCGAAGCACCCCTGAAGCTCCTTGCGAGCGCCGGCGTCGCACCGCCCTGCACCGGGCCAGCAACTCGTAAAGTGAAAAGGGTTTTACCAGGTAGTCATCCGCTCCCAGATTTAAGCATTCGATCTTGTGCGCCACCTCTGACCGCCCGGTGAGCACGATGACGGACATGCCAGGCGCTAACCCGTTAACGTTCCGTAATACATCCACGCCGTCCAGCTTGGGCAAGCCCAGGTCCAGCACCAGCAGGTCGGGTTCCTCTGCGCGGATGTGTTCCGCGGTGGAGATCCCGTCCGCGCTGCATTGCACATCGTGACCTTCCAGTTCAAGGCTTCTTTTCAGGAACAGCGATAAAGCGTGATCGTCCTCGGCAAGTAAGATCCTCATGGTTCTCCTAAGCATTTACAACCAGGGTTTGGCAGTGCTTCTTACAATCAGTGCCTGCTCCAGCTAACGATGGCTCAAGCCAATGCGGAAACGATAGCCCGCCCCGAAAGTGATTCCTCCAGTGGTGCCAATCTGGAACAGCCGCAAGCTGGAAGTAACAAGCAAGTTACCTCTCACTTTCTTCTTTCAGTTCGCTTTTTATTCGCTACAATCGCACCATGGCGATTACGCGTCGGCAAAAAGAAGTGCTTGACTTCCTTTCGGGCTTTACCCAGCGGAAGGGTTACTCCCCTTCGTATGAGGAAATCGCGGCAGGGCTTGGTCTGAACTCGCTGGCAACCGTGCACAAACACATCACCAATCTTCATAACAAAGGCATGCTTCAGCGAGCGCACAATCGCAGTCGCTCGATCGATGTCTTGTCGCCGCGCAGTACGCGCAAAGGCAGTGAGCGACTGCCGCTGCTGGGCCGCATCGCTGCCGGAAAGCCAGTGGAAGCCATCGAAAGCGCGGAGAGCATTTCACTTGCCGAGATCATTGGGAACCGTGAGGTGTTTGCGCTGGAGGTGTGTGGTGACAGCATGCGTGATGAACACATTGTGAATGGTGACTATGTCTTGGTGGAGCGGACCAACACAGCCCGCGAGGGCGAGATCATCGTGGCACTGGTCGATGGGTCGGATGCGACGCTGAAGCGCTATTACAAGGAGGGCAACGTTATCCGTCTGCAACCCTCGAACAGCGAAATGGCTCCGATCTTTGCACCGGCTGACCGTGTTGCCATTCAGGGCAAGGTTTTAGGCATGCTCCGCAAATATGCCTGAAAACGACGCATCTTCGCTTCCTTGCGACCTGCTGGTCTTCGACCTGGATGGAACGCTGATCGACTCGGCGCATGACCTTGCGAATTCGGTCAATGCCAGTCTCGCTCACCTTCAGCGCCCATCGCTGCCACGCGAACAGATCGCAGGGTTCATCGGGGATGGCGCATCGGCTCTATTGTCACGCGCCCTGTCGGCCACAGGGAGCATAAACGAAGGCATTCTGGAACAAGCGCTCACCTTCTTCATCCACTACTACCGTGAGCACCTGCTGGACACGACCTATATCTACCCCGGCGTGCTTAACGCATTGCAGCAGATCAGGGCCGTGACACCGACCCTGCCTATGGCTATTCTGACAAACAAACCGGTGAATGCCTCCGTTTCCATCTGCAATGGGCTGGGGCTCTCGCCTTTCTTCTTCGCAAACTACGGCGGAAACAGCTTTTCTACAAAGAAGCCGGATCCACTCGGTCTGCACACCATTATGGAACAGGCTGCCCTGGTACGCGGCGCACCGGTAGCCGGGCTACGGACGGTCCTGATCGGCGATTCGCACGTGGATGTCGAAACAGCCCATGCGGCTGGCGTGCTGAGCCTGGGCTGCAGCTACGGCCTGGATCCCGTTCGACTACACGCGGCGAAACCGGATGCAGTAGCAGACAGTCCCTCGGAATGGTTTGCAGCATTACGTTCTCTGTTAGGCGCTGAGCACTAGCCTTCGGCGGCAACGATAGTGCGTTCCTGACGAAGTGCCGCTCCGCTGACCGCGGCACCTGAGTCGGGGTGGAGCTTCGCAAAAAACGGCACCGCAGCAGCAGCGATTGCAGCCATGACACAGAACGCGATCCGGAAGTCTGCCAGTGTGGTTCTGCCGTGTACTGCTGCGCTGTGCAGTGTCAACGCGGCCGCTGCCACACCCAGGCTGGTGGTCATCTGCTGCAAAGTGGTTGCAACGGCGGTGCCGCTGCCCTTCAGGTGTTCCGGCAAATCTGAAAAGCCCATTGTTGTCAGCGAAGTCAGTTCCATGGAGCGGCCCAGGCCACCCAGAAACAACACGAGCAGTGTGAGGATGCGCGGTGTGTCGGCGCGCAGCCAGCCGCAACCGGCAAGCAACAGAACAGTTACCGCTCCGTTGACGATGAGAACTTTGCGGAAACCGTAGCGTCGAAGCAGAGGTGTAGTTAGCGGCTTCATGGCCAGATTTCCGGCAAATACTGCCATGGTCAGTGAACCGGAGGCAAGCGGCGTCAGGCCAAAGCCCACCTGAAAGAACAGTGGCAAGAGGAATGGTACGGAGAACACCGACATACGGAACATCGAGCCAGGTAGAGCAGCCGTGCGAAATGTCGTAATCCGGAAGACCTCAAGCTGAAACAGCGGTGCCCTGGCCGTGCGCAGATGAAACAATGCGGCTGCACCCAGCAAACAAGTGGCGAGAACTAATCCCAACGCTCCCATGAAAGAACGCGTTGCTCCCTGGAGCCATTCCAGTAGATAGATGAGGCAGAACGATGTGCCAGACACCAGCAGAAAGCCCCGCAGGTCGAAGGGCTGTTTTGCCTCAACGACATCGCTCCGTAGGAGCCGGAGAGCCAGCACAAAGAGCACGATTCCAATGGGAATGTTCAGAAGAAACATCCAGGGCCAGCTTGCTACTGAGAGAATCAAGCCGCCGATGGGCGGCCCTACGATGGGGCCGACTAACGCCGGCCAAATGGTGTAGGCAATAGCCTTCATCAATTGCGCTTTGCTGGAAGCGCGGATCACCATAAGCCGTCCAACAGGCACCATCATGGATCCGCCGATACCCTGCAGCACCCGTGACGCGGTGAACACCGGCAGCGTACGGCTGAGTCCGCAGAAGGCGGAGGCGATGGTAAAGATGAGGATGGCGGAAGCAAAAACACGGCGTTCCCCGAACCGGGAGGCCATCCAGCCGCTGACCGGGATAAAGATAGCAAGCGTTAGCAGATACGAAGTAATGCCGACATTAACTGCGACGGGTGACGTATGAAAGTCGCGTGCCATGGTTGGCAGGCCGGTCGCAATAATGGTGGCATCCAGGTTCTCCATGAACTGGGCACCCGCTGACAACAGCGCGACCGCCAGCGCATAGCCGCGCAGCGTGGAAGGATCATGGTGCTTTGCGGCGGTCGCGCTCAAGCCTCCACTGTAACGCGCTGCTCGGAGTCAACGTATTCTGTAAGGATGGATTTCCAGCTCAACACCGAGTACACGCCGCAGGGCGATCAGCCGCGCGCCATCGCAGAACTTTCCGCCGGTCTGAGCGACGGTGAAAAGCACCAGGTGCTGCTGGGCGTGACCGGTTCCGGCAAGACGTTCACCATGGCGAAGATCATCGAGGCGACCAACCGCCCGGCTCTGGTGCTGGCGCACAACAAGACGCTGGCCGCGCAGCTGTATCACGAGTTCAAAACGTTTTTCCCAACCAACGCCGTGGAGTATTTCGTCAGCTATTACGACTACTACCAGCCAGAAGCATACATACCGTCTGGCGACCTATACATCGAGAAAGAATCCACCATCAACGAAGAACTGGACAAGCTACGGCTGTCCGCGACCCGCAGCCTGTTTGAGCGGCGCGACTGCATCATCGTCTCGTCGGTCTCGTGCATCTACGGCCTTGGCTCGCCAGAGGCTTACTACGGCATGCTGATGCTGTTAGAGAAGGGTCAGAAGATCCGCCGCGAAGACATTACGCGGCGGCTGGTCGAAATCTTGTACGAGCGCAACGACACAGACTTTCGCCGAGGCACCTTTCGCGTGCGCGGCGATGTTGTCGAGGTGTACCCCACCTACGACGAGAACGCCTACCGCATCGAGCTGTTCGGCGACGAGATCGATTCCCTCTCTCAGATCGATCCGCTCTTCGGCACGGTCAAGCAGAAGTATGCACGCCTGCCTATCTATCCCAAGTCACACTACGTGGTGCAGCCGGAAAAGAAGCGTTCCGCAATCGACAGCATCGTGCACGAGTTGACGGAGTGGGAAGCGCAGCTTGAGAAAGAAGGGCGCATGGTGGAGGCGCAGCGCATCCACCAGCGCACGCGCTTCGACCTGGAGATGATCAAGTCCGTCGGCTATTGTCACGGCATTGAGAACTACTCGCGGCACTTCAGCGGACGCCTGCCGGGTGAGCCACCGCCAACGCTGTTCGATTACTTCCCGCGCGACTTTATGATCTTTATCGACGAGTCGCACGTCACGGTGCCGCAGTTGCATGGCATGTGGCATGGCGACCGATCCCGCAAGGGCAATCTAGTCGACTACGGCTTTCGACTGCCTTCCGCCATGGACAATCGGCCGCTGAAGTTCGACGAATTCGAAACGCGCACCGGCCAGATCATCTACGTGTCCGCTACGCCGGGACCATATGAGTTGACGATGACCGCGGGTGTCGTCACCGAGCAGATCATCCGGCCCACCGGCCTGATCGATCCGCCGGTCGAGATCCGCCCCATCAAGGGCCAGATTGACGACCTGTTGGCGGAGATTCGCGACCGCGTCGACAAGAACGAGCGCGTGCTTGTGACCACGCTGACCAAGCGCATGGCCGAAGACCTCTCCGGCTACTACACAGAAGTCGGGGTGAAGTGCCGCTACATGCATTCGGAGATCGAGACGCTCGAACGCGTGAAGCTGCTGCGCGACCTGCGGAAAGGTGAGTATGACGTGCTGATCGGCATCAATCTCCTGCGCGAAGGTCTCGACCTGCCGGAGGTCTCGCTCGTTGCCATCCTCGATGCGGACAAGGAGGGCTTCCTGCGGTCGCAGGGCTCGCTGATCCAGACCATCGGGCGTGCGGCGCGTCATCTGAACGGGCGCGCCATCCTGTACGCAGACGTGATGACCGACAGTATGAAGCGTGCGCTCGATGAGACCAGCCGCCGCCGCGAGAAGCAGCAGGCCTACAACGACGAGCATGGCATCACTCCGCGTTCTGTCGTGAGTACGATCGGCGAATCGCTGGTCGGCATCGCCGAGGCGGATTATGTCGACGTCACCATCGACAACGGCGGTGTGCCCGAGTTCACTTCGCAGAAGGACCTGGACAAGCACATTGCAGGCATGGAATCCGACATGCGCGAGGCCGCCAAGAACTTCGAGTTTGAAAAGGCCGCAAAGCTGCGCGACACCATCAAGGAACTGCGCACCAAGGAGTTCTTCTTCGCCTGACAGGAAGTGGCGTGGGACAATGCATTCGAGCATTCCCCTCATGAGTTCCTCTTCGTCAACGCGTGCGACACGCCGCTGGAGCCAACTGCTCGCCGCAGCTTGCCTGATGCTGTTGTCAGCAGTGGCTCCCCAAGGCAAGCTGCAGGCGCAGGCAGTCCTGGTGCTGCAGCCGGGGAGCACGGCGGCGACGCTGGCAGGCAGCGGCAAAGACGCGCGAACCACAGCAGGTGACGCCCGGCATGTGGCGCTTGGGTCACCCCAGGCCATCGCTTATGACGCTGCGGGCAATCTCTACATCGCAGACAAGCGCAACCAACAGATCACGCGAGTCGACACAGCCGGACAACTGACGATCCTTGCAGGCACAGGCAGGCAGGGCTTCGCGGGCGATGGCGGCCCGGCCACGGCTGCGGAATGGAATCGGCCCAGCGGCATCGCGGTGGATGCATCTGGAAACGTCTTTGTGGCAGACACAGGCAATGGGCGTGTCCGCCGCATTTCCGCAGTGGACGGAACCGTGGCAACGGTCGCCGGGTCTGGCCAGCCAGGCTTCAGTGGTGATGGTGGGCCGGCGCAGGCGGCACGCTTTCGCTCCCCCAGCAGCCTCGCCCTGGATGGCACAGGTGCACTTTACATTGCAGATGTTGGAAACCATCGGGTACGTAGGTTGAACACAGATGGCACCGTGGTGACGGTTGCCGGCGATGGCAGCCAGGCCCAGGATGGCGACGACAAAGCCGCAACGGCAACTTCGCTTGACATGCCTTCCGGCTTAGCACTGCTACCGGACGGTCATCTGCTCATCGCAGACGATGCGGGGAGGCGCGTGCGTGTTCTGCAACGGGACGGCACCCTGGCCGCTTATGCCGCCGGAGCAAGCGTATTGCGGCGTCCCGCCGGGCTTGCAGTCGACGCGTATGGCAGCGTGTACCTTGCAGACGCCGCAGCGCAGACAGTAACGCAGACCAGCGGGGATGGTTCGTCGCCTTTCACCGGCAACGGCGAACAGGGTTCGTTCACCTCCGGCACGCCCCTCGCAACGCCTCTCGATACGCCAAAAGCCCTCGCCTCTCGAGCGAACGGCGATGTTGCCGTAAGTGATACGCACAATCACCGTGTTCAGCGGATCTCGCTACCCGTCCTGAGTTTTGGCAGCGTGCCCGCGGGAAGCCAGAGTCAGGCACGGATCGTTACCCTGCAGAACGGCGGTGGAGCCGCACTGACGGTGCTCGCGGTGGAACTACCCGGCGGCTTCGGGCAGCTGAACGACGGCTCCACGTGCAGTGCCACTCCTTTCATCCTGCAGGCAGCACAGCAATGCAGCATTGCGATCAACTTCGCTCCCGTCATTCAGGGCGCGGGAGACGCAACGGCTCGTGTGCGTGTGCTTGGGGGCGCTCCACAGGCACTATTGCTCAGCGGAACCGGCACAGCAGGCGGCAGTCTGGCCAGCAGCATCACTTCGCTTCGCAGTGACGGCAGCATCGCGTATGCAGGTTCGCCGATTGCTCTTACAGCCACCGTGGCCGGGTCACTGCTTGCGTCGCCCATCGGCAACGTCATATTCCTTGATGGCTCGACTTCGATCGCGAGCAGTCCCCTTTCTGCAGGTTCCGCAAGCCTGTCGACCACGGTCCTTTCGCGAGGACCGCACACTCTGCGCGCCGTCTACAGCGGGGATGCCGTCTACAGCAGCAGCACCTCGCCAGCCTTAGCGGTCACGGTGGTGCCTTCCCCTGACTTCACCTTGACTGCAAGCGCCGCCAGCTACAGTGGCAAAGCCCGCGAGACCGTCGCCATTCCGATGAGTTTGCTGCCTATCAACGGCACGCTGAACCGGCCCGTCCAGTTTGTGGTGTCCGGCCTTCCAGCGGGTGCAACGGCAACCTTTGCACCCGCTACACTGACGCTGGGCGGAGACACGGCTGCAGTCACCTTGACGCTGCAGATGCCCCCGACTCTGAGCCGGAACCATGCAGTACCCGGCCGCTACAAGGTGCTGGCCTGTTTATTTGTGATACTGGGGCTCCTTCCGCGCCGCCGCGCATCTGCAGCCTTGCTCGCCATGAGCATGTTCAGCATCTGCCTGAGCGGATGCGGCAGCGGGTTCCGCGCAGGCACCACCGCGGCCAACCTGCCCGGCACGACACACAACTACACCGCCGTTGTCACTGCAACGACCATAGGGGTTCTCGGTACGCCTCTGGCCCATTCCACACCGATCGGACTTGTAATTACTCAGTGACTACCCTGCATAGATTGCTGCTCTTCGTTCCACTTCTGCTCCGTGCGCCGGGGCAGTCACGCAAAGCTGACGACCTGCCCGTCAATATCCGCTTTGCTGCAACCAGAGCAAACGCGCCGCCGGGTGCATGCGGCTGCTTCTTTCTAACTGGCGGTGCTGCGGATACCGCTTTCCGAGTGCTGCCTAATGTTGCCGTCGCTGTCGAAGCCGGCGGCAACACCGTGGACCGCGTTGCAGGCACCACGCGTGGCCTAAGCACGATCACGCTGCTCGCGGGTCCGCGTTATACGCTGCCACTGCGCAGGCTCTCCATCTCAGGAGAGGCTTTGTTTGGCGCTGCCCGCGGCTTCGATGCGGACTTCTCAACAGGAACGAAGCACGCGGACACCAGCACGGCGTTCGGCATGGCGTTGGGCGGCTTTGCAGAAATTGGTCTTTCCCGCGCCTTCAGTCTGCGCGTCGCGCAGATCGACTACGTGCAGACAAACCTGCCGAATGGTGCCGACAATCGCCAGCGCAACATACGCGTGGGTGCGGGCGTTACCTTCCGTGTTCCTCTGCCCACCGGTCGCCGCTAACCACAAAGAGGGTGC
Source organism: uncultured Terriglobus sp. (assembly GCA_964243585.1). Lineage (GTDB taxonomy): Bacteria > Acidobacteriota > Terriglobia > Terriglobales > Acidobacteriaceae > Terriglobus. Next base: position 20,104 of record CAXTFT010000028.1, read on the forward strand.
CCACAGGCACCCTCTTTGTTTCTGTCCACGCAATCTGTCTAGAACTGACCCCACAGTAGCTGGTTATAAACGTCGTGGTGGAATTGCACTTCCGGCCCCTTGACGATAGAACCCAGCAACCGCGGACACCGATCTGCCGAGGCCTGCTTTAGGTCCGCGTACCGGGTCTTCACATCCTCGCCCAGCAGTTTCGTAGCCCAGTCGGCGCCGCGGAAGTTTTCCAGCGCGGAGTAAATGTTGTCAGGCAGGTAGCGCTGCGCCTGGCGCAGGTTTTCAATCTTTCCAATCTCGCCATCCAGGCCTGTTTTGAAGACCGAGTACAGCACAGCGTACGGGTTCGCGTCCGGCCCAACCGAACGCACCTCGACGCGCGCCGACTTCTCATTGCCAATCGGGATGCGCACCATGGAACCGCGATCCGTTGCCGACGCCTTGATCTGGTTTGGCGCTTCGAAGTGCGGATCCAACCGGCGATACGCGTTCACGCTGGCATTCAACAGCAGGCAGATGTCATTGCCGTGGGTCAGGATCTTGTCGATAAAGCTCCACGCCATCTGCGACATGCCTTCTTCACCAGCACCGTCAAAGAACAGGTTCTTCTTGTCCTTTGTGATGGAGACGTTGGTATGCATGCCGCTGCCGTTGACGCCCGTCACCGGCTTGGGCAGGAACGAAGCCGTCATGCCAAGCTGCGTCGCCACCTGGCGGCAGATCAGCTTGTAGAGCTGAATCTGATCGGCGGCTGAGACCACGTCGCCATAGGTGTAGTTGATTTCGAATTGAGAAGGCGCGACTTCCGGATGGTCCTTCTCGTTCTCGAAGCCCATGGCCCGCTGCACTTCAGCGGCCGTATCGATGAACTCGCGCAGGGGATCGCCGGGCAGCGAGTTGTAGTAGCCGCCGCCATTGACGTACTCAAAGGTACCCGTCTTGTGGAAGCTGCGCTCGGCATCGACGCCTTCGAAGAGGAAGCCTTCCACTTCATTGGCGGCGTTCAGCGTATAGCCGTTCTCGTCGTAGAGCTTGTTCGCGTACTGCTTCAGGATGCCGCGCAGATCTGCCGCATACGGCTGACCGGTCTTGTCAATGACCTCGCCGAAGATCAGCACCTTACCGGAACCAAAGACATCTGCCGGGGTCCAGTAGAAGGCGTTCCAGTCCAGGCCCAGTCGAAGATCGCTTTCTTTCTGGGCCGTAAAGCCACGGATCGATGAGCCGTCAAAGGTCAGGTTGTCATAGCTGTTCACAAGAAATTTCTTGTCATAGTCCAGCATGTGCAGGCGGCCTTCAAGATCGCTGAAGACCACCGTCACGGCCTTGATGCCACGGGTGTCGGTCAGGTACTTCAACCGCTCTTCCTGGATCTTGCCGATCTCAACCCGCTTCTTGCGCTGGTCTTTGGCGGCGAGGTTCAAATCCTCCAGCTCTTCATAGGAAAGTTCGAGAAAATCGCGGTAATTGCCTGACATACGACTCCTTATAGAGGTAGCGACACGCGACGGACAGGGCCGTACGGGCGCGGGGACCACGCTGGGTGAAGAAACTGTAGGTTTGTGATATCGGAAGTGTGAAAAGCTCACCTCCAGCTAAAAAGTATCAGAATCTTCCACAGGGCGGAGCAGCTTTTCAATCACGGCCTTTTCACACGCAGGGAAGCCGTGATGGCGTCCCCGCATGTGATACTTTCTATCGGGTGCCAATCCCAGGCAGCCATTGGGGAAGCGCTTGATTCGCTGGCGTCTCCTACGAATGCAGCACATATCGCGTTCCAGGTTCGGCTAGCAACCACCCCGCGCGTTTTCACCTCCTGGAGGGTTTCAAAGTTGGGCATGAATATGGTTCCCAAGCGCCTGTTTTTCACCAAAGGCGTTGGTCGACACAAGGAACGGCTGACGTCGTTCGAAATGGCGTTGCGTGACGCTGGCATTGCGGCACAAAACCTGGTTCGTGTGTCCTCGATCTTTCCGCCAAAGTGCAAGATGATCACCCGCAAGGAAGGTCTGACCTACCTGAATCCGGGTGAGGTCGTCTTTGCGGTGGTCGCGGAAAACAGTACGCGCGAAGCGCACCGCCTGGTCGTCTCCTCCATCGGCGTTGCCATTCCGACCGATCGCAACACCTACGGCTACCTTTCCGAGCACCATAGCTTTGGCGAAACCGAAGAGCAGGCTGGCGATTACGCCGAAGAACTCGCCGCAGAAATGTTAGCCACTACGCTCGACGTGGATTTCGATCCCGAAAAGAGCTGGGACGAGAAAAAGGAGATCTATCGCATCTCCAACAAGATCGTCCGCACGGCGAACGTAACGCAAAGTGCCGTAGGAGACAAAAAAGGTCTGTGGACAACCACCATTGCCGCAGCCATCCTGATCTTCGACGACGAACCCAAGTAGTGACCCACGATCCCGACAAGCAACAGGCGCTGGCAATTGTGCCAGCGTTCTTGCTTTGGACGGCATCTACTTGGTCTGTCAGGCAAGTCGTTGCTAGCGTCCCCCTCATCTAACAACAGAGCCTATGACCCACATCTCCAACGACAATTCGCAACAGTTTGCCAGCGACAATTACTCCGGCATCTGCCCGGAGGTGTGGGAAGCCATGGCCGAGGCCAACCACGGCCATGCCACCGCCTACGGTGATGATCCGTGGACGCAGCATGCGGCCGATCTTTTTCGTGAGTTCTTTGAGACGGAATGCGAGGTCTTCTTCGCCTTCAACGGCACGGCTGCGAACTCGCTCGCGCTTGCTTCGCTTTGCCAGAGCTACCATTCCGTAATCTGCACGCAAAGCGCACACGTCGAAACGGACGAGTGCGGCGCGCCGGAGTTTTTCTCCAATGGATCCAAGCTGCTGACCGCGCCCACGCAGGACGGCAAACTGACTTCTGCCGCGATCCACACGCTGGCAACCTCGCGCAAGGACATCCACTTTCCCAAGCCACATGCGGTCACTATTACGCAGTCGACCGAAACCGGCCGGGTTTATACCGTGCAGGAAGTTGCAGAGCTGAGCAAGACCTGCCGGGAGCTTGGCCTGCACCTGCACATGGATGGTGCGCGGTTCAGCAATGCCGTCGTGGGCGCAGGTTGCACTCCCGCCGAGATGACGTGGAAGGCCGGCGTCGACGTGCTGTGTTTTGGCGGCACAAAGAATGGTATGGCCATTGGTGAAGCCATCGTTTTCTTTGATCACAACCTTGCTCTCGACTTTGATTACCGCTGCAAGCAAGCCGGTCAGCTTGCCTCGAAGATGCGTTTTCTCTCGTCGCCTTGGGTAGGCCTGCTGGAAACGGGTGCGTGGCAGCGCAATGCAACCCATGCAAACACCTGCGCGAGGCGTCTGTGTGTTGCCATTCAAGGGCTGCAGCATGCTTCCATCATGTTTCCTGTGGAAGCCAACGCTGTTTTTCTATTAGCGGATGAAGCCCGTCTGCAGGCACTGCGCGATCGTGGTTGGCGCTTCTACACCTTTATCGGCGGCGGGGCACGCTTTATGTTCGCGTGGGACACGGATCTGGCGCGGG
>CAXTFT010000028.1:23636-30221 GCA_964243585.1 uncultured Terriglobus sp.
CATGGCTTAGTTTCCGAATCCTATGAAGTCGGGTGCCCCGCGCGTCGCCTTTTGGATGTACGGGATGGATCAAACTTCAGCACGAACGAATCCCGATCACACACAAAGAAAGCGTGTGAATGGGACACCCAGATGTAAAGGCTGGGAAGGTACGACTAGAGATTGTGATGACCAAGACAAAGATCGCGCTCATCCAGATGAGCTGTGAGCCGGACACCAGAAAGAATCTCGACCACGCTGTGGCGATGCTTGAAGAAGCAGCAGCGCAGGGCGCAGAGCTTATTTGTCTGCCGGAACTCTTTCGTGCACAGTATTTCTGCCAGCGCGAGGATCATGCACTTTTCGCGATTGCCGAGTCTATCCCTGGGTTTTCCACCGAACGCCTGGCCGCTGTCGCACGTGAGCACAAGGTGGTGCTCATCGCATCGCTCTTTGAGCGCCGCGCGCCGGGTTTGTACCACAATACTGCGGTGACGATCGAGCGCGACGGCAGCATCGCCGACACCTACCGCAAGATGCACATCCCCGACGATCCGCTCTATTACGAAAAGTTCTACTTCACGCCGGGCGACCTTGGCTTTCGCGCCGTGCAGTCCACAGCCGGCAACATCGGCACGCTGGTCTGCTGGGACCAGTGGTACCCCGAGGGCGCACGCATCACGGCTCTGAAGGGTGCGGAGACACTCTTCTTCCCTACCGCCATCGGCTGGCATCCGAGCGAAAAGGCAGAGTTCGGCGAGGCGCAGTACGACGCCTGGCAGACCACACAGCGCGCCCACGCCATCAGCAACGGGGTATGGGTTTGCGCGGTCAACCGCGTGGGCTTCGAGCATGGAGACGTGATCCACGACGGCGTGAACATGCCCGGCCCGGAGGGCGCTGGCCTCGAGTTCTGGGGCGGCTCCTTCATCGCCGATCCATTTGGCCGCATCGTCGCCAAGGCGTCGCACGACAAGGAAGAGATCCTGTACGCCGCCGTCGATCCGGCACAGGTAGAGATCACGCGGCAGCACTGGCCCTTCCTGCGCGACCGCCGCATCGATGCCTACGAAGGTGTCACGAAACGGTTTCTCGCCTAGACGGCATCGGCTACACTGCGCACATGAAGCTTCTGAGCGCAGTGCTGCTCATCTCAGCCGTAGCAGATTCACAGGCCGCAGGCCCTATAGTGCAGACATTCTCACAGCCCTGCAACAGGGTGAGACCTGCGGCACTCGCGTACTTCCTGAGCCGAAGCATTCCACTGGTTCCATCCTCCGATTGCCAGGAATGCCTGCAAGGATCGACACGGCACCTGCACAATGCTGCAGGACACAGGCTGTTCAGCAATCGCAAAATTATTGAAGAGAACACCACCAAAAATCTGCGTTACGAGAAGATCGGCCCCGTGCAGCAGGTTGTTCATTGGGACATGCGTACCGGTGCGAAGCTCCGGTTCGAACCCGCTGGCGAAACCTGTAAAGCTTCCCTGCTTTTTAGTTACTCCTGGTATGGTGCGGCTCTGGTTCTGGGCTTCCCGGTGGACGGTGACCCATCTTCCGCGCCAAGCAACGGGCGGTTGGAGCGGGCGTACCTCACGGCCCTTCAGCAGCAGGCAGAACACCAGACCATTGCACTGCGGTGACTGCGGCAGGTGCCGAGCCGATACACTAAAGCGATGATTGAAGTACCTCACGCGCAGGGCTACCGCATGCCCGCCGAGTGGGACCAGCACGCCTCCACCTGGATCGCGTGGCCCCACAATGCAGAAGACTGGCCCGGCAAGTTCCAACCGATCCCGTGGGTCTACTCGGAGATTGTGCGGCACCTCTCGCATGTGGAAGAGGTAAACATCCTCGTCAACGACGAGCGCGCGCGGAAGGTTGCAATGCGCATCCTGACGCGTGCCGGTGCCAACCTGGCGCGGTTGCACTTTCACCTGTGGAGGACTGATCGCATCTGGCTGCGTGACTCCGGTCCCATTTTCGTTAAGCAGGCGAATCGAATTGCCGTGACGAATTGGAAATTCAACGCCTGGGCTAAATATCCCAACTGGCAGAACGACGATCAGCTCCCGGAGCATGTCGCGAAACTGAAAGGCATGCAGCGCTTCGATCCGATGCTCAACAACCGACGCATCGTGCTGGAGGGCGGCTCGATCGACGTAAACGGCGCGGGCGCCATGCTGACCACGGAAGAGTGCCTGCTGAGCGAAGTGCAGCAGCGCAACCCAGGTGTCAGCCGCGAGCAACTAGAACAGATCTTTGTGCAGTATCTCGGCGTCACGCAGACCATCTGGCTGAATCGCGGATGCGTAGGCGATGACACGCACGGGCACGTCGATGACATTGCCCGCTTCGTTGCAGAAGCCACCATCATTGCCGCAGTCGAGCACAACACGGCAGACGAGAACCACCTGCCGCTGGCAGAGAATCTTGATCGCCTGCGCAGCGCGAAGCAGCCGAGCGGCAGCCCTTACAAAATCGTTGAATTGCCGATGCCTTCGCCTGTCCTCTTCGACAACGAGCGCCTACCCGCAAGCTATGCTAACTTTTACATCGCAAATGGCTTGGTGATGGTGCCGACCTTCAACGATGCAAACGACCGCATCGCGCTGAACATACTCGCAGAGTGCTTCCCGAAACGCAAGGTGGTGGGCATCCATTGCGGCGACTTCATCTGGGGGCTGGGCGCGCTACACTGCATGACTCAGCAGGAACCTGCATGAGCAAGCATCGAAGCATATCGAAGAAGGAGAGGCGCCTGCTCAGCAAGGCCTATCTGCACGACCTTGCGACAAAGCCAGCGGGAAGATGATCTCCGTTCCATGAGCGATCTCGAGGCCATGCAAGCAGCCATGCTGGAAGCGACAGCAGCCGCTAATGACGGCGAAGTGCCGGTTGGTGCCGTAGTCGCGCTAAATGGTGAAATCATCGGACGGGGCCGCAATCGGGTCATCCGCGACAGCGATCCCACGGCACATGCCGAGATCATCGCCATGCGTGATGCCGCAACGTATCTCCACAACTATCGCCTGACAGGCTGTCACTTGTTCGTCACACTGGAGCCGTGCGCGATGTGCGCGGGGGCCATCCTGCACGCGCGCATCGCCCGGCTGGCGTATGCAACCGCCGATCCAAAGGCAGGGGCATGCGGGTCCGTGCTGGATGTAATAAAACATCCAAAGCTCAATCATCGCGTCAAAGTAGTCCCCGGCCTGCTGGCCGATGAATCTGCCGCCATGCTCCGGCAGTTTTTCCGGGAGCGGCGATAGCCCACGTAGCATCCAAGGACGCATGAGCGACGGCAAGCTGTCAGGCAAGGTAGCACTCGTGACCGGTTCCTCTTCAGGCATCGGCCAAGGCATTGCAGTTCGAATGGCGAAAGATGGCGCGGATGTTGTGATCAATTACAGCGGCCGCGTGGAAGGTGCCCAGGAGACACAAAGACAGGTCAAGGCCCTGGGTCGCAGGAGCATTATCGTCCAGGCAGACATTTCCAAAGTTGCCGACTGTCAAGCGCTCGTCAGTGCGGGTTGGGATGGCCTGGGCAAGGTCGATGTTCTGGTAAACAATGCAGGTGTGGAGAAGGGTGCAGACTTCGTCGACGTGACCGAAGCAGACTACGATCTGGTCCTCGGCGTGAATCTGAAGGGGCCGTTCTTCACGACGCAGGCTTTCGCAAAGCGACTTGAGGGTTCCAGCTTGCCGGGGCGCGTAATCAATATCAGTTCTGTCCATGAAGATATGGTCTTTCCGCATTTCGCAACTTACTGCGCTTCAAAAGGCGGCATCCGTATGTTGATGCGAGATCTCGCGGTAGAGCTTGGGCCGAAAAACATCACCGTGAACAACATTGCCCCGGGAGCCATCGTCACGCCCATCAATAAGGGCCTGCTGAACGACAAGGCGAAGCTTGATCCGCTGCTTTCGAATATCCCTCTCGGACGGATGGGCACAGTAGACGATGTGGCGGCGCTTGCTTCGTTCCTTGCCAGTGACGAAGCCGCGTACATCACGGGTTCCACCTATGTGGTGGATGGCGGCCTGATGCGCAATTATCACGAGCAGTAGTTGTTTACGCAGTGGCAGAAGGTAGCATAGAACAATGGATCTACAGGTCTACACAGCCGGTTGGTGCCGCGATTGCCGCGAAGCAAAACGCTTTCTCGACAAGCACAACATCCCCTACACGGAAGTCGATATTGAACGCACGCCGGGTGCGGCAGATCTGCTGCAGCAAAACGTCGGTAAAAAGGCTATTCCCCAGTTTGTCATGGACGGCAAGTGGGTGCAGCCCTACCGCCCCGGCCAAGGGTTCCTTTACGACGAAATGGCTGCTTTGTTCGGTGTAAAGCAGCCCGGGTAAGCCTACCGGCAGCGAGGACTATTCCCTTGATTGATCGCTACTCCCGCCCGGCGTTTCGCAAACTGTGGTCGGATGAGTCCAAGTTTCGTTGCTGGCTCGAAGTGGAAACCGTGGCCAGCGAAGTTCTCGCTGACGCTGGCATTGTCCCGCAGGCTTCGGCAAAGGCCATTCGAGAGCGTGGCGATTTCGACATCGAGCGCATTCAGACCATTGAGTTAGAAACGCGGCATGATGTCATCGCGTTCACAACCGCTGTCGCAGAAAAGGTCGGACCAGAGTCGCGCTGGCTGCACTTCGGGCTTACTTCCACAGACGTTGTGGACACGGCACAGGCATTGCAGTTAAGGCAAGCTTCTGCCATGATCCTGGACGGATTGCGCGCACTTTCCGCAGTGTTACGCCGACGCGCGATTGAATTTGCACTAACACCCTGCATTGGCCGCACCCACGGGGTGCATGCAGAGCCAACTACGTTTGGCCTGAAACTCCTGCTTTGGTACACGGAATGCGAACGAAACATCGTGCGTTTCACGGCGGCTGCGGAAGAAATGCGTGTGGGTAAGCTTTCCGGAGCGGTGGGTAGCTATGGCACCGTAACCCCGATGCTCGAAGAAGAAATCTGCAACCGGTTAGGTCTTGCAACAGCCCAGGTCAGCACACAGGTGCTGCAGCGTGACCGGCATGCGGCCTACGTGGGATCGCTTGCAGTACTTGCCTCCTCGCTTGACCGCATCGCGACAGAGATACGGCATCTCCAGCGTACCGAAGTGCGCGAGGCTGAGGAGTTCTTCAGTGAAAAGCAGAAGGGTTCAAGTGCAATGCCTCACAAGCGCAATCCCATTACCTGTGAAAATATCTGCGGTCTTGCGAGAGTGATGCGCGCAAACTCCCAAGTAGCGCTTGAAGATGTTGCATTGTGGCACGAACGTGATATCTCACATTCCTCAGCTGAACGCGTCATCCTTCCGGACCAGACCACCCTTGCGGACTACCTGCTGTCGAAGACCACAAATCTTGTCGACAAACTGATGGTCTACCCGGAGCGCATGCTGCGAAATCTCAATCTGACCGGGGGCCTGGTGTTCAGCGGTCAACTGCTGCTGGATCTTGCAGAGGCTGGCATGTCACGGGAAGGCGCGTACCATTCCGTTCAGACGCTTGCCATGCGCGCCTGGCAGCAGGACCTGGTCTTTCGGGATCTCGTGTTTGGAGATGCGGCCATCACAGCAAGGCTCTCTCCGGAACGTATCAAGCTCGCCTTTGACGTAGAGCGTCGCCTGAGCAACGTACCCGCCATCTTCGAGCGGGTCTTGGGAGTACCTTCCTCATCCTTACAGCAGAACGCAGGGTGAGCAGGTTACCCGCAGGTGATGCTGAACTGGTGCAGATCCTTGACGCGGCACTGCTGGATGCAACAGAGCGAAGCGGCCATTGGCTGGTTTGCCGGCCGGGATGCAATCAATGCTGCACCGGGGTATTTCGCATCTCCGCCTTGGACGCGGAGCGTTTAAAGCATGGCTTGCACGAATTAGGCGAATCAAACCAGGCATCTGCATCCATGCTGCGAGGCCGGGTGCACGCCGCACTGGAACGCCTGTCAAACACCTTTCCCGGAAATGTAACTACCGGATTGCTCTACGAAGATGCAGAAGCTGCAGAGGTATTCGAGAGCTTTGCCGACGAAGAAGTCTGCCCCGTACTCGACCCGGTAAGCGGAACATGTACGCTGTACGCGTATCGTCCTGTCACCTGCCGCACATTCGGGCCGCCCTTGGAAACTGAGGACGGTAGTCTAGGTGTATGTGAACTCTGCTTTGTGGGTGCTTCCCCTGAACAGGTGAAGGAGGCGCAGTTGCATCTACCCTCCCCGGAGATGGAGGACGAGCTCGCAAATAGTCACGGGCCTGCCGGCAGCACCATTGTTGCCTTTGCCTTCGGGATAAGTTAGTTTGCACCACTGACGTTCTCTTCGGAGTTCTGCAGCCGTTCAATTGAGCAGGCCAGCGTGGAAGCAGAAGTCTCATCCGAGGACGTATCTATCACAATGCTGTTGCTATCGAGCAAGAGCGGCCTCGGTACCGGCGTTAGTTCCGGCAGTAGAGGCACACCTTTCGGAACGGAAAACCTCCCTGCCCCAACGTATGCAACCAGCAGAGTTGCGGCGGTGGTAGGCGACACCAAGGCAAGCGGCACAATGTACTTTTTTGAGCGCACCAATGATTCTGCTATTCCGTCCAC
>CAXTFT010000029.1:0-3864 GCA_964243585.1 uncultured Terriglobus sp.
GCCGTGCCGATCGTCAGCAGAAATTTCCTGCCCTTGCGATCGACCAGCGCCACGGCGACCACCGTCATCACCACGTTCAGCAGCTTGACCAGGAGGTCGGCCTGTGTGGCGTGATTCGCGTTCATGCCTGCCTGCCGAAGGATGATAGCAAGGTATCCCAGGATGGAGTTGATGCCCGTGGTCTGGTTGCAGACCAGGATGATGCACGCCAGAGCAAACGGAATAACGTACTTGCGCCTCAGCAGTGACTCGCCGGCTTGCTGATCGCTCTTTGTTTCTGTCTGCAATTGCTCCATATCGCGAAGCTGCTGCTGTGCTTCCTGTTCCGTGGCCGAGGTTTGCCGCAGCGCCGCAAGCGCTGCTTCGGCGGAACGGTGACCGAAGAGCCAGCGTGGGGTCTCGCTGAGAAGAAAACTGCCGGCCAGGAAGAGCACACCGGGGTAGATGACAGAGAAGAACATGCCGCGCCACGCATGCTCCTGCGCCGCGCGGATCAGCGCCTGGTTCCCTGCAGCCAGTGCAATCGCACTCTCCGCCTGGTGTGTGTAATACCAGCCGGAAAATGCGGCAATCACGATGCCGATCGTCAGCATCAACTGGAACACGCCCGAACCCTTGCCGCGCGTGGTCGCGGGGAGGCACTCTGCAAGGTACAGCGGCACGACTACCGCGATGACGCCGCCGCTCAGCCCCTGCAGCAGCCTGCCCAGGAACAGCATGGCGAAGCCATGGGACAGCACGATGAGAACGATGCTGGCAACAAACAGCGATGCGCTGAAGATCATCATTTTCCTGCGGCCAAGCCAGTCCGCAAGGAAGCCAGCCACCAGCGACGACAGCATGCTGCCGCCCAGCACCGCCGCCACGATGGCTGAGGTCTCTGCAAGAGAAAGATTGATCGTCTTGCCCAGGTACAACAGCGCCGCCGAGATGATGCCGACGTCAATGCCATACAGCAGCCCGCCCAGCCCCGCAATCGCGATCAGGTAGCGCTGGTAACCGGCGGGAGAAAAGAAGCGGGCTGAAGTCTCACTCATAACTGTTTGTCGCCTCTCGCGGCAGGACCAGCAGCGTCAACTCTTGAGAGCCGGGCCAAGACGCGGCACGCATGTCGTGTGGACCGGCTTTATTCCTTGATTGTTCACTGCCATTCATCCCTATCTTTATAATCCGAGTATCTGGATAACACTTGCCACAGCGCGGCCACCGGCCGTTTCGAACGCCGTGACTCCGCCGGTTCACCTGGTGGAGCGGCTGTGATGGACCTGCCGCGCCGGCCGGTCGGTGGCTACATAGCCACTGCCGACATTGGCGGCACGCGCGTGCGGATGTTGCTGGCACGGCAGGACGGGACGCGAGCCGCCGATTGGAGTACCCGGATCCCTGATGAAGCCAAGGCACCCGATGCCATTATTGATCTGCTCCACGCCGGTCTAAACGCGATGCTGGCCACCGTTCCAGCCGCGCCGGTGTTGCACATGACCGTGGGTGCACCCGGCATCACCGACGTAGAGCGCGGCGTGGTGCTGGCAGCGCCAAACCTGCCTGGGTGGACAGAAGTTCCGCTCAGAGGGCTTGTGGAAAGCCGCTTCGGCGTGCCCGCAGCCGTGGACAACGACACCAACCTGGCGGCCCTGGGTGAGTACACGTCCGGTATGGCACAGGGCGTGGACAGCCTCTTGTTTGTCGCGCTGGGAACCGGCGTCGGCTCCGGCATCGTACTTGGCGGGAAGCTTTACCGTGGCAAAAACGGCTCTGCCGGCGAGATCGGGTATCTGCCTGTCACGGGCATGCCGACGGAGCCGCTGCAGATGAGCAGGACGGGCCAGTTGGAAGGGCTGATCGGCGGCCTGGGCATTGAGGCGCACTGGAAGCGGCTGCTCCGCGGCACCGGTCGCGAAGGACTGGGCGCCTTGCGCGCGCCGCAGATTTTCGACCTTGCAGAGGGGGGCGACACCTTGGCCATGGAAGTGCTGCAAGGCACCGCAAAGCTGCTGGCGGATGCGCTATGCACCGTCATCCTGGTGCTCGACCCGGCAATGATCGTGTTGGGCGGTGGCGTGGGTTCGCACCGCAGCCTGGCCGCGGCCACTGCGGAGTGCCTGCGGGACAGTGAATTTACCGTGCCCGAGATCCGGTCGTCCGCGCTTGGCACCGAGGCGCAGCTTTATGGGGCAGTCGCTGTGTCGGTCGCGGCTTTGCAGGCAGAGTTTCGCTGTTGACCCCAAATCCTGTCTGGAACGGCACCACGGGCGCTGGTCACCGCACTTGCACGTCACGCATCGCGATTTCGCACCACAAATTTGGAGGCTCCATGAAGCACCTTTCCCGCAGTCTGGCCGTGTCCGCGCTGATGTTGTCTGTCGCGCCCGCGGCGTTCAGCCAGTCCCAGTCGATCAACGGCACCATTCGCGGCCAGATCACCGACCCGTCCGGCGCGCCCGTGCCAAATACTGCCATCACCGTAAAGAACATCGATACCGGTTACCTCCGCGAACTGACCAGCGACAGCGAAGGCCGTTACGTCGCCCCCAACCTGCCCATTGGAACGTACTCGATCAAGGCTGTTTCTTCCTCGTTTGCGCCGCTGACGCAGACCGGCATCCACGTGGGGGCGGGCACCGACAGCACGCTGGATGAGGTACTGAAAGCCGGCTCGGTCGCAACGGAAGTCACTGTGACCAGCGAGGCACCCATCATTGAGGCCGCCCGCTCGGACCTCTCCCGGACCATCACATCTGCCGAGACGCAGAACCTGCCATTGACCTCGCGCAACCCGTACAACTTCATCCTGTTTCAGCCGGGCGTTTCGGGTCATCCCAATGCGGAAAACGGCATTCCTCGCACAGTCAACACCAACGGCCTGGTGGACCGCGTGAACTACCAGCTGGACGGCATGGTCGACACGGAAAGCGACCGCTACGGCCTGCGCCTGTTCGCCATTTCGGACAGCTATACCGACACGGTTCAGACCATTTCGAACGCCTTTACACCCGAGTTTGGGAACACTGCGGGCATCATTTACAACGTGATTACGCCCTCCGGCAGCAACAGTCTGCATGGTGCCGTGCAGTACATCTGGCGTCCAAAAGCAGCTTCTTCATGCCCCATCCTGCAAAATTGCACGCCCGGAGCGGTCGGTTTTCGCCCCAAGCCAGACCTCCACGTGGACGACTACACCGCGCGTGGCGGCGGACCCATCGTGCGCGACAGAGTCTTCTTTTTCGGTGCCTATGAAAAGCTGAAGCGCGCCAACCCACAGGCCGTAACCGTCACGGCGGCGAACCAGGCGGCTCTTGTGGCGCTCGGTGTTCCGGCGACCGATTTCAACACAGCTCCGCAAGTGCAGCGAGCGCAGTGGGCCGACGCCCGCCTGGACGTCAACATCAACAGCAAGAACACCGCGTTCGTCCGCTACAACTACTTCCGCAACGACTACCCGTTCAACACCAACGTGGGCGGGCTGTTTCTACAGTCGGCAGCGTCTGACTTCCGCGACCGCGCCCACATCCTCGGCGCACAGCTCATCACCACCTTCAAGCCCACGCTGCTGAATGAATTTCGTGGATCATGGCCCTACCGCAACCAGCAGCATTTCGCAGGACCCAACACGGGTACCGGAGCAATGATCACCATCAGCGGCGTGGTCAACGGCTTTGGCGGCACCAACGGCGCGGGTGACAAGTTCCAGGAGAAGATTCCATCCTTCTCCGATAACGTCACGCTCATCCGCGGCGCGCACCAGTTCAAATTCGGCGTCGGCTTCCAGAAGAACAACGACACGCAATTGCAGGATGTCTACACGCAGTTCACCTTTCCGACGCTGGCCGCCTACACCTCAGCACGGCAGGCACAACTGGCTGG
>CAXTFT010000029.1:3874-17165 GCA_964243585.1 uncultured Terriglobus sp.
GACCGACCCGCGTTTGCACGGCTACACCAACATTCGCGCTTCGCTAGGCAGGCCGGGTGCCGGGTACCAGACAGTCTGGTTCGACGTGTTTGCGCAGGACACATGGCAGGTAACGCCCAAGCTGGTGGCCAACTACGGCGTGCGCTACGACCAATACCGCGCACCCACAGGACTTACAAGTGCGCCGTTAGCAGAGACACGCAGCTTCCGCACGCCTATGGCAAACTTCGCGCCGCGCCTGGGTCTCGCTTACACCCCGCAGAACGGCACAGTGGTCCGCCTAAGCGGCGGCATGTTCTACGAGTCGACGCCGACGAACAGCTACTTCAACCCGCTGTACAGTAACGGCGATCCGAACTCCGGCAGCCTGATCGCGACCCTCAGCGGCGCTGCAGGCCCGGCTTTTCCAAACACCTTCAGTACCATCACGGCAATTCCAACCACGGTGCTCACACCGTCTGTACTGACGCCGCGCTTCAAGAATGAGTACACATGGAACTTTAATGCGCAGGTGGAGCAAGCCATCGGCCAGAGTGATGCGTTAACCATCGGCTATGTCATGACCAACGCGCGCAACCTGCAATTTGAGCGCAACAGCAACCTGATTAATCCGACCGGGACTCTAGCGGATGGCCGTCCGATCTTTAACTCGCAGATCGTGACGGGAGCGACACCTAGTCGCGCCAACACTAATTACAACAACATCAGCTATGTCGACATCGGGGCTAACACTGCCTACAACGCACTGGTTACAAATTTCACTCACCGTACAACGGGCGGCTTGACGGTCAACGCTTCGTACACGTGGTCGCACGCGATTGCCGATGCGCCCGAAGCTACCAGCTTCGAGAATTCAAATTACATTTCAGACCCAACCAATCGGAAGCGCGACCGCGGCAACAGCTACATCAACCGTCCCAATTCCTTCACGCTATCCAGCGTTTACCAGCCCAACACGCACTTCAGCAATCGTTACCTGAACGGCCTGGTGGCAAACAACCTGCTGGCGGTTCTGGTCAATGCCAGCAGCGGCGACCAGCAAAACCTGACCACCGGAACCGCGCTTAACGGTGATACGCTTTCCGGTGGTCAGCAGCGTCCGCTGTTTGTGGGCCGCAACAGCCTGCGAACACCCAGCATCTACCAGGCGGACGCACGCTACACCCGCACCTTCGCCACCTTCTTCGAGCGGGTGAAGCCGCAGATTTTTGTGGAAGCAAACAACTTCCTTAACCGTTCCAACTTCACCTCGATCAACACCACTGCGACGACGAACGCGGCGGGCGTGATCACGGCGAACCCCAGCCTGGTACCAACGGCCTCGGTGCTCGAAGCACGCATCCTTCAGTTCGGCGCGCGAATCGAGTTCTAGCCGTCAGCCCTTAAGCAATCGTCAAAACGCTCCGCTTCAGTTGGCGGAGCGTTTTTCTGTCTGCCGTACGACATAGCGGCTCCGATTTCTACCGGATTGAATTCATTTGCAGTAACGCAGGCTGCACCTGCTTACGCCGTGCTGGTTACTCCCTGCCGCGGTCTGTTAGCATCCCGCTACTTCAAAAGAAGCGAGGAATGATGCGCTCAGTTTCCTGTTTTGCCGGCTTACTTCTCCTGTGTTTGACAGCCGTTCCGCTGCGCGCCGACACCCTGTCGTACGCGTTCCGGTTCACGTTCACCAACTTCAGTGGTACAGACGAAAACTCTTTTGGGGTGCCGCAGTTCGATACCAGCCTCGGCACTTTGAACTCCATCACAGAAACCCTTACCGGCAATATCGCGCTGACCGGGACAGGCTCGTACTACTTCAGCACCGAGAACGGCATTACCCAGATGAGTTCCACCAGCGGCATGTTTTCCAAGCAGACGGAAGTTACGGGTTACAGCGCAGCCGGGTATGTCGGGACCCCCGGATTTCCCGGCTATCGCCTTGCGTTTCTCGATGAGTACACAACGGGCACGGCAAGCTTTTCGTCCATCGGGCAGGTTGTCAACACCTACACGTACAACTACACCCCGGCTGCTGCTGCCGTCACGCCGGAACCCTCCAGTCTTTTGCTGCTTGGAACGGGTCTTGTCGGCATATGTTCCGGCGGGTGGTTCCGTCGCCGGATGGCCTGATCGCCACCATTAACGCCAGGACGCGCACGGGACAGCTATTCTGAGAAGGATGCCATCGTCTGTTACCGTGCGCTCCGCCTTTCCCGCCCCCATCTATCGCGAACAGGTACTGACCCACATCTTTGCCGATGCGCAGCGATTGTTTCTGCCGTCGTTGCTGGAGATTGATCGCGCCCATCTGGTTATGCTGCGTGCCCAGGGCATCGTGTCGTGCTCCACGGCATCGGCATGTGCACGCGGCCTTCGGCTACTTAATCAGGACGCACTGGAAACAGCGGCTTATGACGGCAGCGTGGAAGACCTGTTCTTCCTGATTGAACGGCAGCTTGCCGTTGAAATCGGCACGGATGACGCGGGCCGCCTGCACACCGCACGCTCACGGAACGACATCGACCTGACCATGTATCGTATGGTGCTGCGCGAGAATCTGCTGCTCGTGCTGGAGGCTTCGCTGGCATTGCGTGGCGTCCTGCTGGAGATTGCGGAGAGACACCGTGACTGCGTGATGCCTGCCTACACCCACAACCAGCCAGCGCAGCCCACCACGCTGGCGCACTACTTGATGGCTATGGTCGAGGTCCTGGAGCGCGACACAGAGCGCATGGTGGCCTGCTACGGTCGCGTCAATCGTAATCCGCTGGGCGCGTGTGCCATCACAACAACCGGCTTTCCAATCGACCGGCATCTCACAGAACGGCTGCTGGGATTTCGCGGCCTAGTGGTTAATTCCTATGGCGCCATCGCCGCCGTCGATTACGTTGCCGAGGCTTGCAGCGTGCTGGCGACGGCCATGCTCAGCCTCGGCCGCTTCACACAGGACATGCTCCTTTGGTCTACCGCGGAGTTCGGCTTTCTGCGCCTCTCTGATGGGTACGTGCAGATCAGCAGCATCATGCCGCAGAAGCGCAATCCCGTGCCGCTGGAGCATGCGCGCATCCTGGCGTCGCGCGCGCTGGGCGAGGCACAGTCCGTGCTGGGATCGTTGCACAACACACCATTCGCCGATATGAACGATGGCGAGGATTCCCTGCAGCCGCTGGTCGCGCTTGCCTTTGTCGATGGCTCGAGGGCACTTGCGTTGTTGGCAGGCGCGCTGTCTGAGGCGACCTTTGACGTAGCTCTTATGAGGCTGCGCGCGCACGGCAGCTTTCTAACCGTTACGGAAGTTGCAGACACGCTGGTGCGCGTCTGCGGCACGTCGTTTCACCATGCCCACGCACTTGTGGCCGCTGCGGTGAAAGCCGCACAGACCGACAGCACGGAGGCGCTCGCCCGGGACCTTTACGCACGTACCGTGACAGATGGCCTGTGCATCAGCGAAGCCGACATTCGCCAGGCACTCGATCCAGACAACTTCATTCGTATTCGCGGGATTGTGGGTGGCCCTTCCGCCGAGGCACTTGCGCGGGAACTCGGGCAGTCCTCAGCAAAGCACGAGGGGGATGCTGCCTGGGTAAGGGCAGAGCGCCTGCACCTGGTAGAGACACACTGGCAACTGGCGCAAGCCTTTGCTGCCCTGTAGATCTGATGCCGCCTTCAGTGCCGCTTTAGGTGGCAAGCATGCCCGCGTTTCGGCACGGCCGATCCCCTTCTGGAGCCCTGGCGCCCATGCCTGAGCACATTGCTCATGAGCAAACATGAAAACGACTCAAAAGAGATACTCCAACCGCGCCAAGCCGGAGTTCCACAGGACGCAGCAAATTTTGAGACGTTTCAGAGTAGCAAGGCCTTCCTCTCGGAAATCGCCTGCTCGCCCGTTCCCAAGAGTCGTTTTCATGTGGCATAATCCGTCGTCAATGAAATTGCACGCTGCCGCGCGTCCTGAATTGAGACGTTTCAGAAACGCCGGATGCAGCGACGCTCGACCGGGCAATGACAGGAAAGCCGCTGCTAAGTGGTCAGGAGCGCAAGGAACGGATTGAGACAGCACTACTTCTGGAGGCAATGAACATGTCTACACGCAGCAAACAACTTCTATCCAAAGGCACAAGAACGTGGAACACCGCGGTGTTCTGTGCCGTGCGCCACACCTGGCTGGCGGCAATGATGACAGCTTTGCCGATTGCGGTGCTGAGTACCGGCACGGTCTTAGCTCACGGGCAGGCCAGTTCCAGTTCTGACGCGCAAGGAAAAGTCGTCGACCCATCCGGAGCAACGGTACCCGGCGCAACGGTACACGTGATGAACAACGGCACGGGCGCGGAACGCACCACCACCACCAATGACGCGGGCGAATGGTCCGTCCCGAACATTCCACCGGCGACCTACCGCATCCGGGTTGAGAAGCAGGGCTTCAAGACCAGCCAGATTCCGGCATTGGCCGTTGAGATCGGCAAGACGGCGAATGGCTCCGTGACGCTCTCCGTCGGCGGTACCGACGAAACGGTCGAGGTCACAACGCTGCCGCCGCAGCTGCAGACGCAGGAAGCCACCGTCGGCCAGGTGATCGACCAGAAGCAGATCAACGATTTGCCGCTGAACGGTCGCAATGTGCTGCAGCTTGCTACGCTGGCACCGGGCGTGTCGCCCGCACAGCAGGGGCAGACCGGCAATCCGTGCGCAGCCTGCGGTTCGCGGAACCTGTACATCACCGTGGATGGTGGCCGTGCTTCATCGACCAACTACGTGCTGGATGGCACCTACATCCGTTCGGTGCGCTTCAACACGCTCTCCTTGGTGCCGAACACGGACACCCTGCAGGAATTCAACCTGTTGCGCTCCACCTTTTCTACAGAGTATGGCCAGGGCCAGGCAGTGGTCTCCATGGTGACCAAGTCGGGCACCAATAGCATCCATGGCTCAGGCTACGAGTTTGCGCGGAACGCCATCTTCGATGCTCGCAACTACTTCGCGACATATGCTTCGAATCCCACCAAGCCGGACTTCAAGCGGCACCAGTTCGGTGGCACGATTGGCTTCCCCATCTTTAAGGACAAACTTTTCGCTTTCGGCGGTTATGAGGGTCTGCGCTCCTCGCGCGACACGGTACTGCTTGGGCTTTTCCCTACAAAGAACCAGTTGAACGGAGGAAACACGCCAACTGCCGCGCCGACTGTTGCGCTGACCAACAAGGTTGCTATCGCACTCAACCCGACCTATCCCACGGTCGCCAGCGACACGGGTACCTTTGCCGGCGGCAACAACTACACCTTCACAGCCCCCTTCGTGGATAACTACAACCAGTACACCGTTCGTGGCGACTGGAACGTTACACAGAAGAGTTCACTGTTTGGGCGCTATATCAACTACGACTCCAATCAGGTGACACCGCTGGTTAACGGCAGCAGCAATGCGACTCCGCTGCTGGGCCGGAACGCCGTGGTGGGTAACACCTATGTCGTTTCGTCACGCATTGTGAATGAAGTGCGTGTGGGCTGGAACGAGTTTTACAACATCACGCTGGGCGTATTGCAGAGTGCGGGACCTGGCGGTAACTGGGCTGCTGCGGAAGGCATTGGCAACGTAACGGCATTGAACAGCCCGCGCCAGAACGGCCGCGCCGCCTTTACCATTACCGGCTTTACGAACGTGGCGGACGGTGGTGGTGATCAGGGCGGCCACGAAAATATCATCAGTGCGGGCGACTCTATCTCAGATGTATTGGGCAAGCACACACTGAAGGCGGGTTTCCAGTACCAGAACCGCCGCCTGTGGCAGATTGCAGATAACAATGCCCGAGGCTCCGCTACCTTCGACAACTGCAGCGCGACTACCTGCGCCACAGGCGACAAGGTCAATCCCGTGACCGGCGTCTTTTATACCAAGTTTGAAAACTATGCGCGCGGCTACTGCACTTCCGGTTGCAATGGCAACGCGGGAACTACGCTGGGCCATTATCGCGACAACACTTACGGTGCCTTCATCAACGACATCTGGCAGGTGGGTCATGGCCTGACGATCAACGCCGGCATGCGTTGGGAGTACAACTCTCCCTGGGTAGAACAGAATGGTCAAGAGGGTTCACTGGACCCGACCACCGGCCTGGTCACCTTCAGCAAACTGCCGGCCAGCATCCCGCAGGCTTACCTCAATGCTGGGATCATCGACACCAGCCACACCTATCGGCCTGGCATCCTAAACCCGCAAAAGAAGGGGTTCATGCCACGCGTGGGTCTCGCATATGAAGCCCGTCCCGGTACGGTGATCCGTGCAGGGTACGGCATTTACCTTGAGAACCTGAACACGAATGAGCTGCAGTTCACCCGTTACGCGGCACCGCTGTACTTCCAGCAGGCATTCAGTAATCGTTCTACAAACGACTTGTTCCCGGATCCGCTAACCACCTCGCAAATTCCGTCACCCTTCTCGATTCGCCCAGATAATGGTCGCCCTCTGACACAGGAGTGGAACTTGAGTCTGCAGCAGGACCTTGGCCATGGCATGATCCTGGAACTGGCCTACACTGCCAGCAACACGCACAAACTGTGGAAGCGCTACGACCAGAACCAGTGCATCCAGGTCCCTTTTGTGCTGCCCAGCTTCGCGAATTCCAGCAGCTGCGATCGAATCGTTGTCAATGGCGTTGAGACTCAGCGAAGCTCCCGGCCTTACACGGCGTTCGGACAGGGCATCCTGACCAGCACCACGTTCGGTGCTTCCAACTTCAACGGCGGTTCCATCAAGGTAGAGAAGCGCGCCAAGAACGGCATCTTCCTCCTGGGCAGTTACCAGTGGTCCAAAAACCTGGATAACAGCTCCGGTGAAGCTGGTTCCAATGATTCTTCGTTTGCGACCAACACTGCTTTCGACCACTCCTACTCAAACTTCGACGTGCGGAACCGGGCTGTTATCTCTGGCGGCTATGAACTGCCCTTCGGCAAGGGTAAGGCATCTGCACAGGGCGCGATTGGTACCGCTCTGCTGGGTGGCTGGACGTTCCAGCCTGCTGTGCAGCTGCGCACAGGTTACCCCTTCAGCGTTGCTGCTTCTGGTTGCAACTTCGCCGCGAACATCTCTTGCCGTGTATTCCTTGCACCGGGCCGCACGGTAGCAAGCTCCCTTGTGCGAAATCCATCACCGTTCAACTGGTTCGACGCCACTGCCTTCTCTGGCAATCCAACGCAGGCCACTGTGGTTCGTCCCGTCAATGGTTTGTGCGCGGGCAGCAGCACCATCGTTACGAGCTCGTACTGCCCCAGCACGCGTAATCTTCCATTGGTCCAGGGCTGGGTTACACGCAACACGCAGCGGGGTCCTGGTACAGCACAGGTGGACTTCTCCGCGATCAAGAACATTCATGTCCGTGAGCGGATCAACGCGCAGTTCCGCGCAGAGGCCTACAACATCATCAACCGCGGCATCTTCTCCAACCCGGCATCGAACATCAACACGCCGGGCACGCTGGGCAAGGTGCAGAGCACGTCGGCCGACAATCGCAGCATTCAGCTGGCGGTGAAGGTGCTGTTCTAAGCAGGCCTTAGACCATCACCCGGCAGGTACGCGCACGCGAGTGCGCCTACCTGCCATTTCTTTTGCAGGTCCAGCCAATCAGGAGTCTTGACGCGTATGCCTTCTTCCTTCAACGTACATCAGCTGCAGCAAGCCTGCGCGTTGGCAGGTTTGCTGATGACGGCAGTTCTATCCGCACAGCAGGTATCGCCCGCCCTGGAGTCACCTCCCGCTCGTCCGCCGGTTACCGGCTCAAACGGTGAGAAGTACATCGGCATGCCGAAGTTTCATGAGCCGGACGCCTATGACATTGACGAGCACACCGGCTTCAACCAAATCTTCGATGGCAAGTCCTTCACCAACTGGGATGCGGACCCATCCTTCTGGCGAGTGGAGGACGGCCTGATGGTCGGCGAGACGAAGGAGACCGACCACAAGGGCAACAACTACATCGTTTACAAGGGTGATAAGCCGAAAGACTTTGACCTGAAGCTGCAGATGAAGATTGAAAAGGGTGGCGGTGGCGGCATTCAATATCGCAGCCAGACTGGCATCCCGTGGACGCGCGCGCAGGTACCCGGCGGCCCTGCGTTCAATCTCAAGTACATGTTGACCGGTCCACAGGCAGACTTCTGGTACCCGGTGCGCCCGTCATCTGCCGTGTACACGGGGCAGTGGTATTCGGAAAACACGATGCAGGGTATCCTCGCCTGGCGCGGGCAGGTAACGGAGGCGCTGCCGGGCAAGGCGAACCGGCTGGTGGGAACCATCGGCGACCGGCAGGCGCTGGGCGGCTATGTCCGGGTAAATGACTGGAATGACTACGAGATCATCGCCCGAGGCGGCGTCATGATGCACATCATGAACGGTCAGTTAATGGCGGTGTTCATCGATGACGATCCAAAGTCGATCAACAACCAGGCCGGGCTAATCGGCTTTGAAATCGAAAGTCAGCCCTGCAAAATTTCTGTACGGAATATCTGGCTGCGGTCGTTTGACTAAACGGCGTGTCACCCTGAGCGCCGTAAATCAATTCCCGTGTGTATTGGGATTGCCAAGGCCTCGGTTTGACTGTTGTTGACGTGGACCCTTGATACTTGTTGCACGGAGCGTTGGAGCAGTAGTTCCTGGCAAGTAGGCGTAGGGATCCTCCGCTGCGCTCAGGATGACAACCAGTATGGGTGGGGTCGGGTTTGTCGAACTACCTTGTCAGCCGTTTACGTGCCGGAGTTTCGGGTGCCTGCATAAAAGGCCGCTTGTCCACGGACCCAGGGCGAAACTCGGGTCGCGCCCAGCCCATCGCGTCCAATATGCCGCTCAACTCGTAGGCACTCTCTGGCCTGCCGGTCGGATCGACGCTCAGCAGCTTTTGCAGTAGCAGGCGGAAGGGATCGTCTCCCCGCAGGGTTGTTGGCATCTGCCAGTTGCCGGTGCGGTGCCGCTCGTGGATCTTCTCCAGCGTGGTGTCTAAAAAAGCCGGTGTACCAGTCAGACACTCACACAACACTGCGCCCATTGAGTAGAGATCGCTGCGTATGTCGAGCGGCGCGCCTGCAATCTGTTCGGGGCTGCCATAGAGCGGTGTGCCGCCGGTAAAGGGCTTATCCTGTGGACCGCGTGCCTGGGAGATGCCGAAGTCGAGCAGCCGGTACTGGCCGTAGACGTCCAGCCGGATGTTGCCAGGGGGAAGGTCGCAGTGAACGATGTCGAGCGACTCCGCGCAACATAATATGCTGCTGATCTGGGCGGCTGCCTGCAGCGTTTCCTCGCGCGAGAGCGGTCCGGCTCTGTGCAGAATCCGGTCGAGGTCTGCACCGTCGACGTACGGCATGACAAGGAAGAAGAGGCCGTCCAGTTCGCCAAAGTCGAAGACCGGCACGGCGTTGGGATGGTTGCCGAGGCGCGCGGCGTGGGTCGCTTCCTGCCGGAACGCCGCCACGATGCCGGGCCGGTCGACCAGTTCCGGGTGCAGCACCTTGGCGACGAACAGGCCATTGTGCAGGCGGTGCCGCATTTGGAAGATGGTTGCCATGCCGCCGATGGCGACAGGCCGGATGATCTGGAAGCGGGTGCCAAAAATCGAGTGCAGTTTCGCGGCAAGCTCGGCAGTATCGTTCCTCGCGGTAACAGTCGTAGCGGCCTGTTCGGTGGCTTCCGGTGTGCTGCTGTTTTGCTTGGGAGCGAGGCTCATTGCAGACGCCGCCTTCTACTGGTGTGGGGCATCCCTTCGTTTGCGGGGCCAGGATCGTAGTGGACGCCGAGCAGCGGCATAGCTTCCGTTTGGAAAGGACGGTCGCACGCGGCTGGCTGCATGACGTGCAAGGCATCGGTGTTGCGCAGGTGGCCTGAAAGCATGGCGGCAAGCTTGTGCAGGGCGTGTTCCACGGTGTTGCTGACGCGGTGCCTGTCCCATAAGCAGACAAAGCCGGTTTCGGGATGAACATTGGGATGAAAGACCGGCGTTTCCAGAAACATCTCCATGGGTACTGCGGGGAAGTGTACCGGGAATTCGATGCGGGTGGCATGTTCCGTAAGCAGGCAGCCGCTGGCCCGGTCCGAAGCGGGAAGCGCTGAAGGGCCATGCAACAGGAAACGGATGGTACCCGGCTGCAACCGCGCGCCAGTGATACGCCCCGGATTGCAGCCTGCAAGGCCGTCCAGCAGCAACCACTCGTTGCGTAGGCGGCGTTCAAAAAGAGTGGTATCCACTACCCGTTTGTTGCCACCGTAGAGACGCGCAGAACATCACTGGGCCGCACGCCCTGTGCATCCAGCGGTGCGGCAAAGTCGAGCGACTTGCCGTTCCAAACAACTTCCGGCTCGCCCTCACCCTTCAGCATGTCGCCGCGTTCGCGCAGGTCGAACAGTATTTCTTCCAGGACCATGTCAAGCGTTTCGCCTTCGTCAATGTCCACGTTGTATCTCGTCTCGCCACTGACTGTGTCGAAGTAAACCTGGTATTTCGGCATCGTGACCGTCATCCTAACGTCGTTGTATCAGCGGTGCTCCACATGAGACGCTACCGTATTGTGGAGCGATGCGGGCAGGTCGGCAAGGGCTGTACCGCACCTCTGGCATTCGCCGTTGTTGAAATCCCAGCATTCCCGGCACTGGGCGCGGCGGCACTTGGGACACATGCGCAGGTCCACCACGTCAGCGGCGCCCTTGCACATCTGGCAGCGGTCGTGGCGTGAACGCGGGCCGGTCACGCGCATCCACCAGCTTTCTTCCACAGCCAATAGCGGCACGCGCTGCTCCAGGCACAGCTGGCATCGCCGGTGCTCGAAGCTCCAGCAGGTTTCGTCGCACACCTGCATGCTGCAGCGAGGACAGGCGAAGACCAGTGCGCCCGCCGAGAGATGCCGATTGCAAAGCCCACAGCGCGCTTCCGACCGGCGCAGTACGAACACGGCAAATCCGCTTCCAATTGCCGCGGGCAGAAAGCTGAACAGGCCTGCGAAGTCTGGGCGAAAAGCGAGGTCCGCAACCGCAGCCGCCAGCCCGCACAGCAGCGCGCAGACGACGGGCGGCACCCAGTCACCACCTACGGGCAGTTCAAAGTGGAGCCAAAGCCATGTCGTACCCGCGCCAAGCAGCAGCCCACTGGCAAGCGCGACGGCACCGCCTGCCAGTGCTGCTCCAAACTGGAATGACAGCAGCAGGATCAGCACACCGGCCAGCAGTGCCGCGCGCTCCAGCGAGCGGTTCATGGGGCAACCTCGTTCACGAATCTATTCATACCAGCAGTGTCGCGCAGCCAGTAAAGATGCCGTGCGGGCAGGCCAAGCTGCCGGGGTGACAGAGCACTTTCGGGATCAGCATGGCATAGCCGGTGAACCACTCGGACCGGCTCCATTCCACGCGCGCCGCAATGGGAGCACACGATGCCGTCCCGAACGGCGGCAACTCTGCGAAAAGGTGTGAAACGGCCCTTGCAGACGGCACACATTGCTTCCGTGCAGATCGGCCACGCCAGGTAAACTTCGCTGTTCCCCGGGAGCGACTGGGCCAGCGGCGTCGTCCAGGGCAGGGGTGCCAATGTTCCGGGAACAAGGCCGTGCCAGGGGCAATTCGCGCTTTGGGTGAGTGTGATGATCTCGTTCCGCCACGGGTTGAGCGAGGTGGACTCATCGCCCTTCGATAGGGATATCCTGACGGCCTGGGACTGCCTCGGCCAGGCGCGACCACTTGCGAATTGCAGGATGCGGTCCAGCATCATTTGCGCGACACACTCCAGGGCGGCAACCGTGCCTGTCATGCTGCGTGTATCTTCCGGCACGCGGCAGCCCATGCTGACTGAGGCGGCATACCCCAGCACGGCTGCACGCCTGTCCTCAGCCATGCCGCAGAGGTAACACGCAGCATCCGATTCAGGCGAAAAGATGGTAACCCGGCCTGCGGCAATGCCGTCGCCGAATACGGCACCATCCAGCACCGGCTTGTTCAGCATGTGGGCGATAAAAGCCGTTTCAGCACGCGACAACGCGTTATCTGTGCAGCAACAGAGCAGGTCCACCGCACAGAGATCCTGCCAGCCAACATCCGCGATCTCGCAGGTGTGGGTCTCCCACTCCAGGCGGTAAGCGCGTTCTGCTTCCGCCGAGAGCAAATCCACTTTATGCATAGCCCGGCTACTGGTCGATGGCGTTGCATTGCCGTGGGCGACAAACGCACGCCGCAGAAACGGACTAAGCGATAAGTTCCTCTCCTGCACCGTATCCGGATCAATTAACATCACCGACTGCAGCGAGCACGCTGCCAGTAAATCAAGCAGTGTCGAACCAAGCGCGCCAGTGCCGATCACAGCGATTCGCAAGGCTGTGCCGCCTCCATGATTTACATGTTGTGAAACGGTAAAACTAACTTCCCACAAAAGTGAAAGGAAGTGTCCAATCCTAAAACAGGAGAGAATGTAGTGTTTTAGAAAGACAACTCCGAACATCGTCTCACCCTCTATAAGCAAACCGAGTAGAATCGCTCTGTTCCGAAACAGACTGCATCTGTTTGAAACCCTGTGGTCCCTGGCTGCCCTGCATGAGTCTTTACCGAGGATTATTTTTCGCGACGGTTGCCGGCATGGCAGGCGGGCTGGTTGCCTCGCTGCTTGCTTCCCTGCTGAACGTTCCCTCCGCCGACGTACATGCGCATTCACTGCCGGATACAGTGACCTTTCTTATCTTCGGCATGGTGGTCTCGGTTGCCATGTATCTGCACTTTGACAAGGTGCTGCTGGGCCGGCTCAGAGGCTCATCGGTATGGTTCGGTCTTTTATTTGGCGGTGCAGCGGCGCTGATCGCCGCTGCACTGAATTATCTGCTGGCAAAGGGAGTGGCGGTTACCTCTCCAATCCTTTACCGCATTGCATCCTGGGCGTTGTGTTTCTCCATTGTTGGTCTGGGCCTGGGTGTACGCTGGGCGCGCACGAACCTGGCACGCGTGCTGCACACCTATGCGGGCGGCCTGGTTGGCGGCCTGCTGGGCGGTCTGGTGTTTGTTTTATTTACGCCGCACCTGCCGGCGGGTGTGGCCATGTGCAGCCTGATGCTGGCTGGCGCCGGTACCGGTTTTGGTGCTGGCATTGCACCCGTTCTGGTCAAGGAAGGCCTGCTTCGCTTTGTCAGTTCCGGCGATGCACGCGCGCAGAACAAGCTGGGCAAGAACAAGACCCTGTGGGACCTGGACGTGGAAGAGTCTTATACACTGGGCAGCGCGCAAACCGCACAGAGTGGCAGCAAGTTTCAGCAGGGTGCTGATATCTGTATTCCTGACAGCGCCGTTGCGCCGCGCC
>CAXTFT010000029.1:17175-29376 GCA_964243585.1 uncultured Terriglobus sp.
GTTGTATTTTCAAAGGATGGCCGCTATTTCATTGCAAGGCATCCTGACGCGGGCGGCCCTGAAGGCATTGCAAAGTATGTGTTGCGCGTGAAGGGTAAGACGGTCGTCTCCTCGCAGGAACTGCAGCCTTCAGATGATGTCCTGATCGGCCGGACGGCGCTGCGTTTCGACAGCAGAAAGCTGGGTGAGTGATGCTGCTTCCGCTCGCCGGGCGATTCCTCGCCAGCCTCGGTGCAGGTCTGCTTTTTGCGGGTTCTGCGCTGACTCAGGCGAACCCGTCCAAGCCGACGTCGCTGCGCGTGGTGGATGCGCCCCGCCTGGTGGATTGTGCGCCCGTGTCGCTCTCGCCCTGCCTTTCCGCTTCCATCACACCGGCTACTGCGGCAGGCATGCCTGCACCGGTCAAGCTGCCACCTGCAGCCCAACTTGCCAGTGCATTTCGTCTGACCGGGCCATCCGGTGAGGTCACGCCGTTTTTCGCTTCCGCAGGCAGCGGCCCGGATGCCGGCGACCACACGAATGTGGTGCTGTTGGTTATCGACATCAGCGGCAGCATGAACCAGCCTGTTGCCGCGGGGCAATCTCGGTTTGAGGCGGCCAAGACCGCGATTTCGCAGTTTCTGGACGGCATGCAGGAGGGCTCTGACCGGGTCGCCATCGTCCCGTTCGAGAGCCACAACGTCGTCTCAACCATCCACGCAGCGGTATTCACCACGCGCAAAGCAGATGCTCTCGCACAACTCAAAGCCCTGCCCGTACCCGGAAACCGGAACAATACCGCGCTCTATCAGGCGGTATTCACAGGCGAGGAGTCCCTGCGCAACGAGGTCGATCTTTTGCACCATGCAGGTGCAGGCGAGGTGCAGCCGCACCTCATTGTCATGACCGATGGCAAGAATGAGGTCATGGCCGGTGACGATACCCAGTTACTGAACAGCGACCTGGGCCTGCAGCAGGCTGTCGCGCAGGTACAGGCTGCGCACATGGATACCATCGGCATTGGATTCGGTGAGCGCAGCGCGATCGATACTGCCGCGCTGCAGCGGCTTTCCTCACCTGGACGCTTCTTCTATGCCGCCGATGCCGCGCAATTGCTAGACGCACTGCATGTCACCCGCTCCGCGACCAGCCACTCTGTCACGCTGACGTGGCTCTTGCCGGAGGCAAGTCGAACTGCGCTGACAGGCCGTGACCAGCAATGGATTCCAACGTTTCACTTGGAAGATGGGACAGTACTGACCGGTGAGGCTCTGCGACTGCTGGTGCCTGCAACGGCTGCGCCTGTATTTGATCGCAAGGCTGCGCCAGAGGAACTTCGTGCCCTGATCGCCCTGCATCCTGCCCCAAACTCAGGCTGGACAGTGGTGTTGACACATGGTCTGTTGTACCTTATCGCGGCGTTGCTCTTACTGTTGCTATGGTTCTGGGTTCCTCGCCTGATCTGGGGTGACCGCCACCTGCAGACGCCGGAACGCACGCAGCGTTGGAGCAGCGATCGCCAAGGTGTCAAGGCAGCATCTGGAGTGCAGGTGCGGTCCACATCCATGCCGGAAGGCTTTTCTCCTGAACTTCAAGGCAGCCCGCTGCAACGTTCTGCAGCGCAGACCACTCAGATTCAACCACGCGGGGAGTTTTCCAAAACCCGCCTCAGCTTTGATCGCAAATAGGAGACCTTATGCCTCTGATAAAAGTCGTTCGCAAGGGTGTTACCGCCGCAGTTCGCAAAGTCCCCACGTCAACCGCTGCGGCCATGCTGCCCATGACACTCAACCGCGTGGGCGGTGAGGCCGGCTCCGAGACAGAAGATCTCACCAAGGTGGAAGATCTTGGCGATGCCTTCAGAAAGTTCGAACCAAAGCTGAAGTTTCAGGGCTATGCCGGCGAAGATGAATCCGAATTCCGCGCCGACTTCGAGTTCCGGTCGATCAAGGATTTCGATCCCGAGAACCTGCAGAAGCGGCAGGAGGTCAAGGATGCGGACGGTGAGAGCCATTTTCTAAGAAATGATCTTGCCGACCTTAAAACCAACATCGACCTGCTGTACCGTTTGAAGGATCGCTGGAAACTGCCAGCGGTGCGCCGGGCCTGGGGTAACGCCGGGCAGCGCCAGGAAATTGTGGATGCACTGGGTAAGCTGCGCAGCGAACTGCAGCGTGTTGCAGAAGGGGAAAAGTAAACCATGGCACAGGCAGCGACCGCAACACGTACTACAGAACAGATTCTTGGTAACAGCCCCGCAAGGGAGCTGCTGCAGGATATTTTTGCCGACTTACATCCCGGCCTTACCAATGAAAAGCGCGATATTGCGAGTATTTTTTCGGCGCAGTCAGCGAAGGAGTTTTTGGGTCAGCTGACGAATTTCGAGCAGCTGATCAGCTCAGACGACAGCTACGACCAGAC
Source organism: uncultured Terriglobus sp. (assembly GCA_964243585.1). Classification (GTDB taxonomy): domain Bacteria; phylum Acidobacteriota; class Terriglobia; order Terriglobales; family Acidobacteriaceae; genus Terriglobus. The sequence continues at coordinate 19,576 of CAXTFT010000029.1, forward strand.
GGTCAAGAAGCTGCAGGGGCAAATTGACCGTGCGGAAGGAGTTCGCGACCAGTTGCTAAGCCAGATCTTCGAGCAGATCCGGCCACTGGAGCTTTCCTACCGTCAGGTGCAGTTGTTCTTCGAGAACTCCAAGGTTGGCGATGGCAAGGTGCGCAAGCCGGTGGAACTCTACCTGCTGAATGCCGACCCAAAGGCCATGGAAGACATCTTCTCGATGAGCGTCGCCGCCCTTGAGCATTTTGTTGTGCAGCGGAACGATAACTTTAACTTCCGCGACGATATCTGTAATTTGGTTGTCCCCGGATACTATCCCCAACCCATCCGCGAGAAGCTCGAGCAGGTGTCCAACACCTGGGGCATGTTGCTGATTGGCGACCTGGATGACGAAACATCCTTCAAGAATGTGGAGCGTAACTTCCTGCCCGGCGGCAAATACGAATTTTTGAAGCGGCCAGAGGACGCGGCTGCGTCGGACGTCTGCCTGATGGGCTACCTGCAGATGCGGCCCGCCCACTGGTTTGAAAAAGGTGACACCATCGCGGACGGCATGTACGGTCCGCCATCGATGGTCTTTGCCGGTGCGGTTGCGCGCGCGGATGATGCGCAGGGCATGGCGCAAGGGCCAGTCGGTTCACGCTTCGGTCGCGTGAATGGAGCGGCCAAGGCGCGCATCGAGCCGCTGATCGGCCAGATGGAGCACCTGTCCATGGAGCGGCAGCTAATCCCCATCATTCGTGATGCGGACAACCACCTGTGCTTCTATGGCTGCCGGACCCAGGCCGACGATCCTTACGGCGTGCTGAAGTTCTTTACCTCGTACCGCATTCTGCGCTACCTGGAACGCTGCTGCCGCCATTACCTGTTACAGGTAGCCGGGCAGGTGCTGACACGCGACTTCATGGACCAGCAGATTGAAACGCCGCTGAAGCGCCTGCTGGACGAACAGGTAGAGCAGGGCACCATTCTTGGCTATGACATGTTTGTTGATAAGGATTCCAACAAGCGCATGCAGGGTATCTGTGACATCACTCTCAACGTAATGCCAACCGGCCCGGCCGAAACATTTGTGCTCAAGATCGATGTTCCAGAGTTCTCCAAACAGGAAGTTTCAAAGAACTAAGGTGATGGGCATGAATCAGGTGCGTTTCAATATCGGAGTGCCAAAAAGCGGATCGGCGGCACGCCTTGCGGAGGGATCCGCAGGTTCGCCGCTTGGCACCATCCGCCCCCGTGCAGGGTCCGCCGCACGGGATGCTGAGGAACGGAAGCGCATGGAGCCCGGAGCGACGCATCGTGGTGCTGCCATCGGGCTGCGAGCGCAGGGTGGACGTGCCGTAACAGCCGAAGAGATGCGTGCGGCTTCGGCCAGACCTTGGGCCACGTCGCAGCCAGTCACTGACGTACCGCAAGCAGTAATTGAACATATCGATTCATCGGGGCAGCACCCGGTTCCCGTTGCCGCAAACAGGACCACTTACATTTCAGCTGCCGGTGTTTCTGAACAAGGTATTTCTAAACAAGTTGTTGGGGAGAACGCCTCCTCAGGCCCGCTGCAAACAGCAGCCGTCCGCATCAAGTCGTTGGTCCAGTCACTCTTTTCCCTGGGCGACTCTTCCAGCAAGCCCTAACGACTCAGTATGAGCCACTTCGAATAAGGAGCCTCTTATGGCAAATCCGTACCGTACGACCGTTACGATCGATGGCAACAAGTTTCAGGCCGTCACCACCAGCGTCAAGTTCAACACAGCCAAAGACCGCGCGGGCGTCGCCCAGATGGGTTCGCTTTCCACCAAGATTCGTGTTTGGGCCGACCTGCACGATGACGTAAACCTGCCGTTCAGCGTTGTGAAAAGCTTGTTTGACCTGGCCAATGTGGTGACCCGCGATAAGATCAAGGCGGTCAAAATCGAGTTCTGGAAAGACGACTCGCAGCAGGATGCGCTGATTTCGTACAGCTTCAATGGTTGGATCCGCCGCTTTGAAACCTCAAATCCGCTCGACTTTCTTCCTCGTCACGTTTCTTCCAGCACAGAGGATGCCCTGGCCGAAGGCAATGCGCCCAGCTTGAACCACATGCTGGTGCTTGATATCGAACCCGCGCTGAATCAGCAGAACTTCCAGGACGTGAAGCTCAGCAACTAGCTTCTGCCGCTAATCTGCGGAGCTCTGTTCCCCAATGGGGTTCCAGTATCAGGCTCGCGCCTTTCACGGCGCTTTTGAAAGGATCAGGATCTTATGGCTTCTCCATACCGCAGCACCTGCACCATCGACGGCAACAAGTTTGATTGCCTCTCCATTTCGGTCGCGTTCAACACAGACAAGGACCGCGCCGGTATGCCCCAGATGGGTTCGCTGAATACCAACATCCGCGTTTACGTCGATTTCCACGATGACACCAACATCCCGTTCTCGACCATGAGTTCGCTCTTCAACCTGTCCAACGTGGTGACTCGCGACAAGGTAAAGCCGATCAAGCTCGAGTTTTGGAAAGACGATTCGCACCAGGATGCGCTGGCAGCGTACAACTTCAACGGCTGGATCAGCGGTTACCACACGTTGAACCCATACATGAGCGACAACCAGCTTGCGGATGAGGATCATGCCGGCATCAATCACATCTTGGTACTGGATCTGGAAGCGGAGATGAACCAGCAGAACTTCCGCGACATCACGCTCAGCAACTAAGTTCACCACGCTTTGCAGACGAGGGTGTCTGCCCCGTGCAGGCACCCGATCTGTTTCTGCTGCTCTTCTGTTCGCCTCGTTCTGTCTTGAGGGTTCCATGCAGTCCCTTGCCTTTCCCATGCGGCTCCAGGAAAACGGACTGCTGAGCCGAACAGAGCGGTCCGTCTCCGTGCTGGCGCTGCTGCAGATGATGGCGCGCACGCCGCAAGGCTCGTGGAGCGGATGCCCGCAGTTTGGCCTTCGCGATCTGTTTGAGCATGGCCGCCAGCGGGCGGATCTGCCCCGCTTAGCTACCGAACGGATCAACGGTGCGCTTCTCGACCTGGGATTGAGAGACTACGTGGTGACGGAAGTGGTGCGAGAACTCAGCGCGAATCGAGACGTCGACACTTACTCGATCACGCTGGAGAATCAGGCCACGTCAGAAGTTCTGACCACAAGCTTTACGCAGGAATCATAGGAGGGTCGCATCAGTGGGCACACACACGCCAAACGTGCTGGAGATCGACCGCAAACTCCGCGATGATTTCAGACGCCGGGTCAAGGACTTCGGTGTTACTTCCGAGACAACGGATCCGTTGCTGGCAGTGCTCTTCCGCACGGTCGCGCAGCAGATTGACCAGGTCTACAGCGATACCGCGCAGCTGCGCTTGTCGCTGCTGCACGAACTGATGCGCGGCCTGCAGGTGCAGCAATATCTGGCCACACCCGCGCAGGCTGCGGTCCGTCTGGTGAACGATCTGCCTGACCCGCGTGTACTGCGTGCAGGAACCGAGTTGAATGCGGTTGCGGCGTTGGGCGAGCGGCTGGTCTTCAGCCTGGATGCCACCTGCGAGGTATCGCGTGCGCGTCTCGCCTTTGCGCTGGCGTACCAGGAGCAATCGGTGCGGATGCTCTCCGGTGTGGAGATGAGCGATTCCGTAACCGCCATGCGGCCTTCGCTGGAGGCGGTGACGGTGGGCCTCGGCCCGCAACCGGCTCTGTTTCTTGCCATTGAAAATTTGTCGCCACAGCTGCTCAACCGGCATGGCATGTTTTTTGAGCTTGGTCCCGGCACCTACCCGGTGCAGCATGCGCTGTGCCATGAGCCCTGGTGGATCTTTGGTGCGGATGGCGACCTGAGCGGCGAGGGTTTGCTGCGACCTAAGCGCAGCAATGCAGGCGTCTATCAACTCCAGTTTCAAACTGCGGCGAACGAAAGCACCAGCATGCTGGACACTCCGCTGCCATCCATCCCGGACGGCTTCTACACGGGGCGGCAGTTCGTGTTTCCGCCCATGCACGCCGACTCACCGTTCCTGTGTCGGGTTCCGAAACTGCTGGAACCGGCCATGTCTCGTCTCCTGAACCGGGATGCAGCAGGTGTTCTGTCAGAGCCTCGGCTGTGGATCAAGATCCCCATGCCGCCCGGCATTCCTTCGTTGCATCACGCCGTTGGCGGCATTGTGCTGCACGCCATGACGGCTTCAAATGTGTTCGCGCGCAACCAGACGGTGCAGTTTGCACGTGACGGCATCTCGATCCCGGTCACCAAGGCAGGTGGCACGCCGGAGCACCTGGTGGCGCCGCTCACGGTGATGAGCACAGACAACGATCTCTATGAGTCAGCAACGCAGCCCAGCGCCAGCGCCACTGCGGGCCGGTACGAGCTGCACAACAACCGCCTGACCATTACGCCTGGACGCCACAGCAGCGGCGAGGAGCACGCCGCGGCAAACGTTCGGCTTTGGCTGACCAACGGCGACCTGGGCAATCGCGTCGGTCCGGGGGACATCTCCGGCTTTGCCAATGCCGCTTCCCTGACCGGCATCCGTGTGGCTCCACTGACGGCTGCGTCCGGCGGTTCCAACGGCGAACAGGTCGCCAGCGAAGAACGACGGTTTGCCGATGCACTGCTGTCTCGCGGTCGCATTGTGACCAAGCAGGATCTTGAAACGGCAGCGCTCGCCGTGGACCGCCGCATCCTGCAGGCAGAAAGCACATCGGGTACAGAGCGCCGCCCGGAGGGGCTGCGTCGCGTGGAACGTCTGCTGCTCACGCTTGATAACGAGGGCTTTACCCGTCCGGAGATTGAATTGCCTGCTCTGAAGTCGCAGATGGAGATCGCGCTGAGTTCCCGGTTGGTGCAGGGACTGGAGCTTGCCGTGGAGTTCGCATGGAAGCAATAGCGGCAATCATGGGGGAAGGCACGCCCGCCAAAGGTATGACTCCGGCTCCGCCGCCGCCGCGCATGCCTGCCTTTGCCGTGGGCAAGCAGGCGCACCATCACTCCATCCATTCCACGCTGGCAACGCTGGAGGCGCTGGGCATCGGGTCGCATCGTATCGTGATCGAGCGAACGGGGCGCGACGCTGCCCAGCCGGGAACGGTTGTCGGTCAGTCACCCGCACCGGGAGAGGCGCTGCTGCCTGACACCCGTGTGCACCTGCGCATTGCTGGCTTGGGCTTCACCCACGCCCTGCCAGTTGGCATGTGGGATTCAGGTGGCGAAACCCATGTGGGAACACGCGAGATCCTGCAGGGCTTCGACGATCCGCTAGAAAAGCTGAAGCACTGGTTCCATGAAGGGGCTCCGCTCTTCCGCGCAGCACCGGAAGACCTGGCGGCGTGCGCGCGCTGGCTGCGCCTGTTCGGCGTGCAGCCTGAACGCTGGCCCAGGCATGTGTGGTATCGACTCGCAACGCTGGTGGCGGGCATGTCGCTATACGCCTGCGATCAGGATGGCTGCTCGTTTGTGCTGCACTCGCTGCTTGGCCTGCCGGTAAGTGGATTCAACTACACACCATCCTTTGCGCAGCTGCCAGACGCTGCTTTGTCCGGGCTTGGTGCGCGTGCTTCGCGGCTGGGCGTGGACCTGATCATGGGCGACGCTGTGGAAGAACCGGCCACGCTGGAGATCGAGATTGGCCCTGTGACGCTGGATGGTTATGAGCATTTTGTCGAGACGGCCGAAGGTTCGGCGCTGCTGCGACAGACCTTGGAGATGCTGATGCCGGTTGCCACGCAGTATCGCGTACGCTGGTCCGTGCTGGACAGGAATCGTGCGCCGCGGCTGGGTGTGCGCGACGGCAATAGCCGCCTCGGAATCAACACGCACATGGGCCGCGAACTCGGCAGTGCCCTGGCCCTGGCTGCGTCTGAAACCATGACAGCCGCGCTTCCCATCGCAGCGGAGCAAACGGGTGGAAATGCGGTGCACCCTTGAGGAAAGCTTTTGGACGGGCAGGAGAAACACATGAGTGACGGGCGGCGGGAAGCGGGCGATGGGGCTCGCGGCGATCTTCAACTGCGGTCGGTGAACTGGGAACATGGCATGCTGCTGACGCCGGACCATTTCCTGCGGCAGGAGCAATACCTCGAATCGCTGAATGCCTGGGGCATGCGGTACCTGGCGCAGGGCACCGGTCTGGTGGGCGGCGGCGTGCGGCTACCCGAAGCTGACCTGGGTACGATCCGGTTCGATCCGGAAGTCTCACTGAACGAGACGTCGGAATACCTAGATGTATCCATCAACCGTGCGCGCGGTGTGACCCCGGTCGGCTCGATTGTGGATGTGGAGACTGCAGGGACGATCTCGGTCCGCTACCCGAAGGACGAGCTTGCGGGAGTCGTCGAAGCATTGATTCACGTGGTAGTCGATGCCGGAACGCGGGAAAAGCGGAGCGGTGCCGTGGACAGCTTTAACCCGCAGATGCGCACGGAACGTGTTGCCAGCTACCGCGTCGCCCTTCAGGTCACGGCAGCGGAGCGCGCGCACAGCATCGTGGTGGGCCGGCTGCGCAGGCCCGCCACGGGCATGTCGTTTGAGGCAGATTCGCAGTTTGTGCCAGCCTGCATTTCGGTCGCAGCGCACTCGGAACTGATGTCGGGCACGCGCCGCATCCTGGATGCCACTAATCGCCTGGCGGCCGGCTATGCGGAACTGCACCGTGCCATGCGCGAGTTCATGCAGATCTTTACGGAGCGCGGGCTTGAGACAGAGGTCGACCAGGACTCCATGGTGTTTGCCGAGCGCATGGTGCTGGAGCTGCAGGACACGGCCTACGCCCTGCTGGACCGCACGCAGTCACCCGCGCAGTTTTTCGGGCGGGTGCGCCGCATGCTGCACTCTGCGGCCATCTATTTCGACCTGGCCGAAGGCATGCAGCAGTATTACGACACGCTGCGCGAGACCGGCGAAAGCGAGCTGGTGGGCCTGATCGAGTTGCAGAAGCACACCCTGCAACTAGGCCGAACCCTGCAGCTGGACGAAGACCTGGGCATGGAGGTGCGCAAGGCGCTGCAGTCGCTGGGCGGGCTGGAGCGGCTGGAACGCGCGCTGGAAGGCAAGTACATCGACTTCCGCAAGTCGGCCACGCTGGAGAGCACCAACTTCATCTTCGACCGCGGTGGCAAGTCGCTCTACCGGTTGTCGGCGCGTGCCTCGCGCGTGCAGGGTGTCGCCGACGAGATGACGATCTTTTTCTCAAACCTGCGCCTGGAAGGGCGAGACCGATACCGCCTGATCCTGGTGGGCGACCGCGCCACGCCGTGGCTGCGCGGCACGTCGATCGGTGCGGAGGTCCGTCTGAATGAAGGTTCGGGCTTCCGTCGCGAAAGCTACATCCTGACCGGCGACGTGAAGCTGGACGAGCAGTACAACATCGAACTCGACTTTGAAGCGCCCGACGTGCCGACCATCACGGACGTGCGCGTCACCGTGCCCGCGTACCACACGGTGCGGACGGCGCTGCTGTTCATCCGGCATCGGTTCTACAGCGGCACCCGGCAGGAGACGCCGGAGGCGCGCACCATTGAGCGCGAGCCCGAACGATCCCTGCCAGAGCCGGTAGCCACCTCACCGGTATCTGCCGGACGCGGCAGCAGCAGCTTTCCCGAGCCCCCTCGCGGCTTTGGCGGTGGTGGTAGCAATAATCGCCTTTCTCCAGACAATGCAGTCCGTCGCAGCACCTTTGCACCTGCGGAGCGCACACCCGACCGCAATGACCCGCCACCATCCACACCGCCCAGCACGCAGCCGTCGTGGATGCCGCGCGAGGCTCCGCCAGCGGCAGACCCGAACGACCCTAACCGGCCACGTCGACGCAGCCGCCTGGAATAAACTCCACCTACTGGAAAGACACAAAATATGGCACTGGACCTGAGCAAGCTTTCCGATGAGATGGAATCCGCACTGGCAAATGCGCGTCTGCTAGCAGAGGGCAGGCGCCAGGCGCTTATCCAGCCGGAGCACCTTCTGCTGCTGCTGCTGGACGGCGAAGGCAGTTCGCTCCGTCCCGCGCTGGAGCAGAAGGGCGTTGTCTTTCCGGCGCTGCTCGACGGGCTTTCGCGACGTGCCGATGCGTTGTCTGCGCAACGGCTTGAGGAAGGCCGCAGACCACTGGCATCGCAGGCTCTGCGCACCATGCTGGCTGAGTCCTTCGACATCGCCGCGAAGCATGGACGTGAGTCGGCAGAGCCGGTCGACGTGCTGGAAGCGGCGCTGACCGGTAGCGACTCGAACGATCTACGCAACCATTTTCGCAAGGCGGGCTTCACGGTGGAGGCCCTGGAGCAGCCCTCCGTCCCTGCCCCGATCGCTTCGCCGGCCAGAAGCGCTGAACCGGCTCCCACTGCAAAGACTGCAGACGGCGATATCGCCTCTGGCGCAAAGATGCTGGAGAAGTTTGGCCGCGACCTGACGGCTGCGGCCGCCACTGGCGAACTGATGCCAGTGGTGGGCCGCGATGATGAGGTGCGCCAACTCATCCAGACGCTGCTGCGCAAGACGAAATCCAACCCTGTGCTGGTGGGTGACCCCGGCACAGGAAAGACTGCCATCGTGGAAGGTCTCGCGCTGCGCATCGCCGCGCAGGACGTGCCCGAAAGCATGAAGCGCTGCCGCGTCATCGCCTTGGACCTGATGGGCCTGGTGGCGGGTGCCAAATACCGTGGCGAGTTTGAAGAGCGCCTGAAGGCCGTGGTGGACGAGGTGAAGCTGCGCAAGGGCGAGATCATCCTCTTCCTCGACGAGATCCACCAACTGGTCGGCGCGGGTGGCACGGAGGGCGGCATGGACGCCGCCAACATCCTGAAACCGGCCCTGGCACGCGGCGAACTGCGCTGCGTGGGCGCAACCACCTTTGACGAGTACCGCGAACGCATTGAGAAGGATGGCGCGCTGGCCCGCCGCTTTGAGCGGGTGCAGGTGGGCGAACCCTCCGACGAATCGATGCTGTACATTCTGCGCGGCATACGCGACCGCTATGCTGCGTTCCACGGCGTGGAACTGACGGATGAGGCGCTGGTCGCCGCCATCAAGCTGTCGCGGCGGTACATGCGTGACCGCTTTCTGCCGGACAAGGCCATCGACGTGATCGACGCGGCCACGGCACGGCTGCGCATGCAGCTGGAGTCGCGGCCCACGGCGCTGGACCAGCAGGAACGCCTTCTGACGCGTCGCCGCGCCGAACTGGAGACGTTGCGCAGCCTGCCGAAGCCGTCCTCCGCACAGATCAAGAGCATCGCGATGCTGGAAGCGGAGATCGCCGAACTGGAGCCGCGCGTCGTTGCTGATACCGAGTCATGGGAGCAGCAGCGCAACGCACGCGCTGACCTGGGCAAGACCGTGCAGGCCATTGAAGAAAACACCCGTCTGCTCTCCGCTGCAGAGGGCGCGGGCGATGTCACGCGTGCCGCCGAAATCCGCTACGGTGCGCTCCAGCACCTGGAATCCCAGCGCGCCGATCTGGAAGCCAGGTTGGCCGGTTACCGTGATGCGGCTGGCAGCAACGCCGTCGTCGCCGACCGGGTTCTGCCGGAACACATCGCAGAGGTGATCGCCGAGCGCTCCGGTGTTCCCGCCAACCGCATGCTCGAAAGCGAGCGCGAACGCCTGCTGGGCCTGGAAGAGCGGCTGGGCGAGCGCGTCTATGGCCAGCCGGAGGCTGTGCGCGCCGTCTGTGAGGCGGCGCGCCGTATGCGGACCGACCTGCAGCTGAAGCGGTCGCCAGCATCGTTCCTGTTTGTGGGACCGACCGGTGTCGGCAAAACTGAACTGGCCAAGGCACTTGCAGAGGCGCTGTTCGACGACGAATCCGCGCTCATCCGCATCGACATGGGCGAGTACAAGGACGC
>CAXTFT010000030.1:0-29173 GCA_964243585.1 uncultured Terriglobus sp.
GGATGCAGCGGCAGCAAACTATGCGGCACCGGCCCATCATCCCCGCCGGCAAGGCCGACAGCAGACAGCAGGATGCGTGCAAATTCGTCCGTGTGGTGGCGTCCTGGTAGCAGCTGGAACGTCCGGTCATTGCGCCGTAACTGGACGTGCCGGCCCCTGAATAGCGGTAACGAGAACAGCCGGTAGCGGCGGTCGTAGTACAACGTCGCGACGAGGTCGTAACCGCCAGGAGGAAACTGCTGCCATACTGCCCGGATCGCCTGCACGCGTCGCAGCACGGTACCTCTAAAGATCGTGTTTTCATCCGCTTCGATGACTCGCACGAATGAGTAGCAGCGCAGGAACGACGCAGCCTGCGCACCTGCAACCCAGTCAACCCCGTAACCCAGCGCGTGCAGCCTGTGAGCCGCCGGGATTGCCATGACAACATCGCCGATGGCGCCGAGCTTCACAATCAGTGCGCGCTTCATGGTCCCGCCGATCCTAGTATGTTGGCGAGGCCTGGAGGTCGGTAGCAGCAAGTTCGGCTAACGCATCAGCAAGCGAGAGGCGCCAGGCGGGTAGACGCACCCCAAGAACAGCCGCTAATTTCTCGCAGTTCAAGCGCGAGTTCAGTGGCCGGCAGGCTGGCGTTGGGTACTCCGACGTGAGTACCGGTACTACCTGCGGCGGCTGCAAACCGTGCTGCAGGCGCAGGTACTCGCGAATGGCTTCCGCAAGCCCCGCCCAGGTGGTTTCGCCTGCGGCGGCGCAGTGGTACACACCGCTGCGGTCGCTCCAAGCGGAGGCCGGCGAACCACCTACGACTGTCTCCCCCGCGGAACGGAGAATCGCAGCAACAGCCGCGGCAAGATCTGCCGCCGCTGTTGGCGACCCGTGCTGGTCGGCAACGATCCGCAGGGGCTCCCTTCGCGTGGAGAGCAGTCGCAGCATCGTGCGGACGAAGTTTTTGCCGCCACCGGAGTAAACCCATGAGGTTCGCAGCACCACATAGGGCAATGGCGTTTTCGCCGCGACCGCAGCAATTGCCTGTTCCCCGGCCAGTTTGCTTGCGCCATACACATTCAGAGGTCCGGTACCGTCAGTTTCGACCCAGGGGACGTCCCCGCCGCCATCAAACACATAGTCGGTTGACAGGTGGAGTATGCCTGCCCCGGCGCTCGCGGCTGCTTCCGCCAACAAACCGGGAGCGGCTGCATTGGCTGCAAAGGCTGCCTCCCTGTCCGTTTCGGCAGCGTCTACGGCAGTGTAGGCTGCGCAGGAAACGATCCAGCCCGGCTGCACCATGCCGGTGTAGCGGCGGATGCTTTCGGGGCTGGCAAGGTCAAGCTCGGCACGGCTGGGCGCAGCCATCCTAACGCCTGGCAGAGCGGTCGAAAGCACCCGGACCACTGCGGAACCCACCTGGCCCGAAGCACCCGTAACCAGGATCGGGCGGTTCAAGCCTGGCTCCAGTGAACGTCATCGTGCACCAACCGGCGCAGGTAATCACCGTAGCTGCTCTTGCCATAGCTGCTGGCGCGCTGCTGCAGTTGAGACGCATCGATCCAGCCAAGCCGGTATGCGATCTCCTCTGGGCAGGCCACCTTCAGGCCCTGGCGCTTCTCAATGGTATGGATAAAGACCGAGGCCTCCAGCAGGGAATCGTGCGTGCCCGTGTCCAGCCATGCGATACCGCGGCCCATCACCTGCACGTGCAGCCGGTTCTGCCGCAAATACCAAAGGTTGACATCGGTAATTTCCAGTTCGCCGCGAGGCGATGGCTGTATGCTTTCAGCGCATGCGACCACGTCCGGGCCGTAGAAATAAATACCGGTCACGGCATAGCGCGACTTGGGCTCCCTGGGCTTTTCTTCCAGGGACACGGCGCGTCGTTCGCTGTCGAACTCCACCACGCCGTAGCGCTCCGGATCGGTCACGGTGTAGGCAAATACGTGGCCGCCGCCTTCGCGTCCGGCGCGCTCCGCCGTTGCACGCAAGGACCGGGCAAGGTCGTGCCCGTAGAAGATGTTGTCGCCCAGCACCAGGCAGCAGCTGTCGCCCGCCAGAAAATCCTTGCCGATGAGAAAGGCCTGCGCCAGTCCGTCCGGAGAAGGCTGCACGGCGTACTCCAGCCGCACGCCCCATTGGCTGCCGTCACCCAGCAGCTGCTCAAAGCGGGGCGTATCGGCCGGTGTGGAAATGATCAAAATTTCCTGAATACCGGCCAGCATGAGCGTCGACAGCGGGTAGTAGATCATTGGCTTGTCATAGACCGGCAGCAACTGCTTGCTGACTGCCTGGGTCACGGGATGAAGACGTGTGCCGGACCCGCCGGCAAGAATAATGCCTTTCATGCGCTCACTGCCTCAACCGGCGTTGCCGATCCCGCTGCTTCCCGGGCGCTGTAGTTCGTGCTCATCCACTCGCGGTATGCGCCGCTGGTTACGTCGGCGACCCACTGCTGATTGCCGAGGTACCACTCCACCGTAAGGCGCAGACCGCTTTGGAAGTTCTGCGCGGGAGCCCATTGCAGTTCCGCCTGGATCTTGCGGGCGTCAATGGCGTAACGCCGGTCATGGCCGGGACGATCGGTGACGTAGGTGATCTGTTCGGCATAGGGCTGGGCGGCGGGCCGCAACTCGTCCAGCAGGGCACAGATGGTGCCCACCACGCTCAGGTTGGTCTGCTGGTTGTTGCCGCCGACGTTGTAGGTCTCGCCCACACGCCCGCGCTCCAGCACGGTCTCAATGGCAGAGCAGTGGTCCTCCACAAACAGCCAGTCGCGCACCTGCATGCCGTCGCCATACACCGGCAGCGGCTTGCCTGCCAGGGCGTTCGCGATTACCAGAGGAATCAGCTTTTCCGGAAACTGGTAGGGGCCGTAATTGTTCGAGCAGTTGGTGATCAGCGTGGGCAGACCGTAGGTGTGGTGCCACGCCCGCACCAGGTGATCGCTGCTTGCCTTGCTGGCGGCATAGGGACTGTTCGGGGCAAATGGTGTGCTCTCGTGAAAGGCGGCGTCACCAGGCTCCAGCGTGCCGTATACCTCGTCGGTTGAGACGTGCAGGAAGCGAAAGCGCTCCCGCTCCTCACCCCCCAGCGTCGCGTAGTATTCGCGCGCGCACTCCAGCAGGGCAAAGGTGCCGTCGATGTTGGTCTTCAGAAAAGCCCCCGGCCCCAGGATGGAGCGGTCCACATGGCTTTCCGCGGCAAAGTGCACCACGGCGCGCGGCCTGTGTTTTACCAGGAGTGAGCGGACCAGGTCCCGATCCAGAATGTCACCATGCACCAGCGAGTGCCGCGCGTCGCCTCGAACCGTGTCCAGGTTGTGCGGATTCCCCGCATAGGTCAGCGCATCCAGCGTCACCACCGGCACCGCTGCCGCTCCGCGCAGATGGCGGAGAACAAAATTCGATCCGATAAAACCCGCTCCACCGGTTACAAGCAGCGAAGATGAAGACCTGGCACTGTGTTGAGACATACGTACGCGTGAATCCTTTGTGAACGTTGAACAGCTTCATGAACTTAGTTGCAGACCGTCCGTGTGGACACGAAACCGGCTGTTTCGATCTTCCTCGCAGGCGAGACCGTGGATGCTCCGGGAAGCCCAAACACATAAATCATATAAGCGAACCAGTAGAACGCCATCACGGGGATGAGGTTAAGGGCGCCGTCCGATGTAGAGATTAGGGCGTAAGTCAGCAATCCCTTCAGCGCTGCTTTGCGAATCGGATTATGTAAGGCCCGGCGATCAAAAAGAACAAGAAGCAATGGAGATAAGAGAATCAAAGAAATCGTAAATGAACCTACGATCCCGAACGTGTTGACCGCAGAAAGGTAAGTCACTTCTGCAAACTGAAAGGAGCTTGGAAAGTAAGGGAAAAAAGAAGCAGAACCAAGTTGCGTGAACTGCGCGGTTCGTCCACCCAGGGTGGGATCAAGCAGGAAACCATGGCTTTGCTGAGTATCCAACAGTTTTAGAGAGGTGATTCCTACGGGCAGCGTTAACAACAGCACCAGAGTGACACCAGCAAGCCTCTGCAACTTGAGCACAGGAAATTTGCGCCGTTGTTCAAGAAGATTGCCAGCAAGCGTCAGCAAGAGATCGAAAATTAGGCCGGCCCAGACTGTTCGGCTAAGCGTAAGCAGCAGAGCTATGCGCAACACCCAGCGTTGCCAGCGAGATGGAGTGACCAGATCATATAGCCGCAGCAGGAGGAAGGTAGCTGCACCGTAGATGTTGCCATTGTTGTAAGTCGAAATCAACTTGAGGAAATAGCCGCGGTTAATAGCCTTGGTGTAAGCAAAGTCTCCTACATCGCCTCCGTTGACGGTGAGGTAAGGAATCTGAATCCAAGAACCCGTGATCGGACGCCAGAAAAACAGCAAAATCCCAAACAGTGCGGCTGCCAGTACGCAGAATTGCATACAACGCAGAAGGCGCGCACCGTCCACGATGGGTAACATGGGCGGTAAAAACCACAGGAAGAAGATTGGCAGAAAAATGAGGCTTGTACCCGTGCTGATGAAGCCACCCGCGTCGATCAAGCCAAACATCCACACGGAGTAAAAGAACACAAGTGCCATTGGAACGATGCAGAGCAATGCGATGATCTGACGGCGTACAAAGTAGGCTTTCACTACCAGCAATCGGTAGGGAAGTAGGAGTACAAAAGTCAGAAAGATGAGGATGTAACCCCAGGTAATCGGAACATTCGCTACGCGAAATCCACCCTTCGGAAACAGCACCAACATGACGCAAAGCACCGCCGCGATTGTGTTCGCAATCGAGTTGCTTGCGGGCCGGTTCACACTATGTCTTTCCAAGCGGAAGCGCTCGCCTGATTTCCTTCATCTTTGACCGTGAACCCGGACTCTTGCGAAGGTGCGCGAGAGTCTCGGAGAAGCCGGTGATCACTAGCGCAAGGAAGAAACCAAACGCACCGAGAACCACACTGATGGTCAGATTCTTTGGAAAGGTTCGTGGGATTGGCAAACTCGCGCGATCTACAGTATGGACCTTTGGCACGCCGTAGTTTTCCTGCAGGCGCGCTCGCTCGAATTGAGAGGCGAGAGAGGTCAGCAGGCTTTGATGGTATTCAACCGTTTGCTCAAGCCGTCCCACTTCGAGGTTCTGCGATGGCAAGTCCCTGCCGCTTGAGTTGCTGATCTGTCCCTGCAGCGAAGCCGCTTTGCTTTGAAGCGCGCCGATCTGAGCGTTTAGGCGTACCATCTGCGGATTTTCTGCGGTCGACGACTGCGCAATGTTTGCTCTCTGCACCTGCAGGCCAACGATTTGTGAACGAAGATTCGCAATCTGCGAAATCTCCAAACTAGTCTGTGATCCCGGTTGCAAAAGGCCGGTGCGCTGCTGTTCTGTCTTCAGATCCGACTGGGCTTTTTCAAGCGAAGCTCTTTCAGCTTCCACCTGCATCTGGTAGAAGGCCCGCGTACGTGACGCGGTTTCGAACGACATACGGTCGCTTAAGTCCTGCAACGCATCAAGGTACGCATTGGCGATAGCTACAGCGCGAGCAGGTGCGCTGTCCTGCACTTTCAAAGAGTAAAGTCCTTGATCTGACTTCGCCGCGGTCGTCTCTGACTGGACCTCGGCACGTAAAGCGAGCCGCGCGTTTTCGCTGTTCAAAGAGTGCTTCGTTTCCGTAGCAAAAGCTTTCACGTCAATGTGCTGCAAGACAAATTCTGTGATCGCCTTACTTTGCAGAAGCGATACCGTGGGATCGTTCTGCCGGTACAAGCTGAGTCCCGTGTTGCTGCTCTCCTGATCAACCAGAAAGGTCACGGTTGCGGAATATTTCGGTTTGAGCGTGAAGGAATACAGTAGCCCACCGATCCCGAAGAATAGGGTGAGGGTTACTACCAGCCGCCACCGGCGGGCAAGCACGAGCAGGAGTTGTAGAACGTCAAAGCCAACTTCTTCTGTGGGCAGGGTGCTGCGATCCTCAAGCTCAGTCACGGGCTCCACGGCTACCTCAATATCGAAAGTAATGCGAGTGGCGTGGCGATCTGACCAAAGATGCTGCTGATAGCGACAACATCCCGCAAGCGGTTGCTACGGTTGAGCTGTGGCGGCACGACCACCGTGTCTCCGGGCAGGCTGGATGCCTTGGCAACATTGCTGTACTGCCGCGAGACCACAGAGCCGTCGGCGCGGATGACGAAGACTCGGTTTGCATCGCCGTTGCGGGAAGGGCCGCCCGCGTCGCGAAGGTAGTTACGCACCTGCAGGTTGGGCGCAAACAGGAAGGCGGAGGCGTTGTACACCTCACCTGCAACATTCACCGTGGATGGCTCCCTGGGAACAATAAACCGGTCGCCATCTTCAAGGGCCAGGTCTGGAACGCTTCCGATGCCGAGCGTGGTGGGTGCCAGCTTTAGCACAATGCGTCCCGTGGGCTGAATGTTCCGCAGCCGCGCCACCGCGGCACGCGCGCTGTCCGCCGTGACTGCGGCCGTCTGCGCGGCGCCGCCGGGGTCCAGCGCAGTGGCTACCTGGCGGCTGGTTTCGGAGTCGATCTGCGCCTCCAGAGAGTCGGCGTATTCACGCAGGCGTTGCTGTTCCACGCGACGGGTGGATTGCCGTGTGAACTCTGACGCGTACAGGTAAGCGTCCGGGGTAAAGCCGCCGGCGCGTGTAATCAGCTGCCGCAGGGTTTCACCGGGCCTCACGCTGTACACGCCCGCGGAGACAAATTCGCCTTCAAGCCGCACATAGCGGGTTTGCTGGGACTGGGGAACGCGGATGTCGGACTTGGAGAAGATCGTCACCACATCCCCCGCGGCCAGGGCAAGGTTCTGCGTCGCATCGGAGCGGTTCAGAACGGCGGCCAGGTTGAATGGCAGCAGGGACGTCGTCAGCGTAATCGGGTCGAGCCGCTCAATGACGGCGTAAGCCAAGTCAACATCCGGCGCGCTTAGAACCACGTCATTCGTGGCGGCAAAGGTGCCGTTGTTCTGGGTCAGCGCGTCACCTACCGTGGTGCCGCCGCCGCTGCTGTTGGCGCTGGTGCTGGAGGTGGGCGTGGGAGCTTCCGCCGCGGTTCCCGCAGAGCCGTTGTTACCGCCCGTGCCGGAGCTGGGCGCTGTGCTGACGGCAAGGCGTCCCTGGCCGGGCTGCAGGGGCGTCTGCGCGTTGGGATTGTCTGCGCTGCCAGCCAGGCCCAGCGCATTGCGCGACCGGTAATAATTCCGCGTGATGAGCGTCGCGGTGTCCGGGATCAGGTCAGAGATGCGCATGCCGGGGTGCCACATATAACGGCCTGGATTGGCGACGTTGCCGCGCAAGGTCACCGCGTTCCGGAACTGCTCGGAGATGGATCCGACCGTAACAATATCGCCGCCGCGCAGGGGAGTGTCGCCGCCGGTCTGCAGGTTGACGTTCTGGATGGAACGCTGCGCGTCCGTAATGCTTTCCACGCGCGCGGTGTAGCCGTTCGCGGAACTGGTAATGCCGTTGGCCAGCTTTACCAGTTGGCTTACGGTCGTTTCACCGCGCAGTTCGTAAATGGCCGGGTTGGTTACCGATCCCGCCAGGGCCACCTGCGGCCCGGCCACCGGCACAAAGATAATGTCGCCCGGCTGCAGCGCGACGTCCTTGCTTTTGTCACCGCGCAACAGCAGGTCGTAAAGATCGACCACCGTGACTGTGCTGTTGGCACGATGCAGTTCAATGCGGCGAAGGCTGCCCTGCGGACGTATCCCGCCAGACACAAACAAGGCGTTGACCAGAGTCGACAGGGACGAGACGGTGTACGCTCCAGGCTGGCGCGTTTCGCCAAGGATGTAAATCTGGATCGAGCGGAGCTGACCAAGCGTCACATTCAGCTCAAAGTTGCGGTAGACGCGTCCGATCTGCTGGCGGAGAAATGGGCGCAGCTCGCTGAACCGCAGGCCCGCGACGGTCAGTGTGCCCACCTCGGGAATGGAGATGGTGCCGCCACGATCCACCCGGAACGTACCCTGCTGGTTCAACTGCCCCGTGGCGGAGATGCGTATTTCATCCCCCGTGCCGATGACGTAATCCGGTGTTACCTGGGCATCGCCCACCGGCGCAAAGGTAGAGGGTGCGCTGTTAAATAGGTTCGCGCCGAAGATTGGGAGTTCGCCGCCGAGTGTCTGGCCCACAAGCCGCTGGAACTCGGTGGAAGGGTCCGGTTGCCTGGCTGTGACGCGCGAACGCTCCTCGTCGGGGCGGGACGTTGTCATATTTCCGCCTGCCTGTGAGCCGGCACGGCTCCAGTCCGGGCCGGAACTGGTGTAGCCGGCTGCAGGAGCTGGCGCAGGCAGCGTAATGATCTGTGGAGCCTGCTGTGTCGCCGGAGTTGGCGACGGAGCCGAAGGTGCGGCCTGTGCATGCATCAGCATCGGCAGAAGAGCAGCGCAGGCAAATCCACAAACCAGGCGCTCGCCAGCCGTTCTTCGCGTGAAAAGCCGGCGGAGCCGCAATGGTCCGCGAGGGGAAACAAAAGTCACAGAGAATCCTTAGCAGCACCATCCAACCGCCTGGGACTACTACCCTGAGTGTAACGGATTACAAGTTCTGTCGACGGTTGGGTTTACCCCGTGGCTCGTTGGGCATCCCGTAATACCCAAAACGGCTTCATAGCCCAGAATCACGCAACAACGCGATCGGAGAGAAGATATGGACGAAGTGAGTACGAAGCCAATGCCCAAAAACACGGAAGACCTGGAACAGGATGCAAAAGTTGAGCCCTCCGGTTACCGAGGCGACAACCCGTCTACTGCTGGACCAGGGTCAACTGGCGTTCGGTCCGACACCCCTGAAAACAGCCGGGGTGGTCTCGATCCTTCAGCACCCGGGAACACAGGAACCACGCCAGGCAGCACACACGATTAGGCTGCGTGGAACGCTACCTGACCATTGCGTTGAAGATCCAGAAAAGGCTGGCGGAAAGCAAAGCAGCGGCAGGTAGGGTAAAGAACCAGGCCAAGGCAATGTTGCGAATGGTTGACATCTGCAAGCCGCTGCGATTTGCGGCCATGGTTCCTGCTACCCCCGACGACAGAACGTGGGTAGTGGAGACGGGCAAGCCAAAACCGTCGGCCATGCCGATGGTAATCATGGCGGTGATCTCCGCTGCCGCACCCTGCGCGTAGGTCAGGTGTGATTTGCCGATCTTCTCCCCCACGGTGACCACAATCCGCTTCCATCCGACCATGGTTCCGAGACCGAGTGCGAGTGCTACCGCTACCTTGACCCACGTGGGTATAAAGCGGGTCGACCGATCCAGAAACCCCTTGTAGGTGCCGATGACCTTCTTGTCGTCCTCGTTCATGGCTGGGCCGTACTTCGGCAACAGCCGGAACGATTCGCTGACCAGATACATTTGATTTCTAACGTTGGCCTGCATCGCGGGCGGTGCATTGTTAAAGGAACCGTATCCCGTAGCTTCGTTACGGATCGTGACCACCATGTTCTGAAGCGCCAGCATGGTGACAGGCTGGTACTCGTGGGTTGAAACAAAACGTTCCAGTTCGTCTCCAGAGTCGCCCACGGTCGCTGTGGCGCTGACATAGTGGCGAATGCTGCCAGCTACCTGGGTCGATACTGCAGCAAACGTCTGCGCGGAGCCGCTATCCACCGCGTGATTCAGCGCGTAAGCCGTCGGTACCGTACCAACCAGAATGAGCATGATCAGGCCCATGCCCTTTTGCCCATCGTTTGAACCGTGAAAGAAGCTGACGCCGGTACAGGTAAAGATCAGTAAAGCCCGTATGTGGAATGGCGGCGGTTCATCACCTTCAGGCGCCGTGTATAACCGCGGATCCCGGAGCATCAGCTTGAAGGCAAGGAACAGGACTGCCGCAATGGCGAAACCAATCACAGGCGAGAAGACCAGTGCCTTGACGACCTTGATGACCTGCTCCCAATCCACGCCGCTGGTGCCCGTGCGGCCCTGCATGAACTGATTCATAATGCCCACGCCGAGAATGGAGCCGATCATGGTGTGGGAACTGGAAGCTGGCAGCCCGCGCCACCAGGTTGCAAGATTCCAGATGATCGCGGCGACCAGCAAAGCAAAGACCATCGAGAAACCGGAACCGCGGCTTACCTTTAGGATTAGCTCTATAGGCAGCAGGGTGACGATGGAGAAGGCAACCGCGCCGGAGCTGGTAAGTACGCCTAGGAAATTCCAGATGCCCGACCAGACGACCGCAACAGACGGTTCCATGGAGTGTGTGTAGATCACGGTGGCAACGGCATTGGCCGTGTCGTGAAATCCATTCACAAACTCGAATCCCAGGGCAATCAGCAGGGCCACGCCCAATAACAGGTATGGAAACAACGAGGACTGGTGGATGCCGGAAAGATCGCGGGAGACCCTGCTGACGATGTATGCCAGTCCCCCCATGAACATCAGTCCGAACACAAGGATACCGATTCTGCCGTACTTCGAACTTTTCGGGTTCTTGAGCTTGCGGTCAAGAGCCGAGATAGGTGCCGGTGCGGTCACTGTCGTTGCCATGCAAAAGATGCCTTTGTGGATGCGTCCGTTCAGATGCAGGGGAACGCGAATCGGTCGCTGCGGGAGAGTTACAATCCAAATAATCAGGGGCTTGTCATGGAGTCAGCGACTTGTGACACAGCAGGTTTGCCCCACGACGGGCCTATAGCTCAATTGGTTAGAGCAGCGGACTCATAATCCGTTGGTTCCAGGTTCAAGTCCTGGTGGGCCCACCACCTTTTCTTCGCTCAGGTTATGTACGCGTCCGGGACAAACGACCAGCGGCGGACCGGGCAAAGGACACGTTTCGGCGTTTCGCTGACGATCAGCCCCCGATCCTTGCAGCAACCCTTTTGCTGCGGGAACCCAATTGCTTGTGTTGGCGTGCTTTGGTGCGTACCCCTTTGCAGTGTTGGCTATAGGGCTGTTGTTTAATAACTTGGGATTACCATGAGTAAGACCGGAGCTCTGTTTCGCAGCGCTTCGCAACCTTGACCGCCCGCGGGCGGTGTATGCATTGGGGTGTACATGGAGTTTCACATTGCGCGTGCCTTCCGGGACCGGTTTCAACTCCGGGACCTGCTGTTCTCCTACACGGGCAATGTGATCTTCGGAAACGTCGCCGCCAGCCGTCATCTGGCGCAGCAGATGAACGATGCGCGTGTGTCCTTGGGTGGACCCAGCTCGGTAGACGATCCAAAATCGGTCGTCCACGCTGGGCAGCTGTTCGCCATGGGGCTGATCGACGAATTGAGCCACGCTGTCGTCGAGCGTTACCGGGCGGAACAGGATCCCGATGTTCTGGCCGATGCGCTTAAGTGGTTTGGCGAGCGTGTTGGAGTAGAGCAGCTTGCCGACA
Source organism: uncultured Terriglobus sp. (assembly GCA_964243585.1). Classification (GTDB taxonomy): domain Bacteria; phylum Acidobacteriota; class Terriglobia; order Terriglobales; family Acidobacteriaceae; genus Terriglobus. The sequence continues at coordinate 11,329 of CAXTFT010000030.1, forward strand.
TACTATTGGCGTTCACCGAGCGCTTTCCGAATGTGGCAATTTACACCGGCAGGCTGACTGCGGCGGAATGGCTGGCCGGTTCGACTGACGGATTACCGCATCGCGAAGCCGCTCTCGAGGAATTATTGCTGCTCTGGCTCAGCAACCAAAATCCCGCATATAAGCCGTTTCGCATGCTGTTCGACGATGAGGCTCTGCAGAAAGCACTGCCCGCGTACACCGAATTACAAAAAAACGCGGACGCGTATTTCGAAACCCGTCCGCCGTTCAGCCCGGCGGCAGGCACCCTGCTGCAGCTTTTGCGGGCACCCTTTCAAGCTGCGCCGGATTCAATTAGCGGCCAGCTGGATTACATCCGCCAGCACTGGGAGCCAGTGCTGGGTGCTGCGCTGCCGCGTACCCTGCTTGCCATCGATACCTTGCGTGAAGAGGAAGTCGCCATCTGGATGCAGTTTCATCCAGCAGGCCACAACGTTCGCCAGCACGGCCGGGCGGAGTACGGTGGCAAAGAAGGCTTCCAAGGCGATGAGTACGTCGGCTATGAAGAGTACTGGGAAGAAGTCGTGGGTGCAGACGGGCAGGTAACCCGTCGCAAACGCTTCCGCACACGTTCCGGCACCCTTGTCGACGGCAAGTATGCGCATGACTATCAGGCACCGCTGCAGGAGTATGAAGCCTTCTCCCTGGACGATGCCTGGATGCCGACCGTGGTGCTGATGGCAAAAAGTACCTATGTCTGGCTGGAGCAGCTGTCGAAGAAATATCAGCGGCATATCTATCGGCTGGACCAGATCCCGCGCGAAGAACTGCAGTTGCTGCGCGATCGCGGCATGACCGGCCTGTGGCTCATCGGTCTGTGGGAGCGCAGCCGCGCCTCGCAGACCATCAAGCGGCTGCGTGGCCAGCATGACGCCGTGGCATCTGCTTACTCGCTGATGGACTACAGCATCGCAGCGGACCTCGGTGGCGATGAAGCTTACCTAAAGCTGCGTGACGAGGCGGCTGCCGTGGGCCTGCGGCTGGCCAGCGACATGGTGCCGAACCACATGGGATTGGACTCCACGTGGGTCATCGAGCATCCGGAGTGGTTCCTGCGGCGTAATGAAAGTCCATACCCGGTCTACAGCTTTGAGGGTCCTGACTTGTCAACGGACCCGCGCGTGGAAATAAAGATCGAGGACCACTACTACGATCAGACCGATGCCGCCGTGGTCTACCGCATGCGCTACCGCGAGGGGAACAGGGGAACCGAGTTCCTCTATCACGGCAATGATGGAACGACGTTTGCCTGGAACGACACGGCGCAACTGGATTACTCCCAGGCAGCGGTACGCGAGCACGTCATCCAGGTGATTCTTGATGTGGCGCGGCGCTTCCCGATCATCCGCTTTGACGCTGCCATGGTGCTGGCCAAACGGCACGTGCAGCGGTTGTGGTTTCCGCTGCCGGGCGTGGGCGGGTCCATTCCCTCACGCGCGGAAGACGCCATGACTCAGGAGGACTTTGACCGCATGATGCCGGCAGAGTTCTGGCGCGAAGTCGTGGATCGCGTGCAGGCAGAGGTCCCCGGCACGCTGCTGCTGGCGGAGGCCTTCTGGCTGCTGGAGGGCTATTTCGTCCGCACGTTGGGCATGCACCGCGTGTACAACTCGGCTTTCATGGTCATGCTGCGCGACGAGGAAAACGCAAAGTACCGCAACTACCTAAAGAAAACAATCGAATTTGATCCGGACATCATGAAGCGGTACGTGAACTTTATGTCAAACCCGGATGAACGCACGGCGATCGACCAGTTCGGCAGCGGCGACAAGTTCTTTGGCGTTGCCACCATGATGGCGACGATCCCCGGCCTGCCCATGTTCGGCCATGGGCAGATCGAGGGCTACACCGAAAAGTATGGCATGGAGTACAAGCAGGCCAAGATGGACGAGTGGCCAAACGACGATCTTGTACGCCGTCACCAGCACGAGATTGCGCCACTACTGGCAAACCGCGCCTTGTTTGCCGAGAGCGAGAATTTTGTCTTCTTCGACTTTTGGACGGAGCATGGCTCCGTTGACGAGAACGTGTTCGTGTACAGCAATCGTCTCGGCAACCAACGTGCGTTGATCCTGTACAACAACGCGTACGGCAGCACACGCGGCACGGTGCACATTTCCGCGGCATCCATGAACAAATGGACCGGCGAACTGCGGCAGCAATCACTTTCCGACGCGCTAGCCCTGCCAAAGGCAGATGGCTTTTTTCTTGCATACCGAGACACGGCAACTGGTCTCGAGTATCTTCGGCGTGCCAGCAGCCTGCTGCACCACGGCATGACCACAGACCTGCGCGGTTATCAATACGTTGTGCTGCTGCACTGGCGTGAGTTGCATGCGTCCGCCGAACAGCCGTGGGATCAGCTTTGCGACGGACTGAACGGCGCGGGCGTGCACAACCTGGATGAAGCGCTGACCCGTCTCCGTCTGCGTCCGTTGACGGCTGCGCTGCGCAATGCCATCGCATGGGATGCGGTTCGATTGCTGTCGCCAACAGGCGAGCAGGCCATGTCTGAGAGTGAATCGGCACGTGCTTTTGGAGACCGAGCGAGACCGGTCTTTGATCGCTGGGCCGAACTGAACCCCGCGGATGCCGCAGGTGGACAAGGCTATGCCGATGTTGCGACCAAGCTGGCTACAGAGGCTGTAAAGGCCGTAGCTTCTGCAAAGCTTGCGCGCTCGCTGCCTCCGTATACGCATGCTGAAGCGTTATGGTCTCCGCTATTGGCGGTCGCCGTTCTGCGTGCGCTGCCTGCCGGGGCCAACGTTGTGGATGGTCTGCAGCTGCGCCCGTCGCTGGCTGAAATTTTCTCAGAGCTTGGTATCCAAGGTGAGGACGCGTGGCGATCCGCGGCACGTGTTCGGCTTGCGCTGAACCAGGCCCAGACAAGCTCGGATAGTTTTTGGCATGAGAGTGATGTGCACTGGCTCGCTGCTGTCAACGAACACCAAGGCGTCCGCTACGTCAATCGGGAAGCTCTGGAACAAGTGCTGAACTGGTTGGCTCTGACAGCAGCGGTGCAGCCTGCCGGAGCGTCGTCCAGATCCGTGCCGACCACCGAAATACTGGCAGTGGCAGAGGCTTCCGGATTCCGTTTCGATGACATGGTCCGGACACTCACAACTGTACCAATCGCCCCGATGGCTGCTACGGAGGCGACCGTAGAGAAAGCCACGACCGTGAAAGCCAAGGCTCCAACGAAAGCTTCCAACACGAACACGAAGCCAGCAAGTCAGCAGGCTGTTGAGCCGAGAAAGAAACCCGCGCCAAAAGCATCTGGCAAGGCACCGGTGAAAACGGTTCAACCCACGAAGGCAGAGATTGCAAGTGCTGCAAAGAAGACGGCAGCCAAAAAGCTTGCATCATCTCCCGTGACGGTTCAGCCCGCATCCGCGCTTGAGGCACCGCCTGTGGATGGTCACCCTGTAGTGGATACGGCGTCCATACCCGACCTCACCGCAACGGGGCGCAAGGCCGCCGCGACAAAGACCGCAGGTAAGAAGTCAAATACGCCCAAGCTCTAAGCTGTTGCCTAGTACTCAAAGATGTGCGGCGACGGATAGGAAAGCGTGCCGTCCGATCGCTGCACTGCGATAAACAATCGCTTGTCCTTTTGGCCGTTGATGGTAGACGCCACGATGAGCGTCGTGCCAAAAGGACCTGAGCCATCTGCAACGGATTTATCCACATGGTGGCTATGGATCTCACCAACGGGGCTGTACCTGGTCCAGTCTTCTGTAAAACGCTGCAGCGGGTAACCGCTGTGCTGCTGCGGGTGCTTGCTCCAATCCGGATCGTTCATGTAAATCCCGTATGCATCCGCGAAGTTGCGCTGCTCGATGTCTGCAAGAAAGCGATTGATGCGATGCTCCGTGTACAAGTTGGAGAACAGCCATCCATGACCGCTGATAAAACCCGCGAAAACAAGCACCAGCAGCAGGCCGAAGAGGCTGCCAACGCCGATCAACAGGGTTTGCACAAGCCGTTCGCGGCTTTCGTTGTACGCGGGAGCATTCAGTAGCGTCATCAGGTCTTCCTTGCAGTTTCTTTGCAGTATTAGACACCGCCTGCGTGCAAAAAGGGTCACTCGCAGCTACCGCATTTGCAGCTACTGCATGAAATCGCGGAGCACTTGAATATCGGCATGCCCGGGCGGCTGCAGGTAAACCGACACCACATCAAAGCGGACGCGCACCTCCGGCGTCTCGCCTGTCCTCCACGGCAATTGCCGGACATAGGCATCGGCCATGCGCTGCAGGGCTTTCCTCTTGTCCTCATCGACACGAAACTCAGCGGCAAAGGCGGTCCTGCTGTTGCGTGTTTTCACTTCAAGGAAGACGAGCGTCTCACCATCCCACGCAATCAGGTCGACTTCTCCCTTGAGCAGGGCATGCCGCCAACGCCGCGCCACCACGGTATAGCCTGCGCGCCGCACAAAGAAGTAAGCGGCACGTTCGCCGTCCAGACCCGATTGTTGCGCCGGTGTACGTCCCGGCAGCCTGCCCAGGCGAATGTTGGCGCGGTCCATCAAGACGAGGGTGCGTTCCATCAGCGCGAGCATTGGTCTTGGCCTTGGCACAGCCGACAGTATCGCAGCTCATCTGGATCTCGCGGCCATGTGTACCCCAAAGGCTTTTGTTTATGCGACACAGTGACGCCATCCAGCGTGTAGAGGTGTCACAGCTTGAAGCAAACACAAGTACTGCGGCATCGAAAACACTTGAGTGAGGTGCTCCATCGTTTCGCACAGGCGTCCCCAGACACGTCGCGGTGTCCTGTTCAGCATTGCTGTTCTATGTGCATCCGCAGCAACCGCGCAGACCAGCGCGCCGCAGGGCAGCGGAGCAGCAGCACAGACAACCTTAGGGGCAGGACAGCAAGGCAAGGATCTCGACACGACGGCACCCTCGCAAGGTAAGCCGCAGCAGGGTCAGGCGTCCGCGCCCACTCGCGGTACAGGCGTACCGGTGCCTGTCACATCCATGGGCCGCCGGCGCATAGGCATTGCCCTTGGCGGTGGAGGCGCACTCGCGCTCAGTGAGATCGGAGTGCTGCGCTGGATGGAAGAGAACCACGTGCCGGTGGATGTGATTGCCGGTACCAGCATGGGAGCGCTGGTTGGTGCCCTTTACGCCACCGGCCATACACCGCAGCAGATGGCGGAACTGACCAGCGACAAAGTGTTCTCGCAGGTCTTTCGCATTTCGGCGGATTTTCGCAAGCAGAACTTTCGGCGCCGAGAGGATGGGCGTTTTCTGCCAGGGGGCATCAACGTCGGTCTTCGGCATGGTGTTTCACTGCGCAACGGCGTGCTGCTTGATTACGGCTTGAACCAGTTTTTGAACGCGCAATTTCTGCCGTACGGCGCGGCTGCTTCTTTCGACAATCTGCCGTTGCCGTACCGCTGCGTGGCAACCGACATTTTGGTAGGACGCGAGGCAGTGTTCAAGCAGGGCCCTTTGGCCGAAGCGGTGCGCGCATCCATTTCGATCCCGGGCGTCTTTCCGCCACTGGAAGATGGCGGTCACATTTACGTGGATGGCGCCCTGACTGAGAACCTGCCCACCGATCTGGTCAAGCGAGAACTGCATGCGGATGTGGTGCTGGCCGTGTCTCTGCCGCTGACGCCGCCGGATGCGGGGGATACAGATTCTGTGCTCGGCATTTTGCAGCGCAGCTTCTCCGTTGCATCGTGGAGCAACGAGGTGCGCTCCCGTGCCTTGGCCGACGTCATCATTGAACCGGTGGCACCAAGCGGAGTGGGCGCGGCAGACTACGCGAAGTCGGAACAGCTTGCGAACGCCGGGTACCTTGCAGCGCAGAAAGCGTCTGCGCAGTTGTTGAAGTACCGAATCAGCAATGCGGAATGGGAGCAGTACCAGGCGCGCCGGCAGGGTCGCGAACCCATGCCGCAGCGGAACATCGCACAAGTGAATGTGATCGCGCCTTCGGCTCGTAACGCCATCGGCGTACGCGACACGGTCATCGATCTGCCCGGTCAAAAGATTGACGCAAGTGCCGTCGATGCAAAGCTGGATGAGATTCGCAGCGATGGCCGCTTCGACACATACTACTTTCTTTCCAAGCCCGGTCAGGTGATTGATCTGGATGTAACCGGACCCGCGAATGAGGGCCGCAAGGCGGACGGCAGGGAACTGATGCACCCGGACGAGAAGCGTGGGCCGGGAGATGAAGTCTTCGCACAATCCGCTGCAAACGATCAAGCGGCTGCAGCGGGTCGCCCCATCGTCGATGGATCAGGAGGCGTTAGGCCCGGTAGCACGCCGGTCAATAACACCATCCCTGTCGGCGACCGTGAAGACAAGATTTCTAAGAAGCAGCAGGTAGAGACCATTGCACCCGCCAGTCGGGGCAAGTTTGAAACGGCCCAGGCGAAGCTGCCCAAAGGCGTTCCGCCCGGACCGGGCGATGTTGATTTGAACCTGATCATTCGTGATCGTCCGGGTGGTCCACCCTATCTGCTGCTGGGTGGCAACATCATTGCTCAGACTGGTGGAACCGCCCGAGCCACCATTGACGGGGTACTGACGCAACAGGATTTCGGCGGCTATGGTTCCGAACTGCGCACACGCTTCCGCCTGGGCTTCCTGACCGAGTTCGCGCCGGAGTACTACCGTCGTCTAAATGAGAGTAAGTGGTTCGTGGCTCCGCGGCTCAACTTCTACCGCGCCCCCGTATACATCTACCAAGAACAAATCAAAAACGCGGAGCGAATAACGCTGACCGCGGGCGGCGGCGTCGACGTGGGTTACTCACGCTCACCGTTCATGGAATGGCGTGCAGGCTGGCAGCACACCTACCAGCAGTGGCACACCATCACCGGCAGTGACGGCAACCCTGACTTCGACGGCAGCGCGCAGCTGGCTCGCGTGCAGTTCCGCTACAACGGGCAGGACCGCGCCATTGTGCCCTTGCACGGCTTGCGTGCCGATGTGTCTGCCGGCTACCAATACAGTGCGGTCCGCAGCAGCAACGCGCCGCGGGTAGAAGCTACGGCCAGCTATTTCCGCGATATCGGTCATGGCAATACACTGTCTTTCAGCGTGGAAGGCGGCACCCTGTTCCACCGCAACGTTGCCGATCCCTTCCGGTTTACGCTGGGTGGTCCGCTGCGATTGACCGCATCCTCCTTTGAGGAGTATCGCGGTACGAACTATGGCTTTGTCCGGCCCGCATACTTCCGGCGGATTGCGAGCCTGCCCGCCCCACTTGGCCAGAGCATCTATGTGCTCGGAACTTACGAGTTCGGCCACATCGAGACGCAAGCCGGAGGCATCGACCGGCAGGATGTATTTCTCGGGCTCGCAGCGGAGACACCGCTCGGTGCGATCACCTTCGGTCCCGCGATCGGCGACCACGATCACCGCAAACTGGTCTTTACGCTGGGCCGCTTCTTCTAAGCGTTTCTTAGAATGGTGGTGAACAAAAGGGAGAGCCATATGGCTCTCCCTTTCCCGTGCTAACCCATTTCGCTATTTATCAATCGTCTTCATGCCGCCCTCGTTGTAGCGGTCGCCAGCAATGGCATCCTGCGGCACGGCTACTTCCAGTTCCTGCACTTCCTCAGCAGTCAGCTTGATCTCTAAAGCCGCCGCATTTTCTTCGAGGTAGCTGCGACGCTTGGTGCCGGGAATGGGTGCCATGTCCTCGCCCTTGCTGAAGATCCACGCCAGGGCGAGCTGGCCCGCCTTCACACCGCGTCGTTCGGCAATGTCACTGATGCGATTGACGATGAGCTGGTTTTTGTCGAGGTTGTCCCCGGCAAAGCGCGGGTAGCGGACCTTGCGGAAGTCCTTGCTGTCCAGTTCCGTATCCTTGTTGATGGTGCCTGTCAGGAAGCCGCGGCCCAGCGGACTGTACGGCACAAAGCCGATGCCAAGCTCGCGCAGCGTGGGCAGTATCTCGTCTTCCACGTGGCGCTCCCAAAGCGAGTACTCCGTCTGCAGTGCGGTAATGGGATGTACCTTGTGCGCGCGGCGAATGGTCGCGGCTGACGCCTCGGACAGGCCCAGGTACTTGACCTTGCCCTCTTTGACAAGTTCGGCCATGGCACCCACGGTGTCCTCGATAGGCGTCGCAGGATCGACGCGATGCTGGTAGTACAGGTCGATGTGGTCGAGCCCCAGGCGCTTCAGCGAAGCCTCGCAAGCCTGCTTGACGTACTCCGGCTTGCCGCTGACACCCCAGAAGGCGGGGTTCGACTTGTCGCGCAGGTTGGCGAATTTGGTCGCGAGAAAGACCTCGTCACGGCGCGGCTTGATGGTCTTGCCGACCAGATCTTCGTTGTCGCCGAAGCCGTAAACATCCGCGGTGTCGAGGAACGTGATGCCAAGGTCGAGTGCGCGGAGAAGAGTTGCGGCGGACTCCTCATCGTTACGCTCGCCGTAGAATTCGCTCATCCCCATGCAGCCCAGTCCCTCGCGGGAAACCGTTGCGCCTTGCGTGCCAAGCTTGATGTTGTCGATAGCCATACGCAGTTGGATGGTTTAGCGACGAGTCGCGACTCGAACGATGTGGACGGCTTGCGACGGTGCCTAGCCTCTGCGAGGCAAAGGCAAATCGATTGAAGATTTCTCAACCGGTGTGCCGAGTTTGTGACCATTGTGAGTCACCGCGAGTACCAGGTACAGCCCCAGGATGCCGACCAGCAGACCGGCCATGATCAAGAGGTAGACCCGGTTGAAGGTACGCGTCTTTGCTGTGGAATCCGGGCTCTGCCCCTCTTTTGTGTCTGTCGCCATAACGTCCTCCTATATGCCTCAATTTCGACCACATTCGGGTTAAGACGCTGCAACGCTGAAGCGCACCGAAGGCCATTACCTGCCTTTGGTTTCGGCGTGCCTGGGACACGCAGCCGCAGTCGCAAAGCGGCCCTTAGTAGAATCGAGCCATGGGCCGCATCCGCGTACTGTCCGACCAGGTTGCGAACCAGATTGCCGCGGGCGAGGTGGTGGAGCGCCCCGCGTCCGTCGTCAAGGAACTGCTCGAGAATGCCGTCGACGCTGGTGCCACGCGCATCCGTGTCGAGGTGGAAGGCGGCGGACGCAAGCTGATCCGCATCGTCGACAACGGCAGCGGCATGGTGCGCGACGACGCCATGCTGGCCTTTGAGCGGCACGCCACCAGCAAGCTGCGCTCTGCGGACGACCTCTTGCACATCGCCACGCTTGGCTTTCGCGGCGAGGCGCTGCCGTCCATCGCGTCGGTCGCGCGGGTGGAGCTGGACACGCGCTCGGAAGAAGACGCGGTCGGCACCCGCATCGAAATCCACGGCGGCAAGATGACCAGTGTGGAAGATACGGGCGCGCCGGTTGGCACCACCATCGCCATTCGCGACCTTTTTTTCAACGTGCCCGCGCGTCGCAAGTTCCTTAAGTCGGAGCCGACAGAGTTGTCGCACATCGCCGCACTGGTCACGCACTATGCGCTGGCGCACCCGGGCAAGCACTTTGAGCTGCACTCGGCCACGCAGGCCCTGCTGGTCGCGCCCGCCGTGCGCGACAGCAGCGAGCGCGTCTTCCAGATTCTGGGCGGCGACGTCTCGCGCGACATGCTGGCCTGCGCCGCGGAACTCGATTTTGCCCGCGCAGGCTTGCCGGAACCGCCACCGTGGCGGCGCGAGGCTGACTATGAAGCGCCCGAACCGGGCTTTCTGCGCGTCAGCGGCTTTGTCTCCAAGCCGGAACTGCAGAAGCTGAATCGCGGGTCTATCTACGTCTTCGTCAACGGCAGGCAGGTGCGCGACCGGCTGATCCTGCATGCGCTCTCAGAGGCGTACCGAAATATCATCCCGCCGACTTCGTTCCCGGTCGTGCTGTTGTTTCTGGAGATGCCCGCCGCCGAAGTGGACGTCAACGTGCATCCGGCCAAGACCGAAGTTCGCTTCCGCCAGTCCAGCTTTGTGCACGATTTTGTACGCGACACGGTCCGCAACACGGTGCTGAAGGCAAAGCCTGCGGCGAACTTCCTGCAGGCCATCTCCGCGCCTGTTTCTCCAAGGGCAGGGGACAACCTGCTGAATGGAGGCGATGGCTTTGAGCTTGACCCGGTGCTTCGCGGCCCCGGGCCCGGTAGCGATGCGCCGTGGAGCGAACACCAGATCCGTGAGGCGCTTTCCGCCGAAGAGCGGCAGCAATTGCAGCGTGACAGCGATCCCGTCGAACCGGACGACGCTGCCGCCTTCAGCCTTACCGCACGCGCACTGCCGCCGGTACCGGGCCGCCTTGCCTTCTCAGACGCAGACCCACACATCCGCAATGAGGCTGCGCAGGTAGGGGGCACTTACGTCGGTGCTGGTTCGCAACTGGCAGAGGAGCCGATAGAAGCGGGTGCCCCGTTCCTGGGCAGCTCCGTCGCGCACGAGCGGGATGTCACCAGTTTGCCGGACGCACATGCCGCAACCCACCTACCCGCAGGCACGTTCGCACAGCCGCCCGCAGCCGAGCGCATCGAAGACACCGCGAATCTCGCCGGTCTGGGCGGCCTTCGACCCCTCGGCCAGGTGCAGAACTCGTTCATCCTGGCCGTGAACGAAGAGGGCCTGTGGATCATTGACCAGCACGTGGCCCACGAGCGCGTGTTGTTTGAGAAGGTACTGCGCGAGCGACAGGTGGAACGCGTGCAGCGCCAGCGCTTGTTGATGCCGCTGCTGATCGATCTCTTGCCCGCGCAGATGGCGAACTTCGCCCCCATGGCGCACGAGCTGGAACGCAACGGCTTTGAGGCGGAGCCATTCGGACCGCGCACACTGGCAGTGAAGTCCGCGCCAGTCGGCCTGGAAGGCAGGGAACTGGAGCTTGCGCTGGCAGAACTGCTACAGGTGGACGATGATGCCGCGCAGGCCGACAACATGGAGACTCGCCGCCGCCGCATTGCGGCCAGCATTGCCTGCCATGCCGCGGTCAAGATCAACATGCCGCTGGAAACCAGCAAAATGCAGTGGCTGCTGGACGAACTGGGCAAAACGGAAAATCCCATGGCTTGCCCGCACGGCAGGCCCATTGCTTTGCGCTATTCTCATAAGGAGATCCAGCGGGCGTTTCAGCGCATTTAGCAGCACGGCGCGACGCATCCCAACTGCCTTCTTCTACGAACCGCACGCGGTTCCTCTAGACGCGAAATGTATGACGAACTCCGGCAACGGAGCACGTTTCGCATGGGAGCAGATTCCGGCATATTGGCCGCGACTGCTCCGCTTACATCCAACAAGGCAACGCAGGCAGCAGCGCGGGTCGTCTCCGCGCGGAGCAGCCTGTGTACACAAGGCGCGCAATATTCGCCGAAAGAAGGCATTTCCGCATGGCATCCACTGAGACCATCTCCCCCAAACAGTTAAAACTGGCCCGCACCGCGCTGTGGCACCAGAACGGCGACGCGCTCCGCACCATGGACGACGCCCGCACCTGGCTTGAAGCCGCAGGCCTGGTGTCCTACTACCCGCACGCGCAGTTTGCCGCAGCCCCGCAACCCAGCTTTGCAGAGGCTGTTCTGGGACGCCCTGAAACAGGTTGGGTGCCAAACGCCCCCAAGCCCTTCACAGCAGCGGCTGTTGGTGCCGAGGACGAAGACACCGGCGATGAGGGTCTCGACGACGATGACCTGGACGAGGAGTCCGACGGTGATGACGACTTCGATGAGGATGAAGATCTAGAGGACGGCGAAAAGAGCGACGAAGAGTCGGACGACGAAGATTTCGACGACGATGAAGACGAGGATCTCGACGAGGGCGACGACGAAGAGCACGAAGACGCTGAGGACGAGGACGACGAGGAAACCGCTGAGCCGGAAACCGCCAAAGCGGATGGCAGCCACGAAGCCTCGGACCCGGAGGTCATGCTGTCGAACGATGATGAGTTTGCGGAGGATGAAGGCGATGAGATCGCAGAGATCGACCGCATTCACGCCGGCGACGACCCCCTGCCGAACGATCTTGATGAGGGCAGCACGTCAACCTCAGGTGCAGAAGAGGAATCAACTGCTTCAGAGCCCGCCCCAGAACCCATCAACGGCTTTTCCGCCGACGAGAAGGCGACCGTCAGCCGCCAGCTTGCACGCATGGTCGCCGAAGGTTCGGCGGTGCCGCTGAACCTGCTCGGCTCCACCACGGGCGAGCCGGACTTTGTCTGTTCAGCCCAGGCATTCTCGTTTGTCTACACCCTTCGCGGTGACAAGGGCTGGAAGACTGAGCCCTCGCAGACCGGTTCCATGCGGGTCTCTCCCCTGGCGGTCAAGGTTCACGCGCTGCTGAAAGAGAAGGGGCCGATGGCTCCGCACGAACTCTCGCAGGAGCTTGGCCAGGGCATCGTCGATTCCGCCGTTCTGCGCGCCCTGAGCGAGCTTTGGGCCATTCAGCGCGTCATCCCCGTGCCCGACCCTGACGGCGCTCCCGCAAAATGGGAACTGCTGACGGGCCGCTTCGTGCGCCACCTGAAGGCAGGTTCGAACGCAGGCCAGCCGACGGCGCTTTCGGCCTTGCTGTCGCTCTATCTTTCCAAGGCTGTTGCCGCTTCCAGCGATGAGATGGAGATCTTCCTGTCACCCCTGTCTGCACGTTCGCGTGTGCGCGAGGTGGTGGGTGGCCTGGCAGCTTCGCGCCAGCTTGATTCTCTCGTGTTGGAAGGCAAAACTCTGATGTTCATGCCGGGCGCGCTGGACCAGCTGCCGGTCGATGCGCCGAATGCGTCGGAGCCTGTCTCCGTGCCGCGTTCGCGGTATGCGGACGATGACCGTCGAGCGATGATCGAGGAGCGTTCCGCCAAGTTTGGCGCAGCTGGCGGCGAAGACCGCAAGAGCAGCTATCCCGTCCGCAGGCCCGCGGGCGCACGCGCCGAGGGTGAGCGCGGCGGCCGTCCCGGCGGCCCACGAACGGGCGGCTTCAGTGGTTCGCGCCCTGGTGGTCCACGCCCGGGCAGTCCGCGTCCCGGCGGTTTTGGCGGGTCGCGCCCAGGTAGTTTTGGAGGGGATCGCTCCGCCGGTGGACCTCCTCGCCGTGAGGGTGGCTTCGGTCCGCCACGCCGCACGGGCAGCTTTGGTGGCCCGCGTGAGGGTGGCTTTGGTGCCCGCCCGGGCGACCGCGAGCGCCGTCCCTTTGTGCGTCGTGAGGAAGGTTCTGCCTCAGGCGCATCCGAACGCCCTCGCAATGAATTTGCACGCCCTTGGGAGAACGATGGTGGTGAGCAGAAGTCGTTCACGCCGCGTGAAGGCGCACCGGAGCGTCGCCCCTTTACACCGCGTGAAGGCAGCGAACGCAGGCCGTTTGCACCCCGTGGGGATCGTCCCTTTACACCACGCGGCGATGGCGAACGTCGTCCGTTTACGCCTCGTGAAGGTGGTGAACGCCGTCCGTTCGCACCCCGCGGCGACCGTCCGTTTACGCCTCGTGAAGGTGGCGACAGCCGTCCGTTTACGCCTCGTGGCGACCGTCCATTTCCGCCTCGTGAGGGTGGCGAGCGTCGCCCTTTCACACCGGCTGGGGGTGGGGAACGTCGCCCCTCGACACCTCGTGAAGGCGGTGAGCGTCGTCCGTCCGCGCCCCGTGGGGATCGTCCCTTCGCCCCTCGTGGAGACGGTGAGCGCAGGCCGTTTACCCCGCGTGAGGGCGGTGAACGTCGCCCCTTCACACCACGGGGTGACGGAGAACGCCGTCCATTCCCTGCTCGTGAAGGTGGGGATCGCAAGCCATTTGCACCACGTGGGGACCGTCCGTTTACACCGCGCGGCGATGGCGAGCGACGTCCTTTCACACCACGCGAGGGTGGCGGCGAGCGCAGACCCTTCACACCACGCGGAGATGGTGAGCGTCGCCCGTTCACACCACGTGAAGGTGGTGGTGAGCGTCGTCCATTTGCGCCGCGCGGTGATCGTCCCTTTACTCCGCGCACCGACGGAGAACGCCGTCCATTTACGCCGCGCGAAGGTGGCGAGCGCAAGCCGTTCTCCGCAGACCGTGCAGGTTCCGGCTCGGGACGTCCTTCGTTCGGCGGTACGAAGTCTTCAGGACCGGGTGGTGCGAAGTTTGGCGGATCAGGCTTTGGACGGGATCGCGGCGGCTCCGGCGGCTTCAGCAAGCCCGGTTTCTCACCGGCGCGGCGTGGGCCGGGTTCCGGTCCGGGACGTGGTGGCGCTCCGAAGCGTCGGCCTGAATAGTCACGAAAAGGCAGCCGAAAGGCTGCCTTTTCAGCACAAATTTTTACTTCTGCAGCATGATGGGAGAAAACCTTGCACCAGAATCCGTGCAGTCCGAGTGGTTTTATCGTGGCCATTGATGGCCCCGCAGGTGCCGGAAAGAGCACGGTAGCCGCTCATCTGGCATCCCGTTTCGGCCTCCTGAACCTTGAAACCGGAGCCATGTACCGGGCGCTGGCCCTAAAAGCTGTACGGCTTGGTATTGCATGCGAAGACAGCGCTGCGGTCGAGGCACTGACTCACACGACCGGCATTACCCTGCATCCTGGCCCAACGGGTAACCGCGTCCTGCTTGATGGCGAGGATGTCACAGGCAGCACTCGTACCCCGGAGATCACGGCGGCTGCTTCCCGTGTCTCCGTCCACGGTCCTATTCGAGAGTGGATGGTCGCTGCTCAGCGGGCGCTTGGGCAATCATCGCCGTGCGGCATCGTCATGGAAGGCCGCGACATCGGAACCGTGGTTTTTCCCAGGGCCGACATTAAGATCTTTCTGGACGCCTCACTGGAAGCCCGTGGCGATCGCCGATTTGCGCAGCAACCCGGTGCAGAGGAATCGCGTGCTGCCGTGATGAACGACATGCAGGACCGTGACACTCGTGACCGTTCTCGCGAACAGAGCCCGCTGGTACCAGCAAGCGATGCAACTTTGCTGGACACGACGACGCTTTCGCTCGACCAAGTTCTGAGCAGGACAGAAGATCTGGTGACACGAGCCTTGAACAGCCAAGCAGGCGCGTCAGAAAAACGCTGAATAAAACTCAATCCCGACTTTTCCACAGCTGAGGCTTTCTGCTAGTCTATCCGCAATCGTTTGAGACAAAGTTGTTAACAGCCGCCCACAAGGCGGTCATAACCCCTTTGTATTCAGCGGCAGATGCGAAACGGAAGAGGGACCGGGCTTTATGGAACAGGGGACAGTGAAGTGGTTCAACGACGCAAAAGGATTCGGCTTTGTCAGCCGTGAAAACGGCGAGGATGTCTTTGTACATTACTCCGCGATCAATACGAACGGGTTCAAGAGCCTGCAGGAAGGCCAGGCCGTTCAGTTCAACGTGATCAAAGGGCCGAAGGGCTGGCAGGCTTCCGACGTACAGCCGCTATAACAACATGATGCACAAAGGGCAACTCTTATGGAGAGTTGCCCTTTGTCTCGTGTTTATGAGTGCTTAGTTAATGGTTCCGCTCAGTCCATTGGGAAAGAAACCGCCACGCGTCGGGCTGCCCGCTGCTGCGTACACAATGTTGAGCACCTTACGCGGGTCGCGCGCCCAACCAAGGTAGTTTGCGTCGCCGTCCAGAATGGTAGTTGAAGTGAAGGTGGCGGACGAGGTATTAAGTGCCACCATCCGCGTTCCTACACCATTGTCATCCGGTGTACCGCCCTGCGTTCCATCGAGCGTGGCACGAACCGTTGATATAGCCCGCGTAACTTGACCCAGAGTGTCATAGCCCGTGGCTGCTTTTAGAGCGGTAAGGGTAAAGCCAGGTACTGTAATAAAGCCTGCATCAATGCCGGCAACGGTCGACCGGATCAAGCCAGCGTGGTAAGCCTCGACTGCATGTATCTTCGCAGCGGGCAGCAAGGCTGAAGGACTCAGTAGTGGTGCACCACCGTGGTAAGCACTCACACCCACATCTTCAAAGATGTAAGCACCTAACAGGAAATTAGCATCGTTTGCGAATGGATCAAAGCTCGCCAACGCGGGGGTAAGAGCTCTGCCTAAACCATTAAAGCTTTGGAACAGGTCGAGCGTCGGCTGTGCTGCTGCTGATGCACCTAGGGTGCGGCGCAAAAAGTTGACGTGTTTCCGCTCTTCTAGTGCGGTCTCGAAGGCGTAGGCAGCAATGGATGAACTGGTGAACGGCACCGGACGAATGACAGTCGTGCTGCCTGCAGGCGAAGTGTTGGGCTTGAGAATCAGGGTGGCTGAGGTATTGGGTCCGCCGGCGGCAGTTCCTGCACCGATGCCGGAGATGGGTGTTGATGCAGAGTTCTCTGCGTAGACTCCCTCTGCGGCTAAAGTATAAAACTGCGCTTCCAGGTACTCGAGATTTAGTGCAAAATTCAGAATGTCCGTGTCGCCCAGAGTGGCAGGTACAGCGGCCTTTGCAACGCCTGTGGTAAGTGCAACCGCGCCTAGTGCCGCACCACCCATAAGGAGTGCGCGACGGCTCGCGATGATGGAATCTATGTGCTGTGTTTCCTGAGTTGCCATGTTTTGTCCTTTTACTCTATCCGTCGCTTAGGTGGTGGGTTGCTTGATGGTGCCATTCATGCCTGCAGGGAAAAAGCCGCCTGAAGCGGTAAAGGTCCCAGGATTGGTGCCATACACAATGTGCAGCACCTGATCCGTAGTGCGGGCATAGCCAAGTGCGTCGGCATCTGCAGCCACAATGGTCGATGGTGCAACGGCTGTATATGAAATGCGGCCGGTTGTCGCATTTGCGGTGCCATAAGCAGGCAAAGATGTTGCGCTGGTCCCTGGAAACAGAACGGTTTCCATGCCGCCACCGAGCTTGCTACGCAGCTGCACAACCTGGTTGAAGTAGTTCAGGAACGTTTGATCCTTCGGTGAAATCGTCTGGTAGGCCAATACATTGCGAAACATTCCGGCGTGGTAAGCCTCAGTTGCCTGGAAACCTGCCGCTGCATTCAGAATGTTCTTATCCTTCAGCAACGTTGCTCCACCGGTGTATGCTGTGACACCCACATCTGGGAAGGTCAACGCGCCTACAAGGTAGCTGTTTTGATCTGCAAAAGGATTAAAGCTGCTACCAATGCCTGCATTGAGCGCAATGCTGTTGAACGCATCGGTAAAGTTCAGCGCGGGCTGGGCGATGGGCGTGCCACCATTCCCTGTAATGGTAGCGCGCAATGCACGAACGTGTGCGAGTTCTGTCTGAGCCTGCTCTACCGCAATCTGCCGGATGAACTCATTTGTGAAATTTACGCGAGAGACCCCGGGAATCGTAATCGTTGCACCACCGCCATCCGCAGTGGGAACACCGTTGCCGGTGACCGCGCGCAGGTAGAATTCTGCTTCCAGGTACTCGAGATTCAATGCAAAATTCAGCACATCATTGTCCGACACGGCCGGTGCCGTGGGCGCGGTTGGTACCGTCGACGTGACCGGGCTCGAATCGCCGCAGCCGATCAATGTCGCTGCAGTCGCAGCACTGGCGCTGGCAAGAAAACCCCGCCGCGACAGGCTGTTTTTCGCAATATTCTTCAGTGTTTCGTCCACTGTTGTTCTCCCTTAAGTTGTTCGCTTGCTGCTGTGAGTAAGAAGGTGTTGCTTGACCAAGAGATTCGGTCTCACGGGTATTGAGAGAACGGAACCAAGTGGTGGGTTGTAACAGGTGATCTCTCGACTGATGCCAATACGGAACAATCACATGAAATTGAAATGCGATTCAGTCTGGTCAGTCGCATGAAAATTGCGTGTAGATAAAGCTCTGCGCAGAGGAACCGCTGGCAATGCCGAAGGATACAAAGTTGTTCGTGCCAAGTGTTCCCGGTCCCGCGCACGTGGTCGCTGCATTGGCTCGTATGGCGCAACTACCCGCTGCCGTTGCTGTCATGTTTCCCGGCGTACCTG